>NZ_CP076134.1:1305947-1609394 GCF_018736085.1 Bradyrhizobium sediminis | reverse complement strand
GCTGCCGCTCGGTCTGCATGCGCTGGTACACCGCCTGGCTGTTCTGCTCCGGCAGATCGGCGCGCCTGATCCGCACATCGACCACCTGGATGCCGTAGCCGTCGGCCTCCTTGTCGAGCTGGTCGCGGATCCGCGCCATCAAGGCCTCGCGCTCGTCGCGCACGACCTGGATGAAGGTGACCTCGCCGAGCACGCGGCGCAGCGACGCGTTGAGCAGCGTCGTCAACTGGATGTTGGCGGCCTGGATCGAGCCGATGCTTTGATAGAACCGCAGCGCGTTCTTGATGCGGTAGCGGGCGAAGGCGTCGACCACGAGCCGCTTCTGGTCCGACGCGATCACTTCCTGCGACGGGTTTTCCAGATCGAGGATCCGCTTGTCGATACTGATCACGGTATCGATGAACGGCGCCTTGAAGTTCAGGCCCGGCTCGGTGACGACCCGCACGGGCTCGCCGAGCCGCACCACCAGCACCTGTTCGGTCTGAGATACCGTGAACACCGAGCTGTAGCCGACGATCACGACGAAAAACAGCACGATCAGCGAGACAATACCTGTAATACCGGATCTCATCTTGCGGCTCCGCCCTGCTGTTGAGTTGGCGCGGCCTGACGCCGCGGCGACAGCTCGCTCAGCGGCAAATACGGCACGATGCTCTGCCCGGACGACGAATTGCCGCCGTCATAGACCAGCTTCTCGGCATTGCCGAGAATGCGCTCCATCGTCTCCAGATAGATGCGCTGCCGCGTAACATCGGGCGCCTTCTTGTATTCGTCGTAGACCTTCAGGAAGCGTGCGCTCTGGCCCTTGGCCTCGGCGACCGCCTGCTCCTTGTAGCCTTCGGCGACCTGGATGATCTGTGCGGCCCGGCCGCGCGCGTCGGGGACTACGCGGTTGGCATAGGTCTGCGCTTCGTTCTGCAGCCGCTCGAGATCGGCGCGCGCCGCCTGCACGTCGCGGAACGCGTCGATCACCTGTGCGGGCGGATCGACCTTCTGCATCTGGACCTGCTGTACCAGGACGCCGGAGCCGTAGCTGTCGAGCGTCTTCTGCATCAATTCCTGCACGCCGGCCTCGGTGGTGGTACGGGCGCCGGTGAGGATCGGCTGGATGTTGGAACGGCCGATCACCTCGCGCATCGCGCTTTCGGCCACCGCCTTCACAGTGCCTTCTGGGTTCTGGATGTTGAACAGGTAATTGCCGACGCCGTCCGGCTTGATCCGCCACAGCACGGTGAAGTCGACGTCGACGATGTTCTCGTCGCCAGTCAGCATCAGGCTCTCTTCCGGCACATCGCGCATCGTCCTGCCGCGCCGCGCCGGATCCTCGATCAGGTTCATGCCGATGTTGATGGTGGAGACCCGCAGCGCCTTCGGCAGCAGCACGGTCTCGATCGGATACGGCAGATGATAGTTCAGGCCCGGCTGCACCGTGCGCACATGCTTGCCGAAACGCAGCACGACGCCGAGCTCTTCGGACTGGACGCGGAAGAATCCGGACAGTCCCCAGATCACCACGGCCGCGAGCAGGATGATCGCGACGCCCATGCCGCTGAAATACCCGCCCGGCAGCAATTGCTGGAGCTTGTCCTGGCCGCGGCGCAGAAGGTCCTCGAGATCGGGCGGCCTCGGCCCCCCCGATTGCGGGCCGGAGCCCCAGGGCCCTTTCGAACCGGAGCCCCACGGGCCTCCGCCTTGATTCTTCCACGGCATCGACGTCTCCTTCGCGGGCCTAAGGGCAAAGACGCCCGGCCCCGCAATATCTGCCCGGCTTTATAGGGGACCGCCCCGGCCCTTACAACGCGGCTTGTTGGCTCGAAGGAGCTATGCCCGGGCCGGTAATTGTCAATGCAAACATTGCCGAATGGAGTTAATGCGGCTTTCGCCGGCGATATGTCACATAGGAGGTGTCGGCGCTGTCGTCCGGTCCGGCCGTATGCCGCACGCGCGCGACCTCTTCCCAAACGGCCGGATCGATGGCGGGAAAGTGCGTATCGCCTTCGGGCCGGGCATGGACTTCGGTAATTTCCAGACGGTCGGCGCACGTCATCCATTGCGCGTAGATTTCGGCGCCGCCGATCACGGCGATCTCAGTGGCTAAACGCCGCAGCGCGTCACCGGTCGCGACCGCGCGGGCGGCGGCGAACGACGTCGTCACCACCGCGCCTTCGGCGCGAAAGCCGGCGTCGCGCGTAACGACGATGTTGGTCCGTCCGGGCAGCGGCCTGCGCAACGAGACGAAGGTCTTGCGGCCCATCACCACCGGCCTGCCCATCGTCATCGCCTTGAAGCGCTGCATGTCGGACTTCAGCCGCCATGGCATCGCGCCATGCGCGCCGATCACGCCATTCTCGGCGACCGCGACGATGAAGACGACTTCCGGACGGGTCGTCGCGGTCACACCGCGACCTCGGCCTTGATATGCGGGTGCGGGTCGTAGCCTTCGAGCACAAAATCCTCATAGCGGAAGGCGAAGATGTCCTTTACGTCGGGATTGATCTTCATCGTGGGCAGCGGCCGCGTCTGGCGCGTCAGTTGCAGCCGGGCCTGATCGAGATGGTTCGAATAAAGATGAACGTCGCCGAAACTGTGAACGAAGTCGCCGAGCTTCAGGCCAGTTACCTGCGCGACCATCATCGTCAGCAGCGCATAGGAAGCGATGTTGAAGGGCACGCCGAGAAACACGTCGGCGGAGCGCTGATAGAGCTGGCACGACAATTTGCCGTTGGCGACGTAGAACTGAAACAGGCAATGACAGGGCGGCAGCGCCATCTTGTCGACATCGGCCGGATTCCAGGCGCTGACGATCAGGCGCCGTGAATCCGGATTGCGCCGGATCATGTCGATGACGTTGGAGATCTGGTCGATGCGGCGTCCGTCCGGCGCCGGCCACGATCGCCACTGCGACCCATAGACCGGGCCGAGATCGCCATTGGCGTCGGCCCACTCGTCCCAGATCGAAACGCCGTTGTCCTTGAGGTATTTGATGTTGGTGTCGCCTTTGAGGAACCACAGCAGCTCGTGCACGATCGATTTCAGCGGCAACTTCTTGGTGGTCAGCATCGGGAAGCCGGCGGCCAGGTTGAAGCGCATCTGATGGCCGAAGATCGACAACGTACCGGTGCCGGTGCGGTCGTGCTTCTCCGCGCCGTCAGAGAGAATCCGTTCGAGCAGGTCGTGGTACTGGTTCATGGCATTGCGGCCCCCGGGGAGCCCAAGTCTTAGCGGGCGGTCCGGCCGATCGACAGCGCCGACTCGGCAGAACGGCTGGATTATACCCGGAAAAATGAGGATTTGGCCGGCTTAAGGCAAGGGGAACAGGGACGCTCCGTCCCTGCCCTCAAAACGGCTTCGCCGAGAGCAATCAGTTGGTTGCGGGCTTGAGAACCGGCGTCCACTTGGCGATTTCGCTCTTCACCAGCGCCGCCAGCGCTTCCGGCGTGCGTTCGGCCGTCGCCGGGATCACGCTGCCGAGATCGAGCAGGCGCTTGCGGACGTTTTCATCGTCGAGCGCCTTGACCGCCGCCGCGTTGAGCTTGGCGATCACCTCCGGCGGAGTTCCCTTCGGCGCGAAGATCGCGTTCCAGGCCTGGGCCTGGAAGGCCGGCAGGCCGGCCTCCGTGGTGGTCGGAACGTCGGGCAAGGACGGATTGCGCGCAGGCGTTGCCACCGCATAGGCCTTGATGGTGCCGCCCTTGATCTGCGGCACGGCGTTGACGATCTGGTCGCACATATAATCGACCTGACCGCCGACCAGCGCATTCATCGCGGGACCGGTGCCGTTGAAGGGAACGCCGACCGGCTTGATGTCGAGGACCGAGTTCAGAAGCTGGCACGACACGTGCGAGACCGAGCCTATGCCGGCATGCGCCGCATTGACCTTTTCGACATTGGCTTTCACGTAGGTGACGAAATCCTTGAGATCCTTGGGCGGGAAATCCTTGCGCGCCAGGATCAGGATCGGGGTCCCGGCCAGCAGCGCGACCGGCTCGAAATCCTTTTGCGGATGATAGGCGAGCTTGGGATACAGCGGCACCGATGCGGCGTGGGTGCCCATATGCCCGGTGATCAAGGTATATCCGTCGTTAGCGGCGCGCGCGGCGCGGGTGGTCGCGGTGGTGCCGCCGGCCCCGACCACGTTCTCGATGATGATGCTCTGGCCCAGCGTCTGCGCCATATGACCGGTAACGATGCGCGAGATGACATCGGTCGGCCCGCCGGCCGCGAACGGCACGATCATGGTGATGGAACGCGTCGGGTAGGCTTGTGCCTGGGCCGGCGCGGGAAGCGCACTGACGCCGGCAAGCGCAATCAGTCCACCGCTTGCCAGCAGGCGACCATACCAGTTCATCAGGGTGCTCCAAAAATGCCGCTACTGTGATACCGGCGCAGGCCGGCCGACACTTACACTAAGCCACCCGGCATCCCGAAGTCGATTGGACTTCGGGATGCTCCGACGCATGTCAGCTCTCGGACTCCACGAACACCTCGTCGCGCTTCTTGCGCAGCGACGGCAGTACCGCCAGCACCAGCAGGAACGCAGCGATCGCCATCAGCACCGCCGAGAGCGGACGGGTAGCAAACACCGTCCAGTCGCCGCGCGAGATCAATAGCGCCCGGCGCAGGTTCTCTTCCATCAGGGGTCCGAGCACCATGCCGAGCAGCAACGGCGCCGGCTCGAAATCGTGCTTGATCAGCCAATAGCCGAGCAGCCCGAATATGCCGGCCAGCACCACGTCCATCGGCGCGTTGTTCACCGAATAGATGCCGATCGCACAGAAGATCACGATCGACGGGAACATCAGGCGATACGGCACCCGCAACAACCGCACCCAGATCCCGACCAGCGGCAGGTTGATGATCAGCAGCATCAGGTTGCCGACCCACATCGAGGCGATCATGCCCCAGACGAGTTCGGGCTGCTTCTGCATCACTTGCGGTCCCGGCACGATACCGTGGATGGTCATGGCGCCGACCATCAGCGCCATCACCGCATTGGGGGGAATGCCGAGCGTCAAGAGCGGAATGAACGAGGTCTGGGCAGCCGCATTGTTGGCGCTTTCCGGCGCCGCCACGCCCTCGATCGCGCCGCGGCCGAACCGCGACGGATTCTTGGACAGCTTCTTTTCCATGGTATAGGCCGCGAACGAGGCGATGACCGCGCCGCCGCCCGGCAGAATGCCGAGGATCGATCCCAGCACCGTGCCGCGCAGGATCGCCGGCGCGGAATCCGTCATGTCTTTCCTGGTCGGCATCAGGCCCGTGACCTTCTGCTGCACCAGTTCGCGGTCGCTTTCGCCGCCGGCATCGAGATTGCGGATGATCTCGGCGAAGCCGAACAGACCCATCGCGACGGTGGCAAAGCCGAGGCCGTCCGCGAGTTCGGGGATGTTGAAGGACATCCGCGACGCGCCGGTCTCGATGTCGGACCCGACCATCGACAGCAGCAGGCCGAACACGATCATCGCGATCGCCTTCAGCACCGATCCCTTGGCGAGCACCACGGCGAAGATCAGGCCGAGCACCATCAGCGAGAAATATTCGGCGGGCCCGAACGCCAGCGCGAGCTTGGTCAGCGGCGCGCCGAGCACCGCGATCAACACGGTAGCGACGCAGCCCGCGAAGAACGAGCCAATCGCGGCGATCGCGAGCGCCGGACCTGCCCGGCCCTGCTTGGCCATCTGGAACCCGTCGAGCGCGGTCACCACGGAGCCCGCCTCGCCCGGAATGTTGACCAGGATCGAGGTCGTCGAGCCGCCATACTGGGCGCCGTAGTAGATGCCGGCGAGCATGATCAGCGCGCCGACCGGCGGCAGACCGAAGGTGATCGGCAACAGCATGGCGACCGTGGCAATGGTGCCGATGCCCGGCAGCACCCCGACCAGTGTGCCGACCAGCGCACCAATCAGGCACAGCAGGATGTTGACGGGAATGGGAATCGACATGCCGCCGAGAAAGGCGGGGGTCCATTGCACCAACTGGAATACGACGCCGAAGCCGAGACCAAGATTTGAAAAGACGTCTCCCATCACACCCTCACCGGATCAGAAATTTCGGCCACATCTGCAAAGGCAGACCGAGCGCGTAGGGAAACAACAGGCTGCAGAAGGTCGTCAGGCAAATGCCGACGATGATGGTCTCCTTCCACTTGGTTTCCGGGGTGCCGAACGCTGAAATGATGAAGCTCGCAAAGGCCGAAACCACCAGGCCCAGAGGACGAATGTTGATCGCAAAGGAAAGAATGGCCAGCGATACGAACAGCGGGCCTCGCCAGGCATAGGTCGTAATATGCTCGCCATCGCTCACGAGACCGACAATCATCACCGCGATGCCGAGGCCGAGCAACAGAAACCCGAACATCCGGGGCGCGGTTCCGGCTCCGAACGAAAATCCACGCATGCCCTGAAGATCGCTCGATGCCCACAAGGCGAATACTGCGATTGCAATCAGCGCCAGGCCGCCGACGAAATCCTGCGGGCCGCGTATCCATTTCGGCATGATGTATTTGACCGGCCCATGGCTCGGCGTATCACTCATCGCACTCTCTCCCCGCACAGGGCTTCGCGCCCATTCTGTTTGGATGGCTGTCATACCGGTCCGGCGATCCTGCCTACCGATTTTCGTCAGGTAACGCCAGCAAAACCCCGCCCCCGGCCCGCAGCATCTAGAGCGGATTGAGGCGGTTGGCAAAGGCCAGCACCGCGGCGGCAACGGAAGCCGATCAGGTTACGAACGGCAAATCCGGCCCCCGGCGACATCCGCGATATCGCGATCACGTCGATCCAAGGGCAGGTCCGAGATTCGGAACGGCGGCTCCGCCGGGCCAGCGAGGGCGGGTTCCCGGTCCAAATGCGGCATTCCGGCTCTGTTTTTCCGGAGATTTGCCCCCTATATTGGAGGTGCCGGTTCGCCGGCTATGGAAATAAATTGCCGTCGCAATAAACCATTCGGACCCGGGGGCAGTACCCGGCGCCTCCACCCAAGCCCGCCGTGCCAGAACGCGGGTTTCGGCGGGGGCGAAACAGGATCGACGAGGGCGTAAAGGACGTGTTTTTTCCCGGTATGGTTCCGCCGTTATCGGGCTATGCAATAGTTGCAAACGACAACTATGCTCCGGTTGCTCAGGCCGCTTAAGCGGTTTGAAAAACCAAGTCTAAAGTCCTAGTGGGTTAAGCTCCGCCAGGCGGGGTTCGGAGGCACCTGGCAACAGAAGCCTCCACTTCATTCGATTTGCCTGAAACGCGAGCCCGGAATTCCCGCCGGCGACGGCAACGCCTGCTGACCTCGGCCCGCTGCCGGGGTAGCATGGCCGGAACAGGCGAGTCGGGGCACTGCCGTGCGTCGATCCGCCGGCAGCATTTTAAACGCGACAGGACAGACCATGGCGACCGATCACATCCGATACGACGTGCTGGCGCGCGACGCGCTGCGCGGCGTGCTGCGCCGCGTGCTGGCCGACGCCGCCGAGCACGGCCTGCCCGGGGAACACCATTTCTTCATCACCTTCCTGTCCACCGCCGAAGGCGTGAAGCTGTCGCCGCGGCTGCTCG
Organism: Bradyrhizobium sediminis; assembly: GCF_018736085.1. NCBI lineage: Bacteria > Pseudomonadati > Pseudomonadota > Alphaproteobacteria > Hyphomicrobiales > Nitrobacteraceae > Bradyrhizobium > Bradyrhizobium sediminis. Next base: position 1,601,847 of record NZ_CP076134.1, on the reverse strand, counting down.
CGCAATATCCGGAAGAAATGACCGTCATCCTTCAGCACCAGTTCTGGGACCTGGTGGTGACCGAAGACCGTTTCGAGGTCGGGCTGTCGTTCGGCGGAATTCCCGAGCGGCTGGTGGTTCCGTTCAACGCGATCAAGAGCTTCTTCGACCCGTCGGTGCAGTTCGGCCTGCAGTTCGAGCCGGCGGACGCTGCGGCCGAGGCGCCGACGGCGAACCTGCCGGCTGTTGCCGCCCCCTCCGGGCTGCCGGTTGCGGCGCCTGCCGCCGAAACCAAGGACGAGCCGGCCAAGCCGAGCGAGGGCGCCGAAGTGGTGCGGCTCGATCGCTTCCGCAAGAAATAATCGGCGCGCAGGAAATCCTGCGGCCGTGTAAAATGAAGATGCCGCCGTCGCGCGGAGCAGGCCGTGCGCCGGTTCCGATAGCCGCGACCTCGCGCAACGGACGTCATTCATGGCTCGATCGACATCTCCATCGCGAACGAAATCCACCCGCAGCGAGAGCGACAGCTTCGGTCCGATCGAAGTTCCAGCCGACCGCTATTGGGGCGCGCAGACCGAGCGCTCCCGGCAGAACTTTCGCATCGGCCAGGACCGGATGCCGATGGCCATTGTTCGCGCACTCGGCATGGTCAAACTGGCCTCGGCCGAAACCAACCGTGAACTCGGGCTGATCGATGCGCGCCGCGCCGGTGCCATTGCGCGCGCCGCGCGCGAGGTGATCGACGGCAAGCTCGACGATCATTTTCCGCTGGTGGTCTGGCAGACCGGCTCCGGCACCCAGACCAACATGAACCTCAATGAGGTGATCGCCAATCGCGCCAACGAACTGTTGGGCGGCGAGCTCGGCGCCAAAAAGCCGGTTCATCCCAACGACCACGTCAACATGAGCCAGTCGTCGAACGACTCGTTCCCGACCGCCATGCATATCGCCGCCGCGCAGCGCATCACAGCCGATCTCATCCCCGCGCTGGGCGAGTTGCATCGTGCGCTGCAGAAAAAGGAAAAGGCGTTCGCCCGCATCGTCAAGATCGGAAGGACGCACACCCAGGACGCCACGCCGCTGACGCTGGGCCAGGAATTCTCCGGCTATGCGGCGCAGGTCGCGAGCGGCATCGCGCGGCTGCGCGTGGTTGTGAAGGATCTTTATCCGCTGGCGCAAGGCGGCACCGCGGTCGGCACCGGCCTCAACTCGAAACCGAAATTCGCGAGGCTGTTCGCACGGCAGGTCGCCAAGATTACAGGATTGCCGTTCACCAGCGCCGCCAACAAGTTCGAGGCGCTGGCTGCCAACGACGCTTACGTATTCGTGCACGGCGCGATCAATTCGGTGGCGACCGCGCTGTTCAAGATCGCCAACGACATCCGCCTCTTGGGATCGGGTCCGCGCTCCGGCCTCGGCGAATTGATCCTGCCTGAAAACGAACCGGGCTCGTCGATCATGCCGGGCAAGGTCAACCCGACGCAGTGCGAAGCGATGACCATGGTGTGCTGTCAGGTGTTCGGGAACCACACCGCCATCACCATCGCCGGCAGCCAGGGCCATTTCGAGCTGAACGTCTACAAGCCGGTCATGGCCCATTGCATGATGCAGTCCGTTCAATTGCTGGCCGACGTCGCGCGCTCCTTCACCGTCAACTGCATCGAGGGAATCCGCGCCGACGAAAAGCGCATCCGGGATTTGATGGAACGCTCGCTGATGCTGGTCACCGCGCTGGCGCCGAAAATCGGCTACGACAATGCGGCCAAGGTCGCGAAGTCGGCCCACGGCCGCGGAACCACGCTCAGAGAAGAGGCGGTGCGGCTGGGGTTGGTTTCGGAAGCCGAATTCGACCGGCTGGTGCAGCCGGACAAAATGACACACCCCGGCTGACCACCGCAGCAACCCCCGTGAAATTACGGGGCGACGATATAATTATAGAAGATAACACCTAAAGACTGAGACCAATCGGCTATCTCGTTGATCTGGCTCATGGTAGAGCACTGCAATATTTGGTTTTCGCAGAGCGAAACATATTTTTAGTGCTATCAGAGAGTACTAACGGGGATTTCCTGGGATGACGACCGAGCCGGCTGAGGCGCAAAGCCACTTACGCCCTCGCTACTATTTCTCTTGTCCTTCAGTATTTGGATGATGGAGGCAGGCATGGGGGACGTGGTCAACCTGAAGCGATTCAAGAAGCGCGCCGAGCGCGAAGCGTCGGCGAAGCAGGCCGACGCCAACCGGACGCGGTTCGGCCGAACCAAATCCGAACGCGTTCTGGACGAACAGCGCAGCAGCCGTGCCAAGGATCTGCTGGATCAGCATCGCATCGACGGTGAGGACGCGCCATGAAATCGCCGGTCGTAAAGCGCTCGATCGTGGTCGCCGGCCACAAGACCAGCGTCAGCCTCGAAGAGGCATTCTGGAACGGCATGAAGGAAATCTCGGGCCTGCGCGACATGACGCTGTCCGAACTGGTCGGCGAGATCGACTCCAACCGCCAGCAGGGCAACCTGTCGTCGGCCATTCGCCTGTTCGTGCTCGACTATTTCCGGACCCGCGCCGCCGCCGCTGCCAGCGCCACTGCTGCCGCGTCGGAGCATAAGCCGCAGGGCTAGGCGACGCCGGCGTTTTAGCTGCCGCCGAGCGCCGCGGCGCGCTGCAGCGCCCAGAACATCGCAATGCTGCCGATGGCATAGGCCGGCGCTACTTCAGTCCAGCGCGGCCAGACGATGTGCGTGCGCGCGACCAGCAGCGCGCCGAGCGCGAAGGCGCCGACGAAGAGCAGTTGCCCCAGTTCGACGCCGACATTGAAGAAGAACAGCGCCAGCGGGATGGCGTTCTGCGGCAAGCCGATTTCGCTCAGGGCGCCGGCGAAACCAAAGCCGTGAAGCAATCCGAACGTAAACGCCACCACCCATGGCCAGCGCGCCGTCAGGCCCGGCCTGCCCCGCGCGTCGTGAACGATTTCCGCGGCGACGAAAACGATCGAAAGCGCAATCACCGCTTCCACCGGCGGACCCGGCACGCGGACCACACCCAGCGTCGCCGCAGCGAGCGTGATGCTGTGCGCGACGGTGAAGGCCGTAACGGTCGCAACCACGCGCCCGGCGCCTTTGACGACCAGCAACAACGCCAGCACGAAAAGCAGATGATCGACCCCGAGCAGGATGTGCTGCACGCCGAGCACGAGGTAAGTCCGCGCCACTTCCCACGCCCCGGCGGAAGCCTCGACGACGAAAGCCGGGTTGGATGGCAAAAGACGCGTCACCTGCGCGGTCCCGTCGAACCGTTCCACGCGCACCAACACGTCGGTAACCCCCGATGGAAGCCCGTCGATGCGAACCGTCTGGCCGACGAGGCCACCGGGACGCTTCAGCCGCCAGCGTTCGGAGTAGGCTCCGGCATGGAATGCGCCGCGTGGCTCCGACAGATTGACGGCGTCGGCGGGAAACACGACGTAAATGCCGAGCCGCAGATTCTCGCCTTGCGCCGGGACTTTCCAGAACACGTCATAAGTTTCCGCGTCCCGCTGGCGCAGTTCGAGGTAGCCCGGCCGGAATTCATCGGCGTCCGTGGTGAAGGCGCCGAGCAGGACGCAGAGACCGATGATGCCCCGAAGGAGATGGCGCATGCTCACGGCCTCTCTTCTCGCGCCAATCCCGGCCGCTCGATGGTCACGGTATAGCGCTGCAACAGGTTCTGGTAAGACTTCTCGCTCGCCGCGATGCGACGGGCGAGCTGCCACTCCCGTTTGACGGCCTCGCGCGCTTCCGCAAGGGCCGGAACGCGCGGCTCCGTGCGCTCGCTGACCTGCACCAGATGCATCCCGTAGCCGGACTCGACCGGACCGGTCCACGGCCCCGGTGCAATCCCGGCAAGTGCCTTCGCAAACTGAATGCCCAGCGTATTCTTGACGCGGCTCGCCGCGGCCTTGTCGAAGTCGAGCGGAAGCGTGGTGGGATCGCCCAGGCTTGACGCATCGAGACTGCTTCCCCGGCTATTCAGCTCGTTCAGCATTCGCCCGGCGTCGGCCGCAAGCGTCTTTTCGTGCCGCCTCGGGTCGAGATAGATGTGGCGGAAGGTGAACCTGGGTTCGGCAGCGAACACTGCGGGGTGCAAATCGAGATAGGCCTGCAGGTCTCCGTCGCTTGGCTCGGCGGCTTCGGCATTTTCGCTGATGAACTCCAGTTTTTGGCCGACGCGCCGCCGGATGATCGGATCGTCGCGATCGAGGCCCAGCGCGAGGCCTTCGCGGTACAGTACCTCCTCGCGCACATGATTGCGGATGAGCCCCAGCAACTCCGCTTCCGTAGGCGCCCGCTGCCAGGTGCGCGCATACAGCAGGGCCATGCTCTCGATCTGGCCCTGCGTGACCACGATCCTGCCCGGCTCGCTGATGCTCCCCCGCGACAGAATGCCGTGAGCCGCGAACAGCACGGCCCCCAGCAACAGAAAATGCAGCAGCGGTTCCCTGAGAAGCCGCTTCATCATCCCGGTGTGTACCAGATCGGCGAGGTGTAGGCGCGCTCGGTCACCGTCATCTGGGTATTTGGCAACGGCTTCGAGCCAAAGCGCTTGGCGTCATAGGCCGTCCATCGCGGCGTGGGAATTTCGAGAACGCGGACGTAGTAGAAGGCGCGCTCGGCGGCATTGAAGTTCGGATCGCTCCAGACCGCGATCAATTCCGGCGCGCCGATGGCGTTGGTCCAGATCGCATTGGCGACGTCAACGGTATTGCCCACGGAGGGAAGCTTGCCGTCGGCGCTGGGCTTGCGGTCGCCGCTCCAGACGACGTCGTAGACCTTCTCCTGCAATTCACCCTTGGCATCCATCCAGCCTTTCACGACCTGGATGCGGTCGAGATTGCCGCCGAGCGGATCCTTCAGCGCGGCGACCAGAAAGCTCGGAGCCTTCCCCGCGGGCGCGCGGCTGAGATCGCCGCCCATCGGCACGCCCTTGGCATAGCCCGCCATGGCCGGGCTGCGGGTCTGGGCATCAGCCTTGTCAAAGTCCCAGCCGCCGAAGAATCGAACGGCCATCCGCGAACCTGTGGTGGCGTAGGTCTCCCGGCGCTGCATCGCGTCCCAGATGGATTCACGCGTGTTTTCGGTAGCCCACACGGCCGCATAGCCGGACGAACTGACCTGCCAGTCCATGACCTTGATGCCAGTCTTGGGATTTTCCACGAACGTCGCGGTCAGGCGCTCCGGGCTGGGCTCCTGCGGTGTCGTCTTGCCGAAGAAATTGTCTTCTTCCATGGCCGCGAGGCCGGTGTGGGCATCGGAGCTACCGACCATGCCGAACTTGTACGGGTTGGTGCCGAGTTGTTGCTCGAGCTTCAGGCCGTTCTTCAGCCCCGAACGGGCATATTCGAACTCCAGCATGTCCTTGGTCTTCGCGACGCTGGCGTCCAGATTGCCGAAGTCCCAGCGCTCGAAGTTGGCGAACTCGTCGTTCGGCGAAAGCACCGGATGAGCCTCGCCGTCGCCCTTGGTCTGGGTGGCTTCGTAGAGCCGCTCCCACTTGGCCCGCTGTTCGGCGTATTCCTTGTCGACCGGCTTTCCGGTGAAGGATTCGATGATCGGAAACATCCGGCCGTTGCTGAGGTTGCCGTTGTGCGCGATGGCGAGCGCGCTGCCGCCGGTCTTCTGCTCGTAAGCCGCCATCCATTTCCAGAGGTCGCGCGGGTTGTCGCTGCCGAGCGGAGCCATCGTCGTGAACGGCACGATCTGATTGGCCCGGTCGCCGTTGTCGCGGAAGATCACGTTGCGATGCAGGTTGTTGCCGCCGGTGTTCGAGGTCCATTCGTAACCGATCAGGGCGGTGAACCGGCCGGGTTCGTTGTATTGCTCGGCCGCCGCGACATTGTCCTGCCACGCCGCCTTGTAGGCGCGGGTATCCGGCGCGTAGGTCAACGGCTTCGGAAAGGTCCCGGCGCTGAAGGACATGATCATTTCGAGGGCGGCGTCGGCGCCCTTGCCGCCCATGATCATCTGATACCATTTCCTTCCGGTCGGGTCGGCCAGGATTTCCGGTTTGCCGGCGAAGAGATCGGGAAACACCCCCATATTGTCGGAATGGTCGGCGACCACCAGAAAATCCAGCGGCCTCGACAGCTTTGCCGGCTGTCCGCTCGACGCCGTCACTTCTTCGCCGCGGGCAAAACGATAGGCGTCGCGGGCGCCGAGCCTGGCGCCGAACGCGCCGGCATCGAACGAGGCCGCCGTATGCAAATGCGTATCGCCGAACAGCGGACGGGTGGGGAATTTGCGACCCGCGTAGGGCGAGTAGATCGGCTTGGAAGGGAAAACCCTCTCGGCCGTCGCCTTATCCATCTTGCCGGCATCATCGAGCGTACCGACAGCGGATTGGCCTTGAGCCATCAGCGGAGCGGTCGAGCCCAGTGTCAGGCTGAGAACGGCAAATGCGAGCTTCCGTTTCATGGTCGGGTCTCCCTCGTTCTCGTTGCCCAGTAATCAAATCTCCCCGCCCCGCGATGCGCAAGCAATTCGATGGGCGTGAGACAATCGGTCCGCCGGCCTTGCACCGCAATAACTATTTATTTCACCCGTAAGCCGTCACGCGCCATTGATGCGGATCAATAAAACGGATTTGGCCGGAGGCTAGCCGCGGCGTATCAAGCCGCGTAATCATGAGTTTCGAGTTGATCGCATTGGGCAGATCAATGACCGTGGGACCAACATGCAGGACCGGCTGGAGACATTTTCGCGAGGTGTGAACTTCACGCGCTATCGCGGCCAACCCGAGGGTCACTACGAGAGTTTCTTCGTACGCGCGAACCACCCGCATCGCGCGCAGGCCTTCTGGATTCGCTACACGATCTTCAGCCCGAAGGGACGCCCGGATGACGCGATCGGCGAAATCTGGGCGATTTTTTTCGATGCCGAACTAAATCGCCACGCGGTCGCCAAGCAGGAATACCGGCTCGCCGACTGCGATTTCGATGCCTCGTCGTTTCGCGTGCGGGTCGGCAAGGCGACGCTGCTTCCGAACCGGCTCGAGGGAGCCATCGAAGGCACACAACACAGCCTGGCCTGGAACCTGAAATTCGAAGGAGATTCGCCGCCGGCTCTCCTGCTGCCTCTGGCGTTTTACGAACGCCGCTTTCCCGCCGCCAAGAGCGTCGTCAGCCTGCCGATGGCGCGCTTCAGCGGCGTGCTGACCGTCGACGGAAAGCAGATCGAGATCGCCGACTGGGTCGGCAGCCAAAACCACAATTGGGGATCTCGTCACACCGATCTCTATGCGTGGGGCCAGGTCGCCGGGTTCGACAACCAGCCCGACAGCTTTCTGGAGGTGGCGACCGCGCGGCTTCGGCTCGGGCCGTTCTGGACGCCGCCGATCACGCCCATGGTGCTTCGCCACAAGCAAAGGGAATACGCGTTCACGGGATTGGGGCAGGCGATCCGGGCCAGAGGAAAGTTCGGATATTTTTCGTGGCAGTTTGCGTCGCGAAACCGGGATGCCGAGATCGCAGCCACGATATCGGCGCCGCGGGAGGCGTTCGTGGGATTGCGCTACTACAATCCGCCGGGTGGCGTGAAACACTGCCTCAACAGCAAGATTGCCCGCTGTACGCTGCGTCTCACGGACAGGCGCGCCGGTACGACAGAGGTGCTGGAGACGAAGAACCGCGCGGCGTTCGAAATCCTTACCGATGACGAGACACACGGCGTAGAGATGTCGGCATGAAGGCGCGCTTTAGCCGAATACGCGCCAGCCGCGGGCGCCTCCCACTGGGAGCGCGCCCGCCGAATGGCGTCCGCAAATTTCAGTAGACGAGGCCGGTGCCGGGCGGTTTTTCCAGCGCCGCGGCCAGCGACCGGTACTCGTCGCAGCCAGTGCCGCAGATCGCGGCGATCCGGCTCAGATGATATTGCGCCTGGTCGCGGTTGCCCTGCTCGATCTGCCAGAGGCCGTAATATTGCCAGGTCAGCACGTGGTTCGGGTCGGCTTTCAGCGCGCGCTCGTACCAGACTTGCGAGAGCTTGTAGTCGCCGAGCTTGCGATAGGAATAGCCGATCAGGTTGGCGACGCTGGCGAGGTCGTCGTGACCGAGCGCTTTCAGCTGCTCGATGGCGCCGGTATAGTCGTGGCGATCGTAGATCGTCGCATAGGCCGCGCGGTACCCCTGAGCAAAGGCGGGGTTGTCGAACAGGGAGGACTGCTTGTCGGTCTTCTTTTTGCCCTTGTGGGTAGTGCCGGTGGCCTTGGTACCCGCCGAGGGCGGGGTCGTCGAAGGATAGGAAGAGCCATAGGGATCGCTGCCGCCACCACCACCGCCTCCCCCGGCGGCCAACGCCGGGATGACCGGGGCAGCCGCGACCAGCGCCGTCAGAAACATAGCCAGTGTTATCAACCTTGTCGCGGAGCTGTTCATGCGAGCCTCCTGGTGCTGCATTGTGAGCGATTTCTCCAGCCGGAGGTGTAAACCCCGCTTTTGGCGCGGCATTCCCCGGAAGATTCACTGCCGGAAAAGGATTGCGCTGGATCAATACGGGTCCGGCTTTCAAGCGTTTAAGGAGTTGATCTGAAAGTGTTGCAGAACCCGGGAAGGTGCGCGAATTGCTTATAATCGCTCTAAGGTGCCGCCGCATTTCGACCGCCTGCCTTGACCGGCCCGCCGCTGGTTGGAAATAAGAAACCATGACTCAACGGAACGGCGGGCGTCCGCATTCGGCCCCTGGAATGCCCTTGGGGCTGGTCAAGCGCGGCTATTCGGGCGTGATCCAGCAGCTCGCCGCCGGAGATTCCGGCTCGGCGCTGTCGGCCCATGAGCTGGAGAGCCGGCTGATTGAACTCGGCTTCGTCGAAGGCGCCAAGGTCGAGGTCCTGCACGAAGGCATCGTCGGCCGCGATCCTATCGCGGTTCGCGTCGAAAACGTCACGATCGCAGTGCGCCGGCGCGAGGCCATGGCCATTATTGTCGCCTGACGCGACCGGATCTTGAATTCATGGAAGCTCCGCTGCTGCATCTGGCCCTGGTGGGCACGCCGAACAGCGGCAAGACCTCGTTGTTCAATGCTCTCACCGGCAGCCGCCAGAAGGTGGCGAACTATCCGGGCGTCACGGTCGAACGCAAGCAAGGCTCGTTCGTCACGCCAACAGGCCGTCAGGTGTCGCTGGTCGATTTGCCCGGCACCTATTCGCTGCGCGGCCGCAGCCCCGACGAAGAGATCACCCGCGACGTCGTGCTCGGCCGCACCGCCGGCGAGGTGCTGCCCGACCTCGTGCTCTGCGTGGCCGATTCCACCAATCTGCGGCTAACGATCCGCCTCGTGCTCGAGCTCAAGAGCACCGGCCGGCCGCTGATGCTGGTGCTCAACATGTTCGACATCGCCACCCGCCGCGGCGTCACCGTGGACGTGCCGCGGCTGTCGGAGGCGCTCGGCGTTCCGGTCGTGACCTCGATCGCCGTGCGCAAGGGCGGCACCGCCGAGCTGTTGCGCCGGACCGACGAGATCATCGCCGCGCAAACGCCACACCCGCTGCAGCCCAATCTCTGGCAACCGCTCACGGTGGCGCAATTGCGCGCCACCCAGCGCGAGGCCGACCGCATCATCGCCGAAACCATCAGCCTGCCAGCGAGGCCCGACACCTGGACCGCGCGGATCGACGCATTGGTGCTGCACCCGGTGGCGGGGCTTTTGATCCTGGCCCTGATCCTGTTCGTGATGTTCCAGGCGGTGTTCGCATGGGCGCAGCCGCTGATGGAGCTCCTGAGTTCGGCTTTCGCGGCACTCGGGCAGCTGGTTCATGACACCCTGCCCGCCGGCCTCCTGCAAAGCTTCCTGCAGAACGGCGTGATCTCCGGCGTCGGCAGCGTCGTCGTGTTCCTGCCGCAGATCATCACCATCTTCCTGTTCATCCTGCTGCTGGAAGATTTCGGCTACATGGCGCGCGCGGCGTTCCTGATGGACCGCATCATGGGCGGCGCCGGCCTGCACGGCCGCGCCTTCATTCCGCTGCTGTCGAGTTTCGCCTGCGCGATCCCCGGCATCATGGCGACACGGGTGATCGACAACCGCCGCGACCGGCTGACCACCATCCTGATCGCGCCGCTGATGACCTGTTCGGCGCGGATCCCGGTCTACACGCTGATCATCTCGGCCTTCATCCCGGCAAAGCAGATCTGGGGCTTTGTCAATCTGCAGGGGCTGGTGATGTTCGGCCTCTACGCGACCGGCATCTCCAGCGCGCTCGGCATGTCGTTCCTGATCAAGTTCTTCATGCTGCGCGACTACGCCCCGGCGCCATTCATGCTGGAATTGCCGGATTACAAGATGCCGCGCCCGCGCAGCATCGCGATCGGCATCTACACACGGGCGAAGATGTTCTTGCAGCGCGCCGGCACCACGATCTTCTCGATGATGGTGCTGATCTGGTTCCTGGCGTCGTTCCCGCAGCCGCCGGCCGGCGCTGCCGATCCCGCCATCAACTACAGCCTCGCCGCTGTCATCGGCAAGGCAATCGAACCCCTGCTGGCCCCGGTCGGCTTCAACTGGCAGATCGCTGTCGCGCTGATCCCGGGCATGGCGGCGCGCGAAGTCGCGGTCGCAGCACTCGGTACCGTCTATGCCATCGAGGGCGGCAAGGAAGCCGCCGAGCAGATCGGCCAGTTGCTGGCGACGAAATGGAGTCTCGCCACCGCGCTGTCGCTGTTGGCCTGGTACATCTTCGCGCCGCAATGCGCCTCCACGCTAGCGGTGATCCGCCGCGAGACCGGAAGCTGGAAATGGATGGCGATCACCTTCGCCTATATGTTGGTGCTGGCCTACGCGGCGAGTTTTGCGACCTACAACATCGCGGTCGCGCTCGGAGCCGGCTAGTTGCGGCGGCCCGGACGCGGCGCAGCCGCCTCACCAAAAAATCGCGAAAACAACCCCATGCAAAGTAGAATGCTCGGCCCGCAGCACGCGTGCAGCGCCGCGTCCGGGCACGAAAAGAACAATGGTCCGTCGTCGTCCCCCAACGTGATCCCATCCCGATCGCGGTCGATGCGGCGAGCCTTGCGATCTACGACATCGCGGTCGCGCTCGGGGCCGGCTGAACCTAGCCCTCGAACACCACCACGCCGCGCAGATTCCTGCCCGCCTCGAGATCGGCGTAGCCGCGGTTGATTTCGTCGAGACGATAGGTGCGCGTGATCAGTTCGCGCAGCTTCAACTCGCCGGTGCGATACAGCGCCAGCAGCTCAGGGATCTGCAGGCGGGGACTGGCAAAGCCGTACACAGCACCCATGATCGCCTTTTGCGTCACGAACAATTCAAGCGGAGGAATCTTGATCTCGGTCACGGTGTCCGGCGTCAGCGCGGTCACCACGACGTTGCCGCCCCTGGCGGTGGCGCGGAACGCCGGCAGCAGGGTCGAGGGCGGATCGATGCAGACGAAGGCGTGATCGACGCCGATGCCGTCCGTCAGCCCATGCACGGCGCGGATCAGCGCCTCGCCTTGCGCGTTGACGCCATGGGTCGCGCCGAACTCGCGCGCCCAGTCGAGCTTGGCCGGCACGATGTCGGCGGCAATGATCCTGGCGGCGCCGCACAGCCGCGCGCCCTGAACCACGTTCATGCCGTCGCCGCCGCAGCCCACCACCAGCACGCTTTGCCCTGGCTGCACCCGCGCCCGCTGGCGCGCGGCGCCGACGCCGGCCGGTACGCCGCAGGCAACCAGGCTGGCCAGATCGAACGGGATGTCCTTGCCGATCACGACGACGGAGGCCTGATCGACGACGGCGCGCTCGGCAAAGGCGCCGATCATGCAAAAAGCGCCGACCGCCGCGCCGTCGCGGTCACGCCGGCGGTAGGTACCGTCGAGTTGCGGCCCCTGCGTGATGCGCGCGCCCTCGGCGCACAGATGATGCAGGCCGCGCCGGCACCAGTGGCATTTGCCGCAGCCGGGGATGAAGGTGAGAACGACGTGATCGCCGGAGCTGATGCCCGTGACCGCGCCGCCGACCTGTTCGACGACGGCTGCGGCCTCATGGCCCAGCACCATCGGCTGCATGGCGACACGGCGCTCGCCGCGCATGACGTGATAGTCGGTGCGGCACAGGCCCACCGCGGCAATGCGCACCAGCACCTCGGTAGGCCCCGGGGGATCCAGCGCGATGCGCTCGATCGAGACGGGGGCGCCGACTTCACGAAAAACGGCCGCAAGCGAGTCCATGATTCATGGTGCATGATCGCGCCGGATTCGCCAACCACGTCCGGCATGGCCGCGAGCGAGCCGGGCTGCGCCCGACCGCAGCGCCCCAAATCACCTGAAATATTCGGCGATGAGATGGACGTCGGATGGCGGGGCGGGCGTGCCATTGAGGCTCGCATCGATCACCCGCCGGCAGGCTGCGATGGCCGCCTCGTCGCCGAGATCGTTCGCGGCTTCGAGAACGAGCCAGGCCATGTCCACCGAGGAGGCTTCGGGCTTCGGCTCGCTGGAGGCAACACCGAAGCTCTTGCGAATGGAAGTTCCGAATGTGAATGCGTTCATTGCCGATACTCCCGAGCCTGTTCTAGAGCGGTGATATCATTGCACGACGGCGGCCTGCCGCTTCGGGCTGGCATAGGTGTCCCCGATGCTCTTGCGCGACTGATAGAATTCCAGAACGCTTCGGGACGTCTCGACATTGAGGCGGCCAAAATCGCTTTCCAGGTCTCTCAGGTCTTTCGCGGTGATGCGGTGATCTTTCGCACCGAGGAAAAGCAGGGACATCGTGGTCTCCCACGAAAAGTCGAGGGCCTTGGCGAGGATCAGCAGCGTTTCCCTGTTCCTGTCGTGCAAGGCGCGCTCGATCACATCGCTCGGCAACGAACACAACAAAGACAGCCCAATCGTGACCTCCTCGAGCCTGTGGGACCTGGCGTAGAGGGAGATGCTCTTTTCATTCAGGTTGCCCTGGCGATGCTGCGTCGTCACCACCCGTTTTGCGACAAAATGGCCTCGCGATACCGGGCCGAACTTGGATTGCAGCTCGCCCGCAACATCGGTCACCGTGGACTGAATTTGGTCGATCATGTTGGGACGCTCGCGTTCGAGCCGCTTTCTCACGTCGTCCGTCGCCTTGGCGATCAGCTGCTGGAACAGATGCCTGGGAATGTCCTCGCGAAGGCCGAGCTGCTCGGCGAGAATGGAATCGCCTTCGGCCCGCTGAATCATGTGCAGGAAACCGAAATCCGAGAAACGCGCGCCATTGTTGGTGGCGACCGAGTTCACGACCTCGCTGTTGCCCCGGGTCACCAGCACGTCCGTCACTGATTCCTCGAGCGTCTCCCGTTTCGAGATCGCGAGCATATGCGGCTGGCCTTTGGTGCAGACGTTGGCGACCAGGGCATAAGGCTCCAGCCGTTCGGACTCCTCCAGGATCGGGCCGGCGACGTCGATCGAATCGTCAAAGGCGAGTTTGTGGATGATATTGACCGGGGCTTTCTCGAAGCGGGCCAGCCGCCTTGCGAGCTGGGCGCGGGCCGCTACTTCAATCTCGTCCGCGAGCCGTCCGATGACCTCGCCGAAGGTCCAGATCTCATCCTCGCTGTAGCGGCCGGTGATCATCAGATCGGTCGTATGCCACAACGCCCGCATGCGGCTTTCAGCCGTTCCCCGCGAAACCGCCTGGTCGAGATCCCTCAGGAAGGATTTTGCCCCACTCATTTTTCTTAGACCTTAAGTCGCGACCAACACGCGCAAACGGCACCTGCGCGGGTTGGATCCTACGCTGCAAACGCGATTTTTCCGTAAAGTCGGCGAATAAGTATTATCTCTAAAAATTCGCTAAAATGCCGATGAATCTGTTCGCCCGCTGCTCGGGAAAGCCGGCTTTGGGCTTCGGAGACCGGCTGGGATCGTCGAAATTTCACGTATTTCCGGCGAATGTGAGCCGACGACCGCGGGGCTCCAATATTCCCAGTTTTCGCTTACAGCCAGTTAATCCCAGCCAGCGGCAGTACCCGTTGAAGGATCGCCGCCAGGCAGATCAGAACCACAAGCAGTTTGAGAAGGTTTGCGAGGCGGGCTTCATTGACAAACTTGTCAATGGCCCAAAAGCAAATTGCACCTACGATGCAAATGATCAAGACACCGATCAAGACTGAAAGCATGGCAATCCCCGTGCTGGTGCGGTGACGACACTCGCCACCCTGGATGAGAAGCGAGATCAACTCTGACTCAACACACGCGTGAGTTTGTAGCTGCGCTGGTGTTTGCGGTGTGGTTTGTCGTTCCGGTCTTCACAGTTGTTTCCGCACGATGAAACAGAGGTGCCAACTGAGGCGGCCCTACTTCGCCGCTTTCGCCGGCATTTCCCTTGCTTCTTCCTCGGCCAGCAGCTTCAAGAGCACCTGCCGACGGGCATCGTTTTTGGCTCCAGTAAGCTGCCGTTTGAAGATGATCAGGTTTTCGCGGTGTATGAATTCTTCCATAACGTCCTCCTCTCAGGGGGTCGTCCGTTCAGGTTGGTGACTTCAGGTCATAGCCGACGAGCCGGTCCGATTTCATCGGATCGGCTTCGGCGGTCGCGGTGGCAGCACGCTACGCTCCAGGTGATATTGCCGTTAGAGATGCCAGGGGCACGTCGAAGGCGTACACGAAGCCGCTGGGCTCATAGGTCAAACGCACATCGCCCTTGAGTTGCTTGCCGAGCGTCTCGACCAATCGTGTGCCGAAACTGCGGTTATCCGGAGCCCGAACCGCGGGACCGTTCTTCTCAGTCCATATCAGATGCAGACGCTGCATCCTGGGATCAAGCGTCCAGGCAATGTCGACGCGGCCGGCAGGCACCGACAATGCGCCGAACTTCGTGGTGTTGGTGCAGAGTTCGTTGAGGGTCATCGCAATCGCGATCACGGCTCCCGACGTCATCCGGACATCAGGTCCCGCAATCGTGAATTTCGGCATATCGGGATTGTCGAAAGCTTCGGTGGCGCCGCGAACGATCTTCCCGAGATCGGCACTGGTCCATCTTGCCTGCAAGAGAAGGTCGTGAGCCCGCCCCAGAGCCAGCAGCCTGCCTTCGATAGCGTGCTGCGCGTGTTCGGCGCCCGGCACGTTGCGCAGGCTCTGCGAGGCAATGGCGCTGACCGTCGCCAAGGTATTCTTGATGCGGTGGTGAAGCTCTTCCAGGATCAGCTTCTGAAGTTTGTCAGCTGCCTCGCGCTCCTTGGCGTCAATACCGGCCTGAGCGAGCAATTCCTGAGCATCGATTTCGGCTTGCGCCAGCAGCAGCCGAAGGCTGACGTTCTCCGCTGCCAGAAACTCCGGTGGGGGTACTACCCCGTCCGAATGGCGCTTATCCAGGTGATCATCGATTTCAAACATCATTCAATGTATCATCATCTGTCGTATCTCGGTCAGATCAATTGTGTCGCAATTGCTGCACAATAGGGTGATTATCGCCGTTTCCGCCCGGTAATGCAGATGTCAGAAGTGACCGATCATGCTCTGCATTTGGGCAATCATGATATTGGCCTCGAGCGGTTTGCCGAAAAACCGGCTATTGGCTGGAATTTCGATGTCTGCCAGCTTCAACTGCCCGGATACCAGGATGATCTTGATCGGCGGCCATCGTTCATGCACCGCGTGCGCAAGCTTCAAACCGTCCATACTGCCGGGCATCTGGATGTCGGTGAACAGCAAAGCGATGTCGGACCTGGACTCGAGGATTGTGACGGCTTCGTCAGCATCCACAGCCTGAACCGAGGTATAGCCGGCGTCTTCCACCATATCGACCGCGCGCATCCGCAGCAGCATCTCATCTTCAACGACGAGAACGACTGCGGCGGGAGCGGGATGATCCGGAACCATCATTAAGCGGGTATTTCGTACGTGAGTGAAGCAGTCATCAGCGTGTGCCCTGTAGCACAGTATTGCAGCAGCCGATAGCGCCGGCATGGTCGCGACTACGCCGACGGCTATCAGCAAGAAATGTTCATTTGAGCTTCTCCTTGAAGCCGCGTTATCGCGACCAGGAGCGAATGTTTTCGAGGCTTCAAAGTTCCATTGTCAGATTGAGCCACCCCATCGGGGTTCGATCGCAGCACGCGGAACACATTGCCATCGCCACTCCAGCCGCACTGTCTGTAGGAATCGGAGGACCCGGAGAGGTTCTCCGGGTTCTCTTTCCAACTCAGTAGCGGCCGGTGCCGATACCAACGCTCACACCCGGCGCTCGGAAACCAATACTTCCGCCTCGTTCGTCGTCGTACCCCCGGCGCTCGATATGACGCCGACGAGGAGCGTATCCGTACGCATCACCGGACTCACGGATGATGACACGGCGTTCACCGCGTTCGCGCCAGCAACGGCCGTTTTCATTACAGACCATGCGAACGTTTTGAATATTGCTCCCCGGTGAGACTGATACGTCGGCGGAAAGCGGTGCAGCGGAAGCCGCAGTCATGAAAAGCGCACTTGCCCCGACTGCCAGAGTGATCGCGAGACTGTTCATAGCATATCTCCAAAGTGAGTGATTGTGTCGGGAAGCCAATAGGCTCGCGCGACAATGGTTCCAGGAGCCGACCAGCGAATGTCATTCTTCGGCCGTGGACGCGCGAAGATTCCGGCGGTGGGGGTTATCTATCTGATGATCCAGCAGATCTAATCGACGCAGGCCGCCCTAGCTGCGATCTTTCTTGACCTTCGGCGGGTGCTTCGCCCCGTGGTCCGCGTTGGGCTGCGTGTTGCGGACGGCCTCGGTCAGCATCTGGCGCAGCTCAGCCTTCGTCTTCGGCGGCGCCCGCGTGATAGATGCTTGCCAGTGAGCCATGATTGCTATGTGGGGATGCCCGAGGGGGAATTAAACCCCGCTGGAGACTGAGCGACCAGCGAACTCAGGTCAGGCTACGCGAAGTGTCCCAGGACATGCGCCGTGATTTAACAGACTTTTGGGAACGCGCGCAGTTGCTATTGGGGGCCAGAGTAGCCATCTTATCAAATAGCGCATCGGATCGCTGCAACAGCCCATGTCCCGAAGCGCGACGCATTAGCTAAATCTTAATGACGGATCGACCAACGGCATATCGCATCGATATGCGCGTTCCCGGTCAGGACAACCCATGCCTATCGAACATGCCGCGGTGCAGGTCGTGCACAAGCCCTGGGGGGTCAACGATCTCCATCCCTGGAGCCTGACCGACGGTTCAGGTGACGCCGTCGGAGAGCTGTTGTTTCAGCGTGCCGACAAGACTGCGCCACCCGCCGCCCTGCTGCTCAAATTGCTGTTCACCAGCGAGCCGCTGTCGATCCAGGTTCATCCCGACGACGCATTCGCACACTCAATCGGACTGCCGAACGGCAAGACCGAGGCTTGGTATATCCTCTCGGCAAAGCCGGGCGCGCAGGTTGCCGTCGGACTGAAACGAAATCTCACACCACAGGAATTGCGCGCAGCGATCAGGGATGGCTCGATTGCCGGGCTCGTTGACTGGCGTTCGACCACGAAAGGCGACATCATCGTCGTTCCGGCCGGTACGATCCACGCCATCGGCGCGGGTATCGTGCTCGCCGAGATTCAGCAGCACAGCGACGCGACGTTTCGCCTGTTTGATTATGGCCGGCCGCGCGAGTTGCACGAAGACAACGCGGTTGCCGCTTCCTGCGCCGGGCCACTTCAAGCCCAATCCGGTCCGCGCCGCCTCACCGCTGCTCGAACGGCCCTTGCCGCCATCCCGCATTTCGTCATTGAGCGGATTGATCTTCCGGCGAATTCGAATTGGATACTCAACGCCGACCGGGAAACCTGGGTTCTCGTGATCGAAGGGGATGCGCGGATCGACATGGCAAGCACGTCGGTCGGCGATGCAATGTTTGTCGAAGGCGATCGTGCCGGCATTGAAGCCGGGGCCGACGGGATGAGCGCTCTGATCGCTTATCCCGGACCGGATCCGATCATGTCGTTGCTGCAGGAATCCGGAGAGCAAATGACTTCATCTGCCGACACGTCCACCCTGCGCTCGTTGCCGAAGCCGAAAGAGATTGTCGAGGCCCAGACATGACGCCGCTCCGCCGTATCGCCTTCATCGGCAATTCGCTTCCCCGCCGTTGCGGGATCGCCACCTTCACAACCGACCTGCAGCAGGCGGTGTCAACGTCTCGTCCGGATCTCGAGACCGGCATCGTGGCGATGACCGACCACGGCCAGACCTATGATTATCCCGCTTCGGTCGCCTTGCAGATCAAGGACGGCAATGTCGAGGAATATGTGTGCGCCGCAGACTTCCTCAACGCCGGCCGGTTCGACGCGGTTTGCCTGCAGCACGAGTTCGGGATTTTCGGCGGCGAGGCCGGGGCTCACATCCTCATGCTGCTGTCGCGCCTGACCATGCCGGTAGTGACGACGCTCCATACCGTACTGGCCAAGCCGACGGCCGCGCAACGCGCCGTGATGGAGCAAATCGTCAAAGGCTCGTCGAAGATCGTGGTGATGGCCAACAAGGGCCGCGAATTGCTGCGCAGCGTCTATCAGGTCCCCGAAGACAAGATCGAGGTCATTGCCCACGGCATTCCCGACGTTGCGTTCGTCGGTCCCGATGCGGCCAAGGCCCGGCTCGGATTTAGCGGACGGTCGGTGGTTCTGACGTTCGGCCTGTTGTCGCCCAACAAGGGGATCGAAGTCATGATCGACGCCATGCCGTCGATCCTGAAGCGCCGCCCCGACGCAGTGTATGTGGTGCTCGGCGCAACGCACCCCAATCTGGTCAGAGACCAGGGCGAAGCCTATCGCGAAAGCCTGCTCGCGCGCGCATGTGAGCTTGGCGTCGAAGACCACGTGGTGTTCCTCGATCAGTTCGTCGATCAGCCGACGCTGCTCGAATTCATCTCGATGTGCGACGTCTATGTCACGCCCTATCTCAATGAGGCGCAGATGACATCAGGCACGTTGGCCTACAGCTACGGACTTGGGAAGCCGGTCGTCTCGACGCCGTACTGGCACGCGCATGAGCTGCTGGCTGACGGACGCGGCGTTCTGGTTCCTTTTGGCGACGCGGTAGCGACCGGCCGTGAAATCGCGGAATTGCTCACCGACGACTCTCGCCGCCAGGCGATATGCAAGCGCGCCTATGCGGTCAGCCGATCGATGACATGGCAACGCACCGCCGAACGCTACCTGTCTGCCTTCGAGAATGCGCGACAGGGTCATTGGCTCCAGGCCCTTGCCCTCCCCGAGAGGAAGGCGGTGCCCGGGCCACAGGGCCCCGCCCTGCCCGCGATGCGAATCGATCATTTTCTGTCGATGTGCGACGATACTGGCCTGTTTCAGCACGCAGTGCATTCTGTACCCGATCGCTCGCACGGCTATTGCGTCGATGACAACGCTCGTGCGCTGCTGTTGGCGTGCGCCCTGAATAATCGAGACGAACAGCGCTTGTCGGAGATTCTAACGACCCGCTTTGCCGCCTTTGTGCAGCATGCGTGGAATCCCGACACCAGGCGGTTTCGCAACTTCATGGGCTTCAGCCGGACCTGGCTTGAACCCAGCGGCTCGGAGGATAGTCACGCGCGCACGCTCTGGGCTTTGGGCGAGTGCGCTCGCAGCGACGCCAGTCCATCGCGACGCCGCTGGGCCGCATCCTTGTTCGCGGAAGCACTTTCGAGCGCGCAAGCGTTTGGCTCTCCCCGCGCGTGGGCATTCACGCTGCTGGGTCTGGATGCCTATTGTGCGGCTTCTCCCGATGATCTGCACGCCCGGGACGTCCGGCCGGTACTTGCGGACAGGCTGATGAGGCTTCTCGCGTCGGTCGAGACACCGGACTGGGTGTGGTTCGAAGAAGGTCTGGCCTACGACAACGCGCGCCTGCCGCAGGCCCTGATGATGACGGGCATGGCGACGCAAACGCCCGCCTATGTCGAGGCCGGTTTGAGAACGCTGCGCTGGCTGATGACCCAGCAAACGGCGCCAGCCGGTCATTTCCGCCCCGTCGGCACAGCCGGATTCGGGGAACAGCGGCAGCAGCCCAGCGCCTTCGACCAGCAGCCGGTGGAAGCCGCAGCAACGATCTCAGCCTGTGTCGCTGCATGGCGCGCCGATGGCGATCCCGGATGGAAAGCCGTGGCGAGGCGGGTCTTCGCGTGGTTTCTCGGCAGCAACGACCTCTCCGTCGCGCTGGCCGATCCCGAGACCGGCAGTTGCCGCGACGGATTGCATCCCGACCGTGCCAACGAAAATCGCGGCGGCGAGTCGGTTGTGTGCTACCTGCTTGGTCTTGCGGAGATTCGTCAGCTTGCACGGGTCGACGACGGCCAGGTAAGGCCCGCGGCACTTCGCGCCGTCGGCGCCCGAATTTCATCTCCCCTTCCAGCGAGCCGAGGACATCGTGTCACAACCCACCTTCCTGAACCGGCAGGCGCTCTATCTTCGTCCTGACCCAGCGCGGGTGATCGTGCGACCGTTCAAGCCGGCGACCGAACCCCGCGATCTCAACCCGACCGACAAGACCCGCGCCAATCACATCGTCGACCGGGTTCTTGCACTCGATTCCGAAACCGTCGCCAGCCAGCTCGCCGATGTCCTGGAGAACTTCCAGGGCCGGCACCGCAACCTGCTGGAGACGTTCGAGGCGCGCGCCGCGGTGATGGAACAGGCATTGGCGGCTCACGGCTGTTTTTCCAAAGCCCAGTGCCAACTGATCGGCGCCTATTTCCTCAACGAATATTCGTTCGAGGCCTCGGCCTTGTTCAATCCCAGCATCGTGCCGCATCCCGACCAGTCAGGCGCGCCGAAGGGTGGCATGCGTTTCATCCTCAGTCTCCGCGCCATCGGCGAAGGCCATGTGTCGTCGCTGACGTTTCGCGCCGGCACCATCGCAGCCGACGGCAGCCTGACCGTCGACCCTACGGCGCGGCTCGCCTCGAGCCCCCGGATTAGCCGCCGCGCATCCGGACCGAACGGCGACCATGTCGAGCTGACTTTCAATCCCGAAGAAGAACTCAGCGAGCGCGTCATTTTTCCGGTCACCGATTCCCAGTCGAACGGCATCGAGGACGCGCGCTTCGTCGAATTCAGCGACGACGGCCGGAAGACCTACTACGCGACCTACACCGCCTATAGCGGACGGGCGATCCGTTCCGAATTGATCGAAACCAGCGATTTCATGTCGTTCCGGCTGGTGCCATTAAGAGGCACGGCAGCACGGAACAAGGGTATGGCGCTGTTTCCGCGCAAGATCGGCGGCAAATACGCGATGATCGCGCGACAGGATAACGAGAACCTGTATCTGATCTATTCGGACGACCTCCACACATGGGACGGCGGCCAGGCCATTCTGAAACCGGAATTTCCCTGGGAGTTCGTTCAAATCGGCAATTGCGGATCGCCGATCGAGCTCGACGAAGGCTGGCTGCTGCTGACGCACGGCGTCGGCCCGGTTCGCAAGTACTCAATCGGCGCGGCGCTGCTCGACAAGAACGATCCCTCCAAGGTGCTGGCGCGTTCGCGCGAGCCGCTACTGCGGCCCCAGCCGTCCGAGCGCGAAGGATACGTCCCCAACGTCGTCTATACGTGCGGGGCGATGCGGCACAACGGCCAGATCATCTTGCCGTATGCGGTGTCGGACACCTTTTCCAATTTTGCGACCATCAGGATTTCGGCGCTGATGCAGGCGATGAAGAGTTGATGGCCATCAAGCGCGTTGCCCGCGCCTTAGACTACGGGCGCAAGGAGACCACATGGCCCGCGAGACGACTTATTTCGTCCAGTCCTTCAACGCCGGCAGGGGCGGAAACCTGAAGGCCGATACTCCGATAGCCTGCAAGACGGCAACAGGCGCGGTCCGGACGGCGGAACGACTGGCGTTGAGCAAACTCGGCGTCGTGGCCTTCTCATCCACTGGCGATCCCGAGATGGGCGACTATGACGACGAGCCCACGGTCATCTTCCGTATCGGACAATTTCCTGAAGCTTTCGGCTAACCAAAGGCATCGACGGGCTGACTTAACGCAAGACCGGTGCCCGACGGGCTGCTAGATTTGCCAGATGAATTCCGAAACCGGAAAAACCTGGCGCGACGTGCCTACCAGCGTGTGGGCGCTCGGTTTTGTCTCCCTGCTGATGGACATCTCGTCCGAACTCATCCACAGCCTGCTGCCCATCTTTCTCGTGACCGCCGTCGGCGCCAGCACGACGATCGTCGGCTTGATCGAGGGCATCGCCGAAGCTACCGCATCAATCGCCAAGCTTTTCTCCGGCGCCCTTTCCGACCGCATCGGCAAGCGCAAGCTGCTGGTAGGCATCGGCTACGGATTGGCAGCCGTCACCAAGCCGGTGTTTCCACTGGCGAGCACGGCCTGGGAGGTTCTGGCGGCGCGCTTCGTGGATCGGATCGGCAAGGGTATTCGCGGCGCGCCGCGCGATGCGCTGATCGCGGATGTGACGCCACCCGCGATCCGCGGGGCCGCCTACGGCATCCGCCAGGCACTCGATACCGTCGGGGCATTCACGGGGCCGCTGCTGGCGGTAGCCCTGATGGCGCTCTATGCCAACGATTTCCGCGCCGTGTTCTGGTGGGCGGCGGTACCCGCGGCGCTAGCCGTGCTCCTGATCGTGGTCGGCGTACAGGAGCCGGACGGCGTCAAGGCAAGTGCAAAGCGCGGCTGGCCGATCCACAAGCAGGACCTCAAGCGTCTATCGCCATCCTTCTGGATGGTCATTGCGATCGGCATGGTGTTCACGCTGGCGCGGTTCAGCGAAGCCTTTCTGGTGCTGAAGGCTCAGGCTGAGGGGCTGGCATTGGCGCTGATCCCGCTGGTGCTGGTTTGGATGAATGTCGTCTATTCCCTGACGGCAACGCCGGCCGGCATTCTATCCGACAGGGCAGGCCGGGTGAAATTGCTGCTATGCGGGCTCGGCGCACTGTTCATCGCCGATCTGACGCTGGCCTTCGCTCCGGGACTTGTCGCGGTCTTCATCGGCGTCGGCTTTTGGGGCCTGCATATGGGACTATCCCAGGGCCTGCTATCGGCGCTCGTCGCCGATACCGCGCCTGAAGATCTGCGCGGCACCGCCTTCGGCCTCTTCAATCTCGTCGCCGGAGCGGCGCTGCTGATCGCCAGCGTGCTTGCGGGCTGGCTCTGGCAAGCGTTCGGACCGACGGCGACGTTCCTGGCCGGCGCGGTGTTTTCGGGATTGGCGGCGCTGATCATGTCCGCCACCATGAAGGCTGGAACGAAACCAGCCAGCTAATGTCTGTCGTGAGCGACCGGAGAAATACCAAGGGACGTGGCCAAATGCACGAAGACCTTCTGACGAAACTGGAGCAGCGCCTCGGACGGGTGCATGCAAAGCAGCGGCTGGGGATCGAGACCGATCACGAGGCGCAAGTGTTCGGGCAGGGCCTGACTTTCTTTCACCTCGAGAACTGGTACTCGGTCCATTCGGTGATCCGGAACGCGCTCAGGCTGACCGGTCTCTACGGACGGGGCCGAAGAAATGCCGAACGCATCGTGCTCAGGCATAACGACGTCTGGTTCAAGGACCTGCCGCCGCACTTCGATGGTTTCACCCTGCTCCACATCAGCGATATGCATGCCGACATGAATGAGGCGGCCATGCGCCGCCTTGTCGAACTGGTCGCCGACCTCAGCTACGACGTATGCGTGCTGACCGGCGATTTTCGCGGCAAGACGTTCGGACCCTTCGAGGCCACCCTGGACGGGGTTTCGCGGGTACGGGCACACCTGAAGGGGCCGGTCTATGGGGTGCTCGGCAACCACGACACCATCCAGATGGTTCCGGGGCTCGAGGCCATGGGAATCCGTATGCTGCTCAACGAGAGCGAGGCGATCGTGCGCGACGGTCAGCGGATCTATATCGCCGGGATCGATGACGCTCACTTCTTCAGGGTCGACAACATCGAAAAGGCCGCGTCACAGATCCCCGACGACGAGTTCTCCATCCTGTTGTCGCACACGCCGGAAATCTATCGCCAGGCCGCCCACGCCGATTTCAATCTGATATTGAGCGGGCACACGCATGGCGGCCAGATCTGCCTGCCCGGATCGATTCCGATCACGCTCGAATCCGTGTTGCCGCGGCGCATGGGCTCGGGCGCCTGGCAGTATCACGACATGAAGGGCTATACCTCCGTCGGCGCCGGTTCGAGCGTCGTCGCCGTACGCTTCAACTGTCCGCCCGAAATAACCCTGCATCACCTGCGGCGCGGCTGAGGGCTGGCAAGAGCCTTTTCCGTTCCGATTGAATCGGAACGGGGCTCAATCTTTTTGTTTTGACGCGTTTTCTTCACGCGAACCGGCATCCACTTCGCTTGAAAACGCTC
Source organism: Bradyrhizobium sediminis (assembly GCF_018736085.1). Lineage (NCBI taxonomy): Bacteria > Pseudomonadati > Pseudomonadota > Alphaproteobacteria > Hyphomicrobiales > Nitrobacteraceae > Bradyrhizobium > Bradyrhizobium sediminis. The sequence continues at coordinate 1,577,584 of NZ_CP076134.1, read as the reverse complement.
TAATACGGCTCGTCGCGCAGATGCGCGCGGTAGAGAACCCAGGATAGAATCAGTTCACCGACGAAAAAGATCGCGACGCCAAGGGCGATGTCGACGGCCGTCAGCGATAACGCGGCACGGCATGCCAGCAAAGGCAACAGCGATTCCGGCAATTGATCCAGTCCGAGCGCCTGGCTGCTCGACGGAAAATTCAAACGGCGCTTCACGAAACTGGAGCACAGATCGCCGGCCATGGCGGCAGCCGCCGCTATCACACCAACGCTCCAATCCAGACCGATCAGCGGCGCGCCCAAAGCCGTCACCAGAACGGAAAACACGATCCCGCGGATGGTTTTCGATGGTCCGAACAGGGGGCGTCCATCGAAAAGTGTCAGTCCGCCATCCAATGGAAGCGCAAAGGATGGCCCGAAGACCCTCTTGGCAACGACTGGCGTGCCGTTGGCCAGCGTCAGCAAGATCATCGCTTGCAGGATTGCAGAAATATCCATCGGGAATATCTATCGCGGTTCGCATCATCCGTCATGCACTCAATCACCGCGCCCGCCGTGCCTGCGCAGGTCCTCGAGCCAGCGCGCCCGCTTCTTTTGATCGGCAAAGCTGAGCCCGTAAAGGCTCTCGTGGACAGGTTTGATTCCGGCGAAGCTCAGCATGCTGCGCTCGAAAGCCCGCAGTCCATAGGCACCAAAGTACCAGCGATAAAGCAGTACCGGCATTCCCATGGTCACGACGATGCGGGCCGAACGGCCGGCGAGCAGTCGTTTCGGAAAACCTTCCTTCTTGTACTCCATGGCAAAGCCGGGCCTGAAAATGTGTTCGAGAAAACCCTTGAACAGCGCCGGCATGGTTCCATGCCAGAGGGGAAACAGAAACACCCAGTGCTCCGCCCAGCGCATGTCGTCGCTCGGTTGCACCAGAGCCGGCGGCAACGCGCCGGTCTCGAAATCCACCTGCGTGCGCAGAAGAGAAAACTCGAGCTTCGCGACTTCGATGCGACGAACCTCGTGCCCTGCTGCAGTTGCACCTTCGGCATAAGCGTCGGCCATCGCGTGTAACAGGCGATGGCCCGCCGGGTCTGGATGGCCCTGGATGATCGCGATGCGCTTGGCCATGTGTTGCTCCCTGGAGGGAAACCTTCATCGCGTGTTCCCTCAGACAGCTCATTGATATTGCGCAAGGTCTGAGTCTCAAAACGCCGGTTATTTATGGATTGGCAACCGGCGGCGTCAGCACCAGCGGCGGCCGCGGCTTCGGCGGCTGACGCACCACGTTCGGCGCCGGCTTGACCTCGATCGGCGGCGGCAGCGGCGCCGCCTGCTGCTGGCTCGCCACGGGTGCATTGGAACTTGCCGGGCTCGCCGCGTTGGGGATCGGCGCCGCGCCCGGCGGACGCGGCACGGCGGCCTTGGCCTTCGGCGCAGGCCGGCGTGGATCGCGGCCGGGAATCGGCACTTCGGAAGTTGGCAGCGGAGGCAAGGCCGCCTCCGGTGGCTCGGTCGAAGACGGCGCGGTCGCAGGCGGCGGCAGCGAAGCCGGCAATGGCGGGGGCGGCTCGCCGCGCTCGATCGCTTCGAGCCTTCGGGTTTCACGATCGATCGCCCGCACCGCCAGCCATGACGACAGCGCCGCGACGTCGACCGTGCGGTCGAGCGCATCGGGCGGGCCCGCGGCGAACAACTGAATTTCCGCGCGGCTCGTCGCCGACCCGGCCGCCGTCGAGGCCAGGTTGGCGCGGATGTCGGCCTGGTCGGCGGGAATATCGTAGCCGCCCGACACGATGACGCGCGCGCCTTCGGCCTCGAGCGTGGTCGCACCGACGCGGATCCGCCCGTCCCTGATGTTGAACGGAATTTGCGCCGACTTGACCGACAGCGCGCCGGCCGACAGCGCCGGCTCGACGATCTGCCGCAGCCTGGCGTCGTCGGTCGCCTGCCCGCCGTCGCTGGCGCGGACCGCGGCCTCGAAGGCTCGCGGGTCGAGCCCGGCGATGCGAGCGGATTCCAGCGTCACCGTTCCGCTTCCGGACAAGGCGCCGGTCAGCGCGGACGCGCTGCGGCCCTGGCTCGCCAGCGTCATCTGCATCGAGGCGCGGCCTTCGGGCATCTTCAGCCCGCGATAGCGTAGCGCAGCACCTTCGACGCCGCTGAACTGGACGCGCGCATTCAAGGCGATTCCATTGGCGGTCGCTCTGGCGTCGATATTGGCGCTCGCCTCGCCGCCGCCGATGCCGCCCTTGATCGCATCGAAGCTCAACGACTGGCCGTCGCTCCTGACCGCGCCGCTGACGGGACGCAACTCGCCGCCGCCCGGCAGCGCGCCGCGCAGCGCCTGAAACGCGATGCGGCCGCGCCAGCCCTTCAAGAGCCCGGATCCGAGCGGCTCGGCGGCATCGTGTCCCGCCGCGCCGATCGCAAGTGCAAAGGCCGACCCGAGGTCGAGCGTATCGAGGCCGACTTCGCCCTCGACGTTCTTTTCCTCGTCAAGGACCAGCGCCACGCGGCCGCGCAACCTCGAGCCCGATATCGTGCTGTCGAGATCGTCGAAGCTCAGCCTGTTGCCCGCAAGCGAGACGCGCGACGACAGGCTGATATTCCGCGGAGGGCTATCGGATGGTTTGAGATCGAACAGCGGCGTGAGATCGACGCTGCGAGCCTTCAAGTTGACGCTGGCCTTCGGCTCGGCCGCCCACGGCTCGGCCGTCCCCTCGGCTTCGGCGTCGAGACCGGTTCCCGAAATCTTCACCTTCAGCCGCAACGGCGCACGCCAAACGCCCGCCAAAGAGCCCTCGAATTGCGCCGGGCCATCGCCCGCGCCGATCACGCGATCGAGCCCCAGCGGCGCCAGCAACGAACGGCCTTGTTCTGCGGACAGTTTCGATTCGATGTTGATCTCGCTGCGCCCGAGCGCATCGAGATCGATCCCGCGTACCGCGGCGATCACGGGCCTTGCCGTGATCGTGGCGGTGCCCTTGAGCCGCGGCACGTCGAAATCGAACACGGCGCGCGCGCTGGCGCGATCGGCCTGCTGAGGGTTCTTGTCGAGATCGAGCAACAGCTTGAGGCGCGCAGGGCCGGGACCAGCCGTGATCGCATTGAGCCGCGCCGCGACCGCCGGCGCCAGCGGCGCGATCAGGCCGCTGATCTGTGCGAGCGACGCGGCGCTCGAATTCAGCGTCAGCTTTCCGGTGGTGTTGACGCGGTCAAAACTTCCCGCGCCCTCGACCATCACGCTGCCGGCCTCGCCGATCTTCAGCTGATCCAGCGAGAACATCTTCGCGCCATAGCCGAGCTTCGCGATCAAGGGCCGCAGTTCCTGACCGGCCGATGTAGCGCGGCCGATATCGAGCGTGAGCTGCGCCTCGTCCGGCCACTCGGCTTGCGGACCCGCCAGCGAACGCGCCAAAGCGATCGCGGCGTCGAGATCGAGACGTTCCGCCTTCAACCCGGCCTCGAACCGCGAGCCGCCGCCTCCCGTGGAAATCGCAACCCGCCCCTCGACGGTGTTGCCCTCGATCTCGGCCTTCATGGCTTCGAGCCCAACGCGATCCTGACCCACGGTCAGATCGCCGTGCAGCCGCAGCGGCTTTTGACTGCGATGGATCACCTCGCCGCGGCCCTGCAGCCAGGTCACCAGGGCATCCGGATCGGAAGAATCGACGCTAAGCGCGCCGGTGAAGCTGCCGGGCTGCGGGTTGAAACCGCTCAGGCTGACGCGGGTCGCGCCCGGCGCCCGAAACTCCAGCCGGTCGATGCTCCAGGATCTGGCGTCGGTCTGCAGCGCGGCGGCAAGATTCTGCACCGGGCGTCCGCCCAGCATGATCTGTTCGGCGCTCAGTTCGATCTGCGCCGGGACAGGAGAAGTCTGCGGGAACGCGGCCATCAATGCGCGCAAGCCCGGCAGCAGCCGCACCGGCTCGCCGGCGCCGTCGCCCTTGGCGACGAACCGGTCGGCGTCGAGCTGCCGCGCCGATAGCGTGACGCGAAGCAGCGGCGAAGCGCCGAAGCGAAGGTCGCCGGCGCCTGAAAATCTCAGCGCGTTGTCCTCCGTGCCGTAGCTCGCCTCGATTTGCTCGAGCCGCGCGGCGGATGGATCGGCTTTTGCCTTGGCCGATATTCGCCACGGCGTGATGGGCACATTTGTGGTGGTCTTGAGTCCGGCGGGAGTGGCCAGCGTTACCGCGCCTTCGAAGCGCGGCGCGCGCGCCTCGAAAGAGAGCACGCCGTCGAGATCGGCCGATAACGCACGCGCGCCGGGATCGATGTTGAGATGAACGCGGGTGCCGTTGCCGTCGGGGGTCTGACCGGATGACACCCGGAACGGATAACGCACCCCTGAAAGCACGAAATTGCCATCGCCGCGCACCGAACCGGCCAGCGAACGCACATCGCCGCTGAAGGCGATGTCATTCAGCTCCAGCGTGCCGCGGCTCGAGGCGTCGTGCAGCGCAATGCGGCCGGTCAGGTTCAACCGGTCGATCGCCAGCGACCCCAGATTGAATCTCCCTGACGATGCCGGCCAGTCGACCTTTCCTTGCGAATCCAGGCCGAGATCGAGCGCCATGCCGTTGATGGTCAGTTCGGTGGCGCGCCATTCGCCGCGCATCAGCGAGCCCAGGCTGAACTCGACGTCGAGCTTGTCGGCGCGAACCTTGCCGAGGTCGTTGGCGCCGCCGACCGTCACCGAGCGCAGCCGAAGCGACGGCGCCGGCAGCAGACGCGCGTCCAGTTTACCGGCGACGCGCACCGGCGCGCCGATCACCCGAGTGGCCTCGGCTTCGAATTGCGGCCGGAACTGGTTCCAGTCGATGAAGTACGGCCCGATCAGCGCGGCTACCAGCGCAATGATGAAGGCAATCGCCAATCCGAGCAGCGTCGTCTGCACGGTGTCTCCCTTTGGGCACGTCCCGGCGCGATGGCGGCCCGGGACGGCCCACCCGCCGCCACGCTGACATCAACGCCGGAGCAGGACCATATATAGAGGCAATAGTGGCGAAGTCACAGCGGCGCGTGCGACGGCTCCGCGCCGGAGGCCGTTACCAGCTTGCGGGCAGCCGCTTGAGGCCGCGCAGCACGAAGGTCGGCCGCCATTCCGGATTCTCGGCGTCGTCGAGCCGCAGGTCCGGCAGCCGCCGCAACAGGGTCGCGATCGCGACTTCCGCCTCGATTCGCGCCAGTTGGGCGCCGAGGCAAAGATGGATGCCCCCGCCAAAGGACAGCGGACGGATCTTGGGGCGGGTGATATCGAGACGCTCCGGCCGGTCGGGATAAACCGCCGGGTCACGATTGGCCGAACCCAGCAGGCAGAGCACGGTCTCGCCCTTCGGGATTCTCTTGCCTCCGAGGTCGTCGATGTCTTCCAGCGCCACCCGGCCGGTCATCTGCACCGAGGAATCATAGCGCAGGAATTCTTCGATGGCGTTGGTGATCAGCGCGGGGTTGGCCTTGAGCAGCGCGAGCTGATCGGGGTTGCGGTAGAGCGCCAGGAGCCCGTTGCCGATCAGGTTGACGGTCGTCTCGTGGCCCGCGCCGAACAGCAGGATGATATTGGCGGTGAGTTCCTCGTTGGAGAGCTTGCTGCCGTCTTCCTCGGCCTGCACCAGCTGCGTGGTGAGATCGTCGCCGGGATTCTTCCGCCGCAACTCGAACAGTTGCTGGAAATACATCTGGGCCATCGCGTTGCTGGCGTTGCCCTGCTCGATTTCAGCCTTCGTCAGCGGCACCGGATCGAGCAGGCGGCCACCGTCGCGCGAGCCGTTGTAGAAGGTCTCGCGGTGCTCCTCGGGAATTCCGAGCATGTCGCAGATGATCGTCACCGGCAGCCGAAACGCGAAATCCTCGATCAGGTCCATATGCCCCTGGGGAGCGATGCGGTCGAGCGTGTCATCGACCACCTGCTGGATGCGCGGACGCATGTCCTCGACCCGGCGCGCGGTGAAGGCTTTCACCACCAGGCCGCGCAGCCGCGTGTGGTCGGGCGGGTCCTGCTGCAGCATCCAGTGGCTCATGCTGCGGAACACCGGCTCGTCCATGATCTGCGGCCCGTAGCGCCGCTTCGAGCGCTCGACATAGTCCTTGCCGAAACGCTTGTCGCGCAGCACCAGGCTGGCCTCGGCGTGGCGGCTCGCCACGAACATGCCGAGGGGCGTCAGATGCATCGGATCGGTGGTGCGCAGCCGCTCGTAATGCGGATAGGGGTCGCGAATGAACTCCGGCGCCAAGGGATTGAAAAGCGGCGCGCTGGTCGTCGTCTGAACATGCTCGTTCATGGTGACCTCAATCAGTTGCCGCGCTGAAATGCCCGCCCATTCGGGCGGATTGGCGCTGTCCTCGGGGGCCGGACCGGTTGTCATCCGGACCAATTGAAATTGGATACACTATTGTATCGAGTTGCATTCTGACCTAAAATTGATCGATGTCAAGAGTTCGAACCAGACCGACCAGGGACGACACCTGCGAAAAGCTGTTCGAGGCAGCGGCGCGCGTGTTCGAGGAACAGGGCATCGGGGGCGCCAGCATCGAGGCCATCGCGGCGGCGGCCGGCTTCAGCCGCGGGGCGTTCTATTCCAACTTCAAGAGCAAGGACGAGCTGATCATCGCCATGATCGAGGATCACGTCGCGCAATCCATCAGGCGCAGTCTCGATCTTCTCGCCAAGCACAAGAGTCTCGCGGACTTCATTGATGCGCTGAAGACCATGGATCGCAGCCAGCAGGATCCGCTCGGGCGTTCTCCACTTCTGCACATGGAAATGATCCTGTTTGTGGCGCGCGCCGAAAAGCGCAGACCCGATCTCGCCAAGCGGCTGCGGGCCCGACGAAAACTGGTCGCGGATATCGTCGAGACCACGTTGAAGAACAACGGGAAGAACCAGTCTCTCAATCCGACATGGGCCGGCGCGATCCTGCTGGCATTGGAGGACGGCTTCCGTCTGCACCGCCTGATCGACCCGGAGACCACGCCGGCCGACAGCTTCCTGCGCGCCATCGGCGATCTGCAGCGAGGGATGGGTATCTCATCGAGCTGAGGAAGGCTCCAGCGGCTCAGCCTTGCGCTTTATGCAACTGGCCGGCAACGGCGCGCACCTTGCCGGGCGACGCCTGCCAGATCGCGACCGCGGACAGCACGCTCAGTCCGATGCCGATCGCAAAGGCGACCGTGTAACTGCCGGAAAGGTCATGCAGAAAGCCGGTGAACCAGGGTCCCGCGGCGCCTCCCGCCAGCGCGGCGAGCATGATGGTGCCGAAAATGCTGCCATATTGCTTGCCCTGAAAAATCTCCAGCACGATCGCGCCTATGATCGAGGTCATGCCGTAGCCGAGCGCGCCTTGCGTCAGAATCATCAGGTAGACCAGCAGCACGGTCGGATAAAACTTCAGCGCGATCAGGGCCGCGAAACAGATCGCAAAACCCATGCAGCTCGCCGTCCAGATCCATTCGCGCCCGATCCGGTCGGAGAGATGTCCGAGCCAAATCTGGCCGGGAATGCCGAGCAGGCTGACCACGCCCAATGCCCAGACCGCGACGCCGGAGCTGAAACCGATGTCGAGCAGGTATTTGGTCTGGTGAACCTGCACCGCGTACCAGACGTACAAGCCGCAGAAATAGCCGAGCGAGAGCCACCAGAAGCGCGCGGTTCGCATCGCGCGCCGCAGGGTCCAGTCGATGCCGGCCCAGGCGAGATCGACGATGTTCGATATCGGCTTCGCCGATGCCGCCGTCAGTGCGGCATCGCCGTCGGGCAAGAGCCCGACGTCCTCGGGGCGCTTGCGCAGCAACAGATTGATCGGCGCCAGCACGACCAGGATCATGATGCCCATCGCGGTGCAGGCGGTGCGCCAGCCGGTCTGCTCGATCATCAGCTGCACCCAGGGCAGCAGGGTGACTGAGCCGATGCCGACGCCGGCGAAGGCAAGGCCCATGGCGAGGCCGCGCCGGCGGTTGAACCAGTTGGGCAGGAACAGCGACTGGCCGGAATAGCCGAGACAGACGCTGCCGGCGCCGACCATGACGCCGATCGTCAGGTACAGATGCCAGGGCTGCGTCGTCAACGGCGCCAGCAACAGGCCGCCCGCCATCAACGCGACGCCGAGTTCCATCACCGCACGCGGGCCATAGCGGTCCATCATGCGGCCGATCAGCGGGCTCACCGCGCCGGAAACCACGAAGCCGAACGAGAAGGCGCCGGCGGTGACGCCGCGCTCCCAGCCGAACTCGTCGATGATCGGCGGGAAGAACAGCGAAAACGCCGTGCGCGCGTTGACGCCGATCGCCATGGTGACGAACGTCACGACGACGATGACCCAGCCGTAAAAGAAGGGAAGCCGCATCGGATACCTTTGCTGTCGGGATATCCGGATATGTGCAGCCGATCAATCTTTGCTTTTACGTACCCCCGCGCGGCGTTATCGCTGCTCTTGACCCGAAGCGAACATCGTGCCGGCGTTGCGGCGCTACTTTATGCGGTAACTGGCGTGACAACCGACGCATTGCGCCGTGATTTCGGCAAGTCCCGCAAATGCCGGCTTCAGGTCGCCGGTAACAACCGTATCCTGGGCTGCGATTGCAAACCGGCTGGCCGCGCGGTGCATCGCCGTCCCGGCATCCTGCATTCCCTGCGGCATGTGCTTGGAAACTTCCGCAGCGCCGTGCAGCCCCAGCGACGACATTCCGAGCCGCGTCTCCGCGATGCTGGCGGCCTTGTCCGCATGACCCATGCCGAGTTGCGACTGAATCTCCTGCAGCGCCTGCAGATGATCGCGCATGTTGGCGAGCGTGTCCTCGACCAATGCCGCAGGAAACTTGACGAACTGCCGGGCGTCCGGCGTGCGCGGGACGGAAGAATCATGCCGGTGGTGATGCTGGGCGACAGCGAGTGTCGCGCCGCCGCCGGCCAGAACCGCGGCAACGATGGCCACCAGAATTCGCATAAATCCCCTCTCGATCATTCGGCACCGTAGCGCGGCCCGCCATCGGCCCATATGATTTGGATCATAAGGCCGAGCGAATCCAGGAAAATGCTCATGTCAGAGAAATTGCTGTCGGCATTGCCTGCCGACGCACTGAAGGCCGCTTCGGAGCGGGATCTTGCCAAGGGAACCCTGCTGTTCGCGCAGGGCGCAAGACCGAAAGCGATGCATTGCGTGCTGCACGGCGAAATCAGGCTGGTGCGCACCTCTTCTGCCGGTGCAGACATCACCCTGCAGCGATCGCGCGGAGGTTTCATCGCCGAGGCCAGCCTCGACCAGGCCTCCTATCACTGCAATGCCGTGGTGATCGAACGATCGCGCGTTGTCGCCATCCCCCGGGATGCTTTTCAAAGGGCGCTGGCGACCGCGCATTTCAGGGACGCCTGGATCGGCTATGTCAGCGCGGAGTTGCGCCGCGCCCGCGCCCAGAGCGAACGTCTGATGCTCCGAACCGCGCGCGAGCGAATCTGCCACTTCATCGAGACGGAGGGCCGCAATGACGCGGTCAAACTCAACCATACCAAGAAGGCGTGGGCCGCCGAGCTTGGTTTGACGCACGAAGCGCTGTATCGCGCACTCGCGTCGATGATCGGGGCAGGAGAGCTGTTCGAGCCGCGCCCCGGCCTGTTGAGCCTCGTCAAATGAAGACCCGTCGGCGGAAGGCAGACTAGCCGGCCAATGCCCTTGCCAAGGCGGCGGCGGGAATGGATCATCAGGCAAGGAACAAATGGGGTGGCAATGTTATCGAGACGACGCCTGCTCTGGATCGGCGGTGGCGTCGTTGCCGGTCTGTCGCTGTCCCCGAAGGGCGCACGAAGCCACGGCCCGGCTGCAAGTCATGCCGGCAGTCCGAAATTGCAGAAATTCGTCGATCCCCTGCCCCGGCTCGACCAGGCGCTGAAACCGAGCGGCAGCCACGAAGGCAGCCCGCTCTACGAGATCGCGATGCGCGCTGTCCGTCAGCGCCTGCACCGCGACCTGCCACCGACGCCGCTGTGGGCCTATGCGGGTCAATTTCCCGGACCGACGCTCGATGTCCGCACCGGGCGGAGGATCTTCGTTCGCTGGGTCAATGAAATTCCTGACGGCGATTTCCTGATCCCGCAGGCGTTCGACCCGCATCTGCATGGCACCCATCACGGCGAACCGCCGACCAAGACCGTCGTGCATCTCCACGGCGCCGTCGTGGCGCCAGACAGCGACGGCCGGCCCGACGCCTGGTTCACCAACGGGTTCGCTCGGCGCGGAGCCGAATGGACGCGGGAGATCTATGAATATCCAAACCAGCAGGATGCCTGCCTGCTCTGGTATCACGATCACGCCATCGGCCAGACGCGGCTCAATGTCCATGCAGGACTTGCCGGCGCCTACCTCATCCGCGACGACCATGAGGACGCCCTCGGCCTGCCGGGGGGCGACCACGAAGTCCTGCTCATGATCCAGGACCGCAGCTTTGCGGCTGACGGCTCGCTGACTTACCCGATTGCGGAGTCGACAGGATCGGCGGATCGTCCGGGACCATGGGTTCCGGAGTTCTTCGGCGACACGATTCTCGTGAACGGCAAAGTGTGGCCGCATCTGGAAGTCGAGCCGCGGAAGTACCGGCTGCGCATTCTCAACGGCTCCAACGCGCGCTTCTACCAGTTGCGTCTCGCCGACGGCCGCAGCTTCCTGCAGATCGGGACCGATCAGGGGCTGTTGCCGGCCCCGGTGGAAGTGCGTCGCCTGTTGCTGGCGCCGGCCGAGCGAGCGGACGTTATCGTCGACTTCCGCGGCGCGCGCGGATCGATCCGCCTCTTGAACGATGCACCGACGCCCTATCCGAACGGCGAGGCCCCGGACCGCCGAACCACGGCAAATGTCATGGAATTCCGTGTCGGCAGACGGCTTGCCCGGCCGGACACGGCGCGCGTTCCCGACAAGCTGCGTACTGTCGCGCCGTTGCCGGAGCGGGATGCCAAAGTGCGCTACATGGCCTTCAGCGAATACAAGAACGCGAAAGGCGAGCCGACGCTCGTCCTGCTCAACGGGCGAAAGTGGGATGCGCCGGTCACGATCCAGTGCAAGATTGGCGATACCGAAGTGTGGCACCTGATCAACCCCACGGAGGACGCCCATCCGATCCACCTGCATCTGGTCCGCTTTCAAGTGCTCGATCGCCAGAAGTTCGACGGCGACGATTACTTGAAGGCATGGAACGCGGAGATCCCGGGCGAAGGTCCCGATCCGATTTCAGCCGAGCCCTATCTGCGCGGCGGCCGCATCCCGCCGCCACCCCAGGAACGCGGATGGAAAGATACCGTTCGGGCCGATCCCGGTGAGGTCGTCCGCATCATTGCGCGCTTCGATGGCGTTCCCGGAAAATATCCGTGGCACTGCCATGTGCTCGAGCATGAAGACAATGAGATGATGCTGCAATTCGAACTGGTCCCCTGACGCGCGGCACGACTTTTCGTGGGCGGTCCGCATTGAGCGTTGGCGCCATAGCTCCGTTTCACTGACGCGACAGCGTCCGCAGTCGGAATCCAGGTCCGCTTCGGGGTAACGAGGCACAGGCGTTGACGTTGTGTGCAGAAACCGGCCCTATACCGCCGGCAATATCTTTCCGGGGTTGAAGATGTTCTGCGGATCGAGCGCTTTCTTCAGCGCGCGCATGGCGTCGAGCGCCTCGGGGCCGAGTTCGGCTTCAAGGTATTTCTGCTTGCCCTGCCCGATGCCGTGCTCGCCGGTGCAGGTGCCGCCCATCGATTGCGCGCGCTCGACCAGCCGGTGCATGAAATCCTCGCCGCGCGCCATCTCTTCCGCGTCGTCGACGTCGCATAGCAGCGAGCAGTGGAAATTGCCGTCGCCGACATGGCCGACGATCGGCGACAGGAGATTGAGCCGCTTCAGGTCCTCTTCGGTCTCGGTGACGCAATCGGCGAGCCGCGAGATCGGCACGCAGACGTCGGTCGCCACCACGCCGGCGCCGGGACGCAGCGCCTTGACCGACCAATAGGCGTCATGCCGCGCCTGCCAGAGCTTGGTGCGGTCCTCGGGCCTGGTGGTCCAGGTGAAATCGCCGCCGCCGCATTCTGCGGCGATTTCCTTGAAATTCTTCGATTGCTCGGCGACCTCGATCTCGCTGCCGTGGAATTCGAGCAGCAGCAGCGGCGTCTCGGGCAGCGACAGCTTCGAATAGGAATTGCAGGCCTTGACCTGCGCGGCATTGAGCAGCTCGATGCGCGCCACGGGAATGCCGGTCTGGATCGCCAGGATGGTGGCCTGACAGGCGCCACGCACGGTCTCGAACGAACACGCCGCCGCCGCGATGGTTTCGGGGATGCCGCGCAGCTTGATGGTGAGTTCGGAGATGATGCCGAGCGTGCCTTCGGCGCCGACGAACAAATGCGTCAGGTCGTAGCCGGCCGAGGATTTCTTCGCCCGCGTGCCCGTGGTGATGATCTCGCCGTCGCCGCGCACCACTTTGAGCGCCAGCACGTTGTCGCGCATGGTGCCGTAGCGCACCGCATTGGTGCCGGAGGCGCGCGTCGACGCCATGCCGCCGAGCGAGGCGTCGGCGCCGGGATCGATCGGAAAGAACAATCCCTGGTCGCGCAGATGCTCGTTCAGCGCCTTGCGGGTGACGCCGGGCTGGATCACGCAATCCAGATCCTCGGTGTGGACTTCAAGGATCCGGTTCATGTCGCGCAGGTCGATGCAGATCCCGCCAGCCGGCGCATTCACCTGCCCCTCCAGCGAGGTGCCGGTGCCGAACGCGATCACGGGAACGCCATACTTGGCGCAAATCCGCACCACGTCCTGGATATCCGACGTCTCCTGCGCCATGACCACGGCGTCCGGCGGCTGCGAGGGCAACCAGGTCGTGGTATGGGCATGCTGTTCGCGGACCGCCTGCGAGGTGATCAGACGGTTGCCGAACCGCGCGGCGAGCGCTTCGACGGTGCTGGCCAGCGCCTGCGGCTCCGGCCGCGGCAAATTATTGGTGATGATCAGGCTCACGATATCCTCCCGGCGAAAAGACCGTGGCAAAGGATATATAAGGGGTCAAGAGACCAGATCGGACAGACAGGGATGGATCGATGACGACTGCCGCCGCCGCCAAGGATATGCCGCTTCCGCCCTCGCCGTTCTTGTCGTCGGTGATGCAGATCGAGCCGCAGTGGATCGACTATAACGGCCATCTCAACATGGCCTATTATAATGTGATGTTCGACCGCGCGATCGACGAAATGTGGCTGCAGCTCGGGATTGGGCCGGCCTACATGAAGGAGCGCAACGGCTCGACCTTTACCGCGGAATGCCACGTGCGCTATTTGCGCGAGATCCATCTCGGCGATCCCGTGCAGATTTCGGTTTTTCTGCTTGGCGCCGACGAAAAGCGGCTGCACACGTTCGAGGAGTTGCGCCACGCCACCGAGGGCTGGCTGTCCGCCACCTCGGAAAACATGACCATTCACATCGACATGAACGCCCGGAAGACGGCGCCGTTTCCGCCCGACATCCGCGCCCGCATCGCGGCGGTGGCGAAGGCCCACGCGGCGGTGGCGCGCCCCGAGGGCGTCGGCCGCAGGATTGCGATGCCCTCCAAGTAGCGCTTCAATTAGCGCTTCAGGCTGGCCGCGTGCGCGGCCGCAGGCCTCGCGCATCCTGCTTCCGCAAACGATCCAGGCCGGAAACGCAAGTTCCGCAGCGGTCCGGTTGCGAAACCGCTCAAAATCCCGATACCCCCCGCGAACAAAGTCCGCCCCGGGCGGCGGGAATGGCGCCTGTCTTGGCACGGGATAAAACCTGTCAAAACCGCCGGCAAAGCCCTATATGCCCTTCAATCCTGCTATGAAGGCTCCCCTTCACGGCCCCGCGGTGCCATCGTGGGCGGAAGACGATTCGCGATATGACCGAACCGAAAAGACTGAGCCCTCACGGCGTCCCCGACCACCAGCCTGCGGCCGGCGGCATCGCCGCGCGTGCGCGGGCGGCCGCGACCCCGCAATACCTCTCCGGTCTCAATCCCGAGCAGCGCGAGGCGGTGGAAACGCTTGACGGTCCCGTGCTGGTGCTGGCGGGGGCCGGCACCGGCAAGACCCGCGTGCTGACCTGCCGGATCGCCCACATTCTCAGCCAGGGCCGCGCCCGGCCCGGCGAAATCCTCTCCGTCACCTTCACCAACAAGGCCGCGCGCGAGATGAAGCTGCGGCTGGGGCAAATGCTCGGCCAAGCCGTCGAAGGCATGCCGTGGCTCGGCACCTTCCATTCGATCGGCGGCCGCATCCTGCGCACCCACGCCGAACTGGTGCAGCTGAAATCCAACTTCACCGTGCTCGATGTCGACGACCAGATCCGGCTGCTTAAGCAGTTGCTCGCCGCCGACAATATCGACGACAAGCGCTGGCCGGCCCGCATGCTGGCAGGACTGATCGACGGCTGGAAGAACCGCGGGCTGACGCCGTCGCAGGTGCCGCCGGGCGAAGCCGCTGTTTTCGGCAACGGCCGCGGCGGCAAGCTCTATGCGGCCTATCAGGAGCGCCTGAAAATTCTCAACGCCGCCGATTTCGGCGATCTCCTGCTGGAAAACATCCGGCTGTTCCGCGAACACCCCGACGTGCTCCGGCAATACCAGCACCGCTTCAAGTTCATCCTGGTCGATGAATATCAGGACACCAACGTTGCGCAGTATCTGTGGCTGCGGCTGTTGGCGCAGGCCCCGTCGAAGCCGGGCGTCCCCCCCTCCTCGGTCATTCCGGGGCGCATCGAAGATGCGAACCCGGAATCTCGGGCGGCACAGGATTCAACTCGGGATTCCGGGTCTGCGCTTTCAGCGCAGCCCGGAATGACGGCGCCAAATCCCCCCAAGAACATCTGCTGCGTCGGAGACGACGACCAGTCGATCTATGGCTGGCGCGGCGCCGAGGTCGACAACATCCTGCGCTTCGAGCACGATTTTCCCGGCGCCAAGGTCATTCGCCTCGAACGCAACTACCGCTCCACCGGCCACATCCTCGCCGCCGCCTCGCACCTGATCGCCCATAATGAAGGCCGGCTCGGCAAGACGCTGCGCACCGAAGACGTCGACGGCGAGAAGGTCACCGTCACCGGCTCCTGGGATTCGGAAGAAGAAGCCCGCGCCATCGGCGAGGAGATCGAGGAACTGCAGCGCGCCGGCAACAAGCTCAACGACATCGCGATCCTGGTGCGGGCCTCGTTCCAGATGCGCGAATTCGAAGACCGCTTCGTCACGCTCGGCCTGCCCTATCGCGTGATCGGCGGGCCGCGGTTCTACGAACGCGCCGAAGTCCGCGACGCGCTGGCATACTTGCGCACCATCAATTCGCCGGCCGACGACCTCGCCTTCGAGCGCATCGTCAACGTGCCGAAGCGCGGGCTCGGCGACGCCACCGTGCAGATGCTGCACGACCACGCCCGCAAGCGCCGGATTCCATTGTTCGAGGCCGCCCGCGCCGTGGTCGAGACCGATGAGCTGAAGCCGAAGGCGCGCGGGTCCCTGCGCGACCTGATCGCCAGTTTCGATCGCTGGCGCGCGCAGCGCGAGGTGACCTCGCATACCGAACTGGCCGAGATCGTGCTCGACGAGAGCGGCTACACCGAAATGTGGCAGAAGGATCGCTCCGCCGACGCCGCCGGCCGGCTCGAGAACCTGAAGGAACTGGTGCGCTCGATGGAGGAATTCGAGAACCTGCAGGGGTTCCTCGAACACATCTCGCTGGTGATGGACCGCGACGGCGGCGCCGAGGACGATGCGGTTTCGCTGATGACGCTGCATTCGGCCAAGGGGCTGGAATTCGACAACGTGTTCCTGCCCGGCTGGGAGGAAGGCCTGTTTCCGAGCCAGCGCACGCTCGACGAACAGGGCCGCGCCGGCCTTGAAGAAGAGCGCCGCCTCGCCCATGTCGGGCTGACCCGCGCGCGCCGCCGCGCCAAACTCTATTTCGCCACCAACCGCCGCATTCACGGCACGTGGTCGACCACGATCCCGTCGCGGTTTCTCGATGAGCTGCCGGCGCCGAATGTCGAGATCACGGAATCCAAGGGCGGCTCGGGCTGGGGCGGCAGCGGCGGCTACGGCCCCTCGCGCTTCGACAATGTGGAATCCTTCGGCTCCAGCTATTCGACGCCGGGCTGGCAGCGCGCGCAGGCCCAGCGTGCCCGCAGCCAGAATGGCGGCCGGGGCGGCGGACAGGCCGGCGGCGGTTTCAATGAAAGCCAGTCACCGTTCTCAGGTTCGCGCAGCGATACCTCAGGTTCGCGCAGCGATACCTCGAGTTCGCGGGGCGAGGGCTTCTCGCGCAACAAGCGCGCGCCCCTGACCATCGAAGGCGAGCTGATCGCGAAATCCACCGGCACCACGTCGGAATTTTCGCTGGACGACCGCGTGTTTCACCAGAAATTCGGCTACGGCAACGTAGTGAAGATCGACGGCAATAAGCTCACCATCGCGTTCGAGAAGGCCGGCGAGAAGAAGGTGGTCGATAGTTTCGTCGAGCGGGTGTGAGAACCTGCATGGGCGACTGAGCACACGTCCGGACTCGTTGGCTTTTGACGCAATTCTGGCTCCTGAACATCCGTAAGTACTATTGTCGCAAATTATTCTCGCGGAAATCTGGACGTGCGGCGGTTATGGGCGCAGAATAAAAATTTCTTCATCCTTCGGAGAGCCCTCCATGGATCTGGAAAGATTTATCCACCAGCAGAATCTTGAACATTACCGAAAGCTCCTGGCCGACCCGAACAACAGGGATGAGGCCCGGCGCCAGATGCTGTTGAAGCTGCTCGCCGAGGAAGCGGCCAAGGACGAGCACCCCCCACCCAAGAGAAAGTAAGGACCCACCGCGCGAATTGATGCCGGTCAATGCCGGTGCGGTATGCCTGCGCCTCAACTAGGCCATGGCAGCCTTCGTCTTTCAATGTCCGCAAACGGGCCTGAACGTCCAGCACACCTGGCCGGACGACGAGAAGCCTGCCGATGACAATACCTACGTATTTGTCACATGCCCGTCCTGTACACGGATGCATCTGATCAACCGATCCACCGGCAGGCCGCTGGGTTACAAGAACGATCGCCCCTCAGGCAATCAAGAGACGTAATCGCCGGAACCCGATCGAGTCCGACCCGCGGCCAAAAAAAGGCGGTCGATAGTTGGCTAGATCGGGGTTAAGGTCTGCATGAACCCTTCATCGGGGCAGCGGATTGTTCGGCTGGTTGCATTCGAAAAGGCAGTCGTCTGAGAGCCCGGCGGCGAAGCGATCGCCGGGAGGCTTCGTCCCACCCGACGTTCTCCTCGATGACCTCGGCAAGCGCGTTCCCCGATATCTCGCCGACGTCGACCAGGGCAAACTGATCTATCCGGCCTGCAAGCGAACGCTGTCGGACGTCGACGGCGATGTCGGCTCGGTCTGGGATCACACCCGGCTGGAAGCGATGCAGTACGTGATGGCGGTGCCCGGTCATGATTCCGGGCTGCTGAGCGCCGCTTCCCGTCAGCTCGAAATGATCGATGCCTATCTTTTCCAGCGTCCCCATGCCGACACCGTGATCGATTTCACCGGCACCGCGACGGCGGATTTCTCCATTGCCATTGTGGCCGGCCTCAACTGGCTTACCCACTGCGCCGAACTGGCCGGCGTCCCTCCGGCGCAACAATCCGGCACGCTGCGCAATTTCAGGAAGCTGGTGACGCTGTCGCAGCGATGGTGGCTCACGGAAGGCGCCGTCGAGCGCTGTGGGCGCTTGCTGGCAAACGGAGAGCAGCCGCCCCTGATGCTTTACCTGATCTGGTCCGAATACACCCGGCTCGCCAAACAGATCGCGGGCGCCGCCATTTTCGGCGATTCGATCGATCGCTCGGCGAAACTGGTGTCGCTTCCCGCCGACCTCATCCCCCGCTTCGAAGCCGCCAGGAATCCCGGTGATTTATTGAGCAGTTGAACCGAATGGTTTCAGCGCGGGCACCGATTGCATTTCGACTTCTCCGTTCCTATCTGTTGCTGCTCGCCCCTGCCTGCCCGAAACGCGCCGCAGTGCCGCTCCAGGCCTCCCGCAATTTTCAATTCAGACCATCAAGTCCCGCATGGCTCCCATCATATCTGTTGCAAATTTGTCGAAGACCTACAGCTCCGGTTTCAAGGCGCTGAACGGCATCAACCTCGAGATCAATCGCGGCGAGATTTTTGCCCTGCTGGGACCGAACGGCGCCGGCAAGACCACGCTGATCAGCATCGTCTGCGGCATCGCCAATCCGAGCGAAGGCCGCGTCAGCGTCGGCGGCCATGACATCAACGCCGATTATCGCGCCGCGCGCTCGCTGATCGGGCTGGTACCGCAGGAACTGCACACCGACGCGTTTGAGACGGTGTGGGCGACCGTGAGCTTCAGCCGCGGCCTGTTCGGCAAGCCGAAAAACTCCGCCCATATCGAAAAGGTGCTGAAGGACCTGTCGCTGTGGGACAAGAAGGATTCCAAGATCGTCACGCTGTCCGGCGGCATGAAACGCCGCGTGATGATCGCGAAAGCGCTGTCGCACGAGCCGCAGGTCCTGTTTCTCGACGAGCCGACCGCGGGCGTCGACGTCGAATTGCGCAAGGGCATGTGGGAGGTGGTACGGGCGCTGCAGGCGTCGGGTGTCACCATCATCCTCACCACGCATTACATCGAAGAGGCCGAGGAGATGGCCGACCGGATCGGCGTCATCAACAAGGGCGAAATCATCCTGGTCGAGGACAAGGCCGACCTGATGCAAAAGCTCGGCAAGAAAGAGTTGAAGCTGCACCTGCAGGCCAAACTCGATGTGATCCCCGCCAGCCTTGCCGCCTATAACCTCGAACTGTCGGACGATGGCCGCGCCGTGACCTACGACTACGACACCAAGGGCGATCGCACCGGCATTACCAGCCTGCTCAGCGACCTCCGGAGCGCCGGTATCCGCATCTCGGATCTCGATACCAGGCAGAGTTCGCTGGAAGACATCTTCGTCAGTCTGGTGAGGGCGCCATGAATTTCCGGGCCGTCCGCGCGATCTACCTGTTCGAAATGGCGCGCACCTGGCGCACGCTGCTGCAAAGCATCGTCTCGCCGGTGGTTTCCACCTCGCTGTATTTCGTGGTGTTCGGTGCTGCAATCGGCTCGCGAATCACCTCGGTCGAGGGCGTCAGCTACGGCACCTTCATCGTGCCGGGGCTGGTGATGTTGTCGGTGCTGACGCAGAGCATCGCCAACGCCTCGTTCGGCATCTACTTTCCGAAATTCGTCGGCACCATTTACGAAATATTGTCAGCGCCGGTGTCGTCTTTCGAGATCGTGCTCGGCTATGTCGGCGCCGCCGCGACCAAGTCGATCATCCTCGGCCTGATCATCCTCGCCACCGCCGCGCTGTTCGTGCCGCTGCACATCCTGCATCCCTGGTGGATGCTGACCTTCCTGGTGCTGACCGCCGTCACCTTCAGCCTGTTCGGCTTCATTATCGGCATCTGGGCCGACGGCTTCGAGAAGCTGCAGATGATCCCGATGCTGGTGGTGACGCCGCTGACCTTCCTCGGCGGCAGCTTCTACTCGGTCAACATGCTGCCGTCGGGCTGGCGCACCATCACGCTGCTCAATCCGGTGGTCTATCTGATCAGCGGCTTCCGCTGGAGCTTTTACGAAATCTCCGACGTCAGCGTGGGTCTCAGCGTCGGCATCACGCTGGCGTTCCTCGGCCTCTGCATGGTCGCGGTGTGGTGGATCTTCCGGACCGGGTACCGGCTGAAGAATTGACGCGGAGCGTCGTTCCGGGATGGTCCGAACGACCGGACCCGGAATGACGTCTAACGGCAGTCGCGCATCCCACTCGCGAAAACGTCAGCACCAGCGGCCGGATTGCGCCCCGCCTCCGCCTTGTTTGCGCCGCGCGCCGCATTAACGATGCTGTGAGGGCACTGGAACCAAAACCGGAATCCGGGCATATTGGTTGCCGGGGGACGGAGAGCCGCGGCGCTGCAAGCGGGCCTGGAGGCCAAAGGTAAGATGCGTTCCTTCCTCATTGCTTTCGCCGGCCTGCTGCTGTTCGCCACCGGCGCCGCCCAAGCCAAGGTCTCCATCACCGTCGACAAGAATGCGCAGCTGATGACGGTCGCGATCGACGGCGTCGAGCGCTACCAGTGGCCGGTGTCGACCGGCCTGCCGTCCTACGAGACGCCGAATGGCAGCTTCAAGACCTTCCGCATGGAGGCAGACCACTACTCCAGGGAATTCGACGACGCGCCGATGCCGCATTCGATCTTCTTCACCAAGATCGGCCACGCCATTCACGGCACCGACTCGGTGAGCCGCCTCGGCAGCCCGGCCTCGCACGGCTGCGTGCGGCTGTCGCGCGCCAACGCTGCAACGCTGTATGCACTGGTGGAAAAAGAAGGCGTGCTCAACACCACCGTGAACCTGACCGGTTCCTCGCAGATCGCCCTGGCGCGCAACCCGCGGGGCCGCGGCAACACCGCCGTGGCGCGCCGCGACGCAGCGCCGCAATACAACGCCGCCGGCGATCCGATCGTGCTGACGCCGCAGCCGGGCGAGGTCGCGCCGCAGGTCGAGTCCCGGGCCCAAGCCGATGACGGCTATATCTATCCGGCCGACGGCTCTTCGAACGAAGCGCGCTATCCGGCGCCGCGCAACCGGCGCCTCCATGGCGCGCAGGTCTATCCGCGGGAGCAATATTACTACGATCGCGGCTATGCCCCGCAATACGCGCCGCCGGGCTACTATCAGCCGCGCCCGTATTATCAGCCGCGCGGATTGTTCACCTACCAAGACTGACGCGTCCT
Organism: Bradyrhizobium sediminis; assembly: GCF_018736085.1. NCBI lineage: Bacteria > Pseudomonadati > Pseudomonadota > Alphaproteobacteria > Hyphomicrobiales > Nitrobacteraceae > Bradyrhizobium > Bradyrhizobium sediminis. The sequence continues at coordinate 1,556,811 of NZ_CP076134.1, read as the reverse complement.
CATCGATCGAGCCTGCTGGTGCACGCCCAAGCGAGGCGCCGGCAAGCTGCTGCTCGTCAATTGATCCTCAAGGTTAACAGCGGCATACTTGGGAGCTTCCTTGGGCGCTTCGGAGCCGGGCTTCCATCATGCCGTTATGCTTGCTGACCGTGTTTACCGACAACTTGAACGATCACCGCAACCGGAAGTCGACGGCTGCCCGCTATCATTTGAAACAATTGCATTGAGGGGCGCTCGCACGGGGCTCCCACCTTCCGGTGACGTCGTGGTCGACAAGCTGAAAACACAAAACCAGTCGGAGGCATCGGATCGCGAGCGGCAGGCCAATTCTCTCGCGATGCTGGAAACCCACCGCCGCGACCTGCTGCTTGAAGCCATCGCCAGAAGCGCGAAGGAATTGCTGCGCGCAAGCGACCTGACGCGCTCGATTCCGAAGGTGCTCGAGCATATCGGTCTCGCTACCAGCGTCGGCCGGATGCACATGCTCGAAGTCGATCCGACCGGGCCAATCGACGAGGGCCGCATCATAAGCCACAACCTGTGGAGTGCAGCCGGCATATCGACGCCTGCCGGCTTCAATGATGCGCGGGGCCGCACCATGGTCGAGGTCGGCCTTCAGTCATGGATTCCGAAGCTCATGCGGGGCGAGTCCGTCGCGGGACTCGCCCGGGATTTCGAGGATCCCGTGCGCCGATTCTTCGAGCTTGGCGGCGTCAAATCGGCGGTGGCGGTTCCCGTGTTTGCCGAGGACCAATGGTGGGGTCTGATCGGTTTCGATGATTGCCGCAGCGAACGCAAATGGTCACCGCGCGAGATCGATGCACTCAGGACGCTGGCGGAACTGGTTGGCGCGGCGATCACCCAAACGCGCCGCCTGCAGAAATTCTCCGACGCCAACCGCATCGTCGAAAACAGTCCGACGATGCTTTACCGGCTGAGCGCGCAGCCCCCGTTCGGGCTGATCTACCTGTCGCAAAACGTCCGGCGATACGGCTACGACGCCGAAGAACTGCTGGCGTCGCCGAGCAGATGGATGCAGCTCATCGAAAGCGAATACCATCCTGCTATCGCGGCCGACATCAAGTCCATCATAGAAGGAAGGGTGGATTCCACCCTGCTCGAATTCCGCCTGAAGAAGTCGGATGGCTCCCTCGTCTGGCTCGAAGGACGCGGATACGCAGTGCGCGACGAGAAGCACCGGCTCGTCGCTATCGAGGGCGTCCTCAACGATATCACCGAGCGAAAATCGGCAGACGAGAAGATCGCGGCCATGGTGCGAACCGATCTTCTGACCGGGCTCGCCAATCGGGCGGCCTTTATCGAACGGCTGCAACTGGCGTTCGCTCGCTCTCAACGCGGCGCCAATCCGTTCGCCGTACACTATCTCGATCTCGATCATTTCAAGGATATCAATGACACGCTGGGACATCCGGCCGGGGACGCGCTGCTGCGGGCGGTCGCCGATCGCCTCCGGGGCTGCGTGCGCGAAACCGACCTGGTCGCCCGCTTCGGCGGTGATGAGTTCGCGGTGCTGCAGGACGATATTTCCGACCTGGTCGGCGTCGAGGCGATGGCCACCAAGATCGGCGCCAGCCTTGCCGCACCTTTTTCGATCGATGGCAATCAGGTACATACGACCGCCAGCATCGGGATCGTCCCCTACGACTCGGACGCGGACGGGCCCGAGGCGATGATGAGGAAGGCCGACCTTGCGCTCTACCGGGCGAAGGACGAGGGGCGCAACCAGTTCCGCTTCCATATGGCCGAACTCGATCGGCAGTTGCGCGAGCGGATGATGCTCGCCGCCGACCTGCATCTGGCGATCGAGCGCCAGGAGTTCGAATTATACTACCAGCCGCAAGTGGAACTCGAATCCGGAAGGATCGTCGGGCTGGAGGCGCTGATCCGCTGGAACCATCCGACGCGCGGCTTGCTGCTGCCGACGGTCTTTATTCCGATCGCGGAAACCACCGGGAGCATCCTGCCGATCGGAAAATGGGCGATCGAGCAGGCCTGTCGGCAGATCAGACTCTGGCGAGACCAGGGGGTGGTGCCCCCGCTGGTGGCGGTGAACATCTCCGCCGCACAGTTCAAGGGGGAGTCCGACCTCGATCGGATCGTCGCGAACAGCCTCGCCAGGTTTGGCGTTGCCCCATCCGCGCTGGAGCTCGAGCTGACCGAATCGGTCTTGATGGAAACGACGCAGAAGCACAAGGGATCGCTTGAACGACTACGGCAGCTCGGAGTCCGGCTCGCCATCGACGATTTCGGTACCGGATATTCGTCGATGAGCTACCTGCGGCGATTCCCCTTCGACAGGATCAAGATCGACAAGTCGTTCATCGACGATGTGGCGACGCAAAACGAGAGCATCAAGATCGTTCGGGCGATCGTGACCCTCGCAGAGGGGCTAGGCATGTCCACGATCGCCGAAGGTGTGGAAAGTGCAGACCAGGTCGACAAGCTACGCGAGCTCGGCTGTGACCAGATCCAGGGTTTCTTTTTCTCGAATCCGCGCCCGGCGGGCGAGATCGCCGGATTGCTGGCGCAGAAGCTCGAAGGCGGGCATTCTGCGGCCGGATATCCGCCTCCCAACGACGACGCAGCGTCCGGCTGACGACTGGCAGCGGCGCAGGTCCTGCAGCGATCGGAACCGAACGTTACTCTTCCCCGTTCTTCAGCCGCCGCCACACCGCGCCGAGCACGTTGGAATAATCGTCGGTCCAGACCCGCTGCTGCTCGTCGGCTTCCTCCAGCGCCCAGTCTTCCGACGACGCCAGCTTGCCGACATCCGCATCCTCGCGCGCCGAAACCACCACCGAGGTCGAGAAGATGTATTCGTTGTCGCGCCCGGAATCCTCGTTGTAGACCCAGCTCTTGAGGTCGTTGGCGTCCGCAATGCCGACCACGACACTGGACAGCTCCAGGTGCCGGTTGGAGACGTGCATCACGACAGCACCTTGCGGCGCCAGTTTGTCCTTGTAGATCTTCATCGCCTCTTCGGTGGCAAGATGGATCGGGATCGCGTCCGATGAATAGGCGTCGATGACGATCAGGTCGTAGATGCCATCAGGCTCCCTGGCGAAGGTCAGCCGCGCATCGCCGATCACGGGCTTCAGGTCCGGCTCGCATTTCTGGATGTAGGTGAAGTATTTCGGGTCCTTCGCGGTATCGACCATCGACTGGTCGATCTCGAAGAACTTCCAGTTCTCGCCCGGTTCGGAGGCGCAGGTCAGCGTGCCGGAGCCGAGGCCGATCACCGCGGCCCGCAGCGGCGCGCCTTTACGTTCGCGCACCGCCGCGATCGCCTGACCGATGCCGCCGTCCTTGTGGTAATAGGTGATCGGCTCGGGCCGGCCGGTCACCGGGGTGCCGTCGTCGTTCTGGAATTTCTCGGCACCGTGGATCGTGGTGCCGTGCATCAGCACGTGATACTGGCCGTTCGGCGTCACCACGATCTTGTGGACGCCGAAGAAGCTGCGTACGGTTTCCACCCGCCCGTCGTCGGACGGATAGGCCCGCAGCAGGACCAGCGCCACCACGACAGTCGCGAAAATCTTCCAGCGGTTGGCATTCAATCCGAGCGCCAGCAAGGCTGAGAGCACGCCGACCGCGCCGATCACCCAGACCCGATGTTCATCGAGCCAGGTGAACATCTTGCCCGTGTAGAAGGCCGGAAGGATCAGTGCCACCGCCAGCGCGGCGAGAAACGGCCAGTACCATTGGCTCCAGCGCGGCAGCCTCTCATTGCCGCCGGACGGACGGCACAGCGCCGCCAGCGCCAGCAGGATCGGATATTCGGCGATCCAGGAGAACGTGAACGGCGCGATCAACCCGGCGAACAGGCCGCCGACCATGCCGCCGAACGACAGCGCGACGTAGAAGCCGGTGAGATATTTCGCGGCCGGACGGGTACGCGCCAGTTCGCCATGGCACGCCATCGCGATGACGAAGAAACACAACTGATGACCGCCGAGCGTCAGCAGCAGGTTCTGCTCGCCGCCGAAGGCGAGCAGCACGATCACGCCCGCAATCGCCAGCGGTTGCAGCATCAGCATCCATTTATGCGGCAGCAGCGGGCGCGACTGGAACACCAGCACCCAGGTCAAGAGATACAGCGACAGCGGTAGCACCCACAGAAGCGGCGCGGCGGCGACGTCGGTGGAGATATGCGCGGTCACCGCGATCAGCAGCCCCGAGGGGACAGCGGCGAGAAAGATCCAGCGCGCGCGCAGGATCCGGGGCGGCGCCGGCGAGTGGGTGTCCTCGGCGCGGATATCGGCCGCGGCCATGACCGGCGAGCGCAGCATCAATACGGCGCAAGCCGCGATCAGCAGGATCAGCAGGCCATAGCCGCCGGTCCAGATCAGGTTCTGCATGCGCAGCGTGAACATCGGCTCCAGCAGCACCGGATAGGTCAACAGCGCCAGGAAACTGCCAATATTCGAGGAGGCATAGAGGAAGTAGGGATCGGGGCCGTTGGGATGGCCGGTGCGCACGAACCAGGCCTGCAGCAGCGGATTGTTGGCGGCGAGTGCGAAGAACGGCAGCCCGATCGATACCGCGAACAGGCCGAGCAGCCACACTGCATAGCCCGAGGTCGGCGGCTCGCCCCACCCGCCCGCGATCGACAGCGGCAGCGACAGCAGCGCGAGCACCAGCAAGGCGAAATGGATCGCCACCGGAACGGTCCGGTTGCGGATCTGCATCAGGTAATGCGCATAGGCATAGCCGCCGAGCAGCAGCGACTGAAAGAACACCATCGCCACCGACCACACCGCCGGCGAGCCGCCGAGCCGCGGCAGCACCATCTTGGTGAACAGCGGCTGCACCGAGAACAGCAGCAGCGCGCTGACGAAGATCGCGGCGGTATAGACCACCAGGACCAGCCGGTTACGGGCAATGGACGGCTGGCCCGCGACGACGGACGGCTCGGACAGAATCATGAAAGCTCCGGCTTGAACCCGGCTGAAAGCCGGAGGCGGAAATCCGGCAGGGGTGCCGGATGGGTCGGATAGAGCATACGGCAAGATCGCGAGCAATGCAGGACGCAGGAACCTATTTTGTCAGTAGCTCGTGATCTGTCGCCTGTTTGTAGCTCGTGAAGTGTCGTGTTTTTGGTGCCCCGGAACAAAGGGGGCACGATGGGCACGGCATCCATTCACGAGGGTGTACGACGGATGCGGTTTTCGAGTTTGCTGGATCGGACTGAGGCGAAGGAGCTGACGCAGGAGGCGGCGTCTGAGCTTCTGGGGATCAACGTGCGGACGTTCCAACGTTGGGCGGAACGCTTTGAGGCGGAGGGCGATGACGGGCTGGTCGACCGGCGCATGGGCCGGCGATCACCGAGGCGTGCGCCGGAGGAAGAGCTGGAGCGGATGCTGGGGCTGTTCCGGGACAAGTACGCCGATTTCACGGTGAAGCACTTCCACGAGCAGCTGCAAAAGCGACATGGCTATGTGCTGGGCTACACGGTGACGAAGCTGGCCTTGCATGCTGCGGGCTTGGTGCAGAAGGCGCCGAAGCGTTCGGCGCACCGCAAGAAGCGTCCGCGCCGGCCGCTTCGGGGCATGCTGCTTCACCAGGACGGGTCGCGCCACGTCTGGATCGAAGGTCTGCCGGCGATGGACCTGATCGTCACGATGGACGATGCGACGAGCGAGATCTACTCGATGCTGCTGGTCGAGGAAGAAGGGACGGCGTCGACGTTCCGGGCCTTGGGCGAGGTGATTGGCGAGCGTGGTCTGTTCTGCGCGCTCTACACCGATCGCGGCAGCCATTACTTCTACACCCCGAAGGCCGGCGCGAAGGTCTCGAAGACGCAACAAACCCAGGTGGGACGGGCTTTATCGCATCTTGGGATCGAGCATATCGCGGCCTATTCGCCGCAGGCGCGCGGGCGTTCAGAGCGGGTGTTCGGCACGCTGCAGGGCCGGCTGCCGAAGGATCTGCGGCTCGCCGGGATCAGGACGGTCGAGGCCGCCAATGCGTGGTTGAAGGCGCATTACATCGCCGAGCATAATGCGGCGTTTGCGATCGTGGCCGAACAGCAAGGCACGGCGTTCGTAGCCGACCGGCACGAGGCCTGGCGCGAAGCGCTGTGCGTGATCGAAGAGCGAACCGTCGCCAACGACAACACGATCGCATGGAGCGGCCGGCGGCTGCAGTTGCCGGAGAGCCGGCTCAGGCCCCACTTCGTCAAGGCCGTGGTGCGGGTTCACGGGTATCCCGATGGCACCGTGGGCGTGTTCCTTGGCCCGCACCGATTGGCGAGGTTTGCCGCCGATGGACAGCAGATCAGCCCCGACGCGCCTCAGCCTGGCAGCGTGCTCGGAGCCGTCAAGGACAAGCCCTTACGGGCGCGCAAGTGCGCGTCCTTGACCGCTCCTGCGCGCGCCGCCGTCGAGATAGCGCGGGTCGGGGCGGAGAAACGGGCTTCAAGTCAAACAAAGAAACCAACCCGAGGGGCTAACCTGCCACCAATATCCATGGCATGACCAAACCGGCGGAACCGTCCACGCCTTCCGGCTCCTCCGAAACTCAATAACGAAGGCGACAGATCACGAGCTACAAAAATACGACAACTTCACCCGCTACGGACAGACGCAGGAACCTATTTGGCGCTGTGCTGACATTCACATCTTCGCTAATGATTGGAAACGTCATTCCGGGATGGTCCGAAGGACCAGACCCGGAATCCCGAGATTCCGGGTTCGATGCTTCGCATCGCCCCGGAATGACAAGGCAGATAATTCCTGAAGCGGACATGAACGAAACCGACGTCGTCATCATCGGGGCTGGACATAACGGCCTCACCTGCGCCGCCTATCTGGCGATGGCCGGCTTGCGGGTGAAGGTCGTCGAACGCCGCAAGGTGGTCGGCGGCGCTGCGGTGACGGAGGAATTCCATCCGGGGTTCCGCAATTCGGTCGCGGCCTACACCGTCAGCCTGCTCAACCCGCAGATCATCTCGGACCTGAAACTGGCCGATCACGGCCTGCGGATCGTCGAACGCCGCGCGCAGAATTTCCTGCCCGCCCCCGACGGCAGCTATCTGCTGACCGGCGAGGGCCGCACCCACGCGTCCGTGGCAAAACTCAGCGAGCGTGACGCCGGGCGCATCGATGCGTTCAACCGCGAACTCGAAACCATTGCCGACGTGCTGCGCGCCTTCGTGTTGCGCGCGCCGCCGAACCTCGTCGAGGGATTCGGCATCGGGGCAATCCGCGAGGCCTTCAATGCGCTGGGCACCGCCAACATCCTGCGCCGGCTTTCACTGGAGCAGCAGCGCTCCCTGCTCGACCTGTTCACGCGCTCGGCCGGCGACATGCTGGACGACGCCTTCGAGAACGACCTGGTCAAGGCGCTCTACGGCTTCGACGCCATCGTCGGCAATTACGCCAGCCCCTACGCGGCGGGTTCGGCCTATGTGATGCTGCACCACGCCTTCGGCGAGGTGAACGGCAAGAAGGGCGTCTGGGGCCACGCCATCGGCGGCATGGGCGCGATCACGCAGGCGATGGCGAAGGCGGCGCGCGGCCATGGCGCCGGGATCGAAACCGAGGCCGGCGTGCGCGAGGTGATCGTCGAGCGCGACCGCGCGATCGGCGTGATCCTCGACAATGGCGAGACCATCCGCGCGAAATACGTCGCCTCCGGCGTCAATCCGAAGCTGCTGTACACGCGCCTCGTTCCGGCAGACGCGCTACCGGCGGCGTTTCTCAACCGCATTCAGCACTGGCGCAACGGCTCCGGCACCTTCCGGATCAACGTCGCGCTCAATGCGCTGCCCTCGTTCACCGCGCTGCCGGGCGAAGGCGATCACCTAACGGCCGGCATCATCCTCGCCCCCAGCCTCGGCTATATGGATCGCGCCTGGCAGGACGCCCGCGCACATGGCTGGAGCCGCGAGCCGGTGGTCGAGGTCCTGATCCCCTCGACCTTGGACGACACGCTGTGCCCGCCCGGCCAGCATGTCGCCAGCCTGTTCTGCCAGCACGTCGCGCCGGAATTGCCCGGCGGCAAGTCGTGGGACGACCATCGCGAGGAGGTCGCCGACCTCATGATCGCAACGGTCGACAAATACGCGCCGGGTTTTGCCGCAAGCGTGATCGGACGGCAGATGCTGTCGCCGCTCGATCTGGAGCGCCAGTTCGGGCTGCTCGGCGGCGACATTTTTCATGGCGCGCTGACGCTCAATCAATTGTTCTCGGCGCGGCCGATGCTCGGCCATGCCGACTATCGCGGGCCGCTGAAGGGCCTCTACCATTGCGGCAGCGGCGCCCATCCCGGCGGCGGCGTCACCGGCGCCCCCGGCCACAACGCCGCACGGGTGATCCTCGGGGATCACCGGGCGCTGTTCGCGCAGACGAACGGGAGCAGACGATGATGCGTGCCCCACTAGCATGCCTGTTGCTGGCCGCAGCGATACTGACGGCGGCAGGTACTGAAGCATATGCCGCCGACCAGACGCTCCAGCTGGCGGTCGGTCAGGAAGCCGCCATCGAGCTCGAGGAGAATCCGTCGACCGGATACCAGTGGACGATCGATGCCAAGGCGGGCGTCAACGCCTCGATCCTGCGCATCAACGACCGCGGATTCTTGCAAAATGCGGACGGCAAGCGCCTGCTCGGCGCACCCGGCATTCATCGCTGGAGCATCGCGGCCACCAGCGCCGGCAGCGCGAGCGTCACCTTCGTCTACCAGAGGTCCTGGGAAGCAACCCCCGTCCGCCAGCATCAGGTGACGGTCCAGGCTGTCGCGCGGTGAATGGCTGATGGGGAAAAGCCCGTGGGTAAGCTGTGGAAAAGCTGTTGATGGCCCTGTGGAGTGGCCGGTGCATCGGCTGTGCAAATCGGGTAGTGTCTCAGTTTGAAATTTCAGCGGTCTTTTTCTTGTAAGGTCCACGAACCGCAACGGTTTCCCGCGCGTCGATCATGCCAACCACGTCCGCCATTTTCAGAACCTTATCCACAAGTCCCGCAGCCATCGCGGGCGTTGCGCCAAGCGTCTTGTGGACCCGGCAGAAATTGTAGAACACGAAATAGAGCGCCAGCGCGTGACAATGGTTCTCGAATTTCTTGGAGAACGCATTCGTCAGACGGGTGAACCGGCGCATTGACATGCGCATGGTGAGGTTCTGGCGCTCGGCAAAGGACGTGTTTACAAGGTCCGGGTCCGGGTTGCCCATGATGGTTTGCTTCACCGCACCGATGCACTTGGGCGGGCTGTAGCGGCCCGCGCCAGCGTAGTCCGTCGCGAATATCTTGTTCAGCATCGCGTAGTCCGCGTCGAAGTCCACGACCGCCACGGCCTTGAGGTAAGCCTTGTGGCCGTCCGTGGTGAGTTGGACGCGGTTGGCAAGGCGGGCCTTCAAATCGCCCATGAACGAAATGCCGGTGTGCTGGCTGCGGTCGCCAACGTGCCAGGAAACGATCAGCTTGGAGTCGGCATCAAGCGCCGTCCACGTCCACACGTCGCCAGCGGCCTCAGGGGCAGCCTTGGCGAACTTGACGTTCTTTTGCTTGGCGTAGCTGAACGACCAAATTTCATCGCACTGGACTGCCTTGGAGGGGACGTTGCGGACCGTCAAATCGTGGAAGGCGGCGCAGGCGTTGCCAGCATCGATTAGCAGCTTGGAAACCGTGTTGATCGAAACGCCAGTCACTCGGGAGACCGAACGCATGGATGACCCCTCGCAGAGCATGGAGAGGATTTGAACGCGGGTTTCTAGGGGCAACTTGTTCATGCCCCGACTATCTGAACTTTTATACTTAGCGCCAAGCACTATTTTCAGCCAAATCAGCCCTTGCAATCCGAAAGATTTTGCTCCATTTTTCATCTTAACGAAAGGTCAATTTTTGGGGCTTAGGATGGATCCAGAAGAGATCGCATTAGACCTGCTTACCGACCGGAATGCTGAGCGAGCGCGCAACATGATGCTGGCATGGGACGAGCGTCGGAATTCATCATGGGCAGATGCAGCCCGAGATGCAGAGGCGCGCGCGGCGTCGGACGGCCACCTCCCTCAAATCCGAGGTCAGCTTCGGTACCATCTTGGTGAAGCAGCTCTAGCCCAAGCCGCAAGAAGCGCCGGGGCTGGCGCAATTCCGCTTAAGACGCAGCCGCCCGGCGGGGTCTTTACCGTGGCGCGCGTCGGCAGATTTGCGCTGGTGAGCGCTACGGTTCAAAAACCCAAGGCATTTCCGCGCGCGACCATGTCGAAGAAGCTACTGAGTCAACCTAACAGTGCCCTTGATCCGCAGACGACCCTGTTTGACGACAAGCCAAAACCGGTAACTGACTTAGCCTACTTCGGGTGCTTGATCACGGTGGCGGCGATGCGCGACCCCTCGTCACCGGCCGAGTTGGCGCTTGCTATTCCCACGCCATCACTCAATCGCTGGATTGCTTGGATACCTCTGCACCGACTTCACGCCATGTTACAGGAGCGTGTTGATCGCGGTGCCGGTTCGCGAGCTGGCGAAGATTCGGTTCCCGATGTTTCTTGGCCGACATTCAAAATTCCCGGAGACAAAAAAGGCTTTGGCGAAGACGAGCCATCTTAAGAATTAAAAACAACCAAGAAGAGCGGGCGGAGAATGAGCCGAGCTACCACCAAGGAATTTTTCATCAAGGAGCGCCTGACCGAGGTTCGGGAGGCGCGTGGATTGACGCAAACTGGCGTTGCCAAATCTTTAAATCGATCGAATTCGACAATCTCTAATTGGGAGCGTGGAGAGCAGGCACCTGAGCCAGCAGCGCTTGAACAATTGGCCGGGCTTATGGAAGTTCCGACCGGCTACTTCCGGCTGCCTATGCCTGACTACGGCGACGATGCAATTTTTTTCCGATCACTGGCAAACGCAACTGCGCGTATCCGGACGAGGGAGAAGGCTAGGGTTCGCTGGCTTCAGCACATTTCTCTTACGCTACAGCGAACACTGGATTTTCCCGAAGTTCGTTTTCCGCAGTTGCTTTCGGATGGCGACTACAAGCGGCTGGAACACGCAGACTTAGAGAAGCTTGCTGAGGCAATGCGGAAGCATTGGAACCTGGGCGAAGCTCCGATAAAGAACGCCATCTTGGTCGCTGAGAATGCCGGAACGGTTGTTGGTGTCGATTCGGTAGGGTCCACCAAGATTGACGGTCAGGGCAATTGGTCGCGCGCCGATCATCGGCCTTACATTTTGCTGGCTGGCGATAAATACACGGCATTTAGGCGGCAGATGGACCTTGCCCACGAGCTTTGCCATTTGATTTTGCATAGGGGTGTTTCGGAGGCAGAGCTAGCCGAAAACTTCCATCTGATCGAAGACCAAGCAAAGTATCTCGCCAGCGCGTTTCTTTTGCCGCATCGCTCATTCTCCGCAGACATTTTCTCTCTATCGCTTGATGGTCTTTTGGCGCTGAAGCCCAAGTGGATGGTATCCGTCGGGGCGATGATTAAGCGCGCCCATCAGCTAGAAATGCTGAGTGATGCCGCCGCGCAACGGCTTTGGCAATATCGGGCAACCCGAGGATGGCATAAGAGAGAGCCATTGGATTTGCCGAACGAAACTCCGGTGGAGGAGCCCCGGCTACTCAAGCGCTCTGTTGAAATGATCGTTCAGGCAAAAGTCAGGTCCAAAACTGATCTTCTGTTGTCCGATATTTGTTTGGCTGGACACGATGTCGAACAGCTTGCTTGTTTGCAGCCGCATTACTTTGCCGACCCAGCTACAGTGGTGCCGTTTGAACCGAAGCTGAAAACAAGGGACGGGACTGGCACCAGCGCAGATGTCATCCCACTGCGAAAACCAAATTAGCGTTTCCAGCGCTTCTCGGCGGCCTTCTTGGCGATCTCTGACCTCTTCTTGGCCGTCATCCCGGCAGCCCGCGCTTTGCCGCCCATGCGCCCCAGCGCCACGGCGGCAGCGTTCTTGCCGTCATCGGTGGTGATGTCCTCAATCTCGCCGGTCGCGATCTTGGCGATCATGACGGCGTTGCCGATGGCGTCGGCTGGGCGCTTTTCACCTTTAGGGCCGCGCGGCATCGACCTGCTCCTTCATGCAGTAAGGGCATTTCCCAGTGTCTACGTAGCGCGAACTCAAGCCATCAACATACCCCTGCGCCTCGGCAATGGTCCGAAAGCCCGGCGCGGGATACGGCGGGTGCCAATAAGTCGGCCCAGTCCCCTTGTCCTGATTCTCCATGCCTTGTCCGGCGTTGCAGAACTTGCACCCTGCATCATGGATTCGCGCCCGACCGCTCGGCGGGATGACTTTGACGTGGTAGGCCACAGCGCCTCCTGCTTTCCGCTAAGACACGAATATGCTAATGCTTAGCGGTAAGCTTCGCAAGGCAAGGAGGGGCAAATGGCGGCAGATGAGGACAAGCTATACGCTGATCTCTGGGTCAAACAGTCAGACCTATTCTTAAAGCTAGTCGCTCTGGTCCCCGTCGCCGAACTCGGGATCACAGCTAGTTGGTATTCCCTAATGACGGCCGGTCATCCCAGAACCGCCCATTGGGCCGCCTTTATAGGCGTTCTGGTCATGAGCGCAGCTTGCGTAATTCTTCTACGCACCACCCAATACATCGGTCATTTCCGCGCCAAGATTGCTCACCTGTTACCAGAAAAATCGCAGGGGAAGCTCACCGGTCGGAATGTCGGATTATTTCTACCGGTACTTTGTGGCCTGATCAATTTAGTGCTCATTTTCGCCAGAATTTCAAACTGAGACACTACCGGATAGCCGGTTGAAAAGCCCGTGGACAGGCTGTGGAAAAGCGGTGGGTGAGTGCCTGGGAAAACCGGTGGATTTGCTGTGCAGACCCGGCCTCCCGGTTTGTGGACAATCCCTGTCTGTTCGACGTAGCTCTGTGGATGCTCGGTAGTGTCTCAGTTTGAATTTGGTGGCACAATATCCCAAAAATCTTCGGTTGGCGGATCATCAGGAAACCAGCCAGCATTTTCGATCTTCTCGGCGAGTCTGATGAGACGTTGCAGATGCAATGCATCCGGGTGCCCCATTTCGATAAATTCTCGAACATAGCCCTGAACATCGACCCAATTCATTTCTACAGCGAAGTCGCTCCGTTTTTGCTCCCCCCGACCAAAGCGCGGGAAAGCCACCTTCACCCTGGAAGCCTCGGGAAGGGAGTCGGTAATCTGCTCTACGCCATACTCAACTTGTCGGTGATCATCGGGATATTCGTCTGGCTTCGGATTCGGTTTGGAATCGAGGCGGATTAAGATCATGTTGGAACATCTCCCCAAGCTGGAGCGCTCTGCGCCCTTTGCTCCTTCAGGCGTCCGCATGGACCAGAAATAGGCAGTCGATCAGAGCCGTTTGCGCGGGCCCCGTCTGCTTCAGGAATTCCGCGACCTCGAACTCGTCGCAGCCGCTGTGCCTCGAAGCCTGCCATTCGTGACGCACCAGCAAGCGCCGGGTCGCCTCGTCGAACACCAGACTCCACGTATCCTGATCGGCCGGGGCAGGTCCACGCCAGCTCCGGTAAAATTCACGATTGATTGCCGCCATGGCCGCTCCCTTTCGCTCTCTGGTTGAGCATAGCAAAGCAAGCGGCAGAAGTCCGGCGGCCAGAGTGAGGAAATTCAAGCCGAAACACTACCGGACAGCCCCCGTGTTTGGTACCGACAGCCTAGAACACGCGCCTCCGCCGCCCATATCCCACCCGGATCCCTTATGACCCTCACCCCCGCCACCACCCGCGCCAGCTTCGCGATCGGCAGCGAACAGACCGCCAAGCGCGTGGTCGACCTCCTGACCGAAAGCTTTTTCGAGGGCCAGGCGGCGATTGCCGCGTTCGAGGGCGCCGGCGGGCGCTGGGACATCACCGTGCATTTCGCCGAGCCGCCGGACCAGGCCTCGATCCGCGAACTGGTCCGTCTCGCCGCCGGCGACGAGGTCGCGGGGGATATCGCCTTCGACACGGTCGAGGCCAAGGACTGGGTCAAGGCGACGCTGGAGGAACTGGTCCCGGTCCGCGCCGGCCGCTTCATCGTGCACGGCCACCATGACCGCGCCAAGGTGCCGGCCAACAAGCTCGGCATCGAGATCGAGGCGGCGCTGGCGTTCGGCACCGGCCATCACGGCACCACCCGCGGCTGCCTGTTGCTGCTCGACGAGGTGTTGAAGGCCTGGCGTCCGCGGCGCGTGCTCGATCTCGGCACCGGCACCGGCGTGCTCGCCATCGCGGCGGCGAAGGCGCTGCAAATCAATGTGCTGGCGAGCGACATCGATCCGCTGTCGGTGCGCGTGGCCGCGGAGAACGCCCGGCTCAACGGGTCAGGCGACCTGGTGGAGACGATCCGGGCGACCGGGTTTTCGGCGCCGCAATTCGCACAGCGCGGGCCGTTCGATCTGGTGCTGGCGAATATTCTCGCCAATCCGTTGCGGCAAATGGCAACGCCGATGGCGCGGCATCTCGCACCATCGGCGCTGGTCATTCTCTCAGGGCTGCTGCCGCCTCAGGCCAGCGGCGTCGTTGCCGCCTATCGCGCACGCGGGCTGGTATTGGTGCGTCAACTCAACATCGAGGGCTGGAGCAGCCTGCTGATGCGCAAAGCAGGGTAAGGGCTCAATCCGATGGCCGGTGCCGGCTGCGGGCGATCACGTCCTTTTCATCGCGCGAGGTCCGCTTGACACGCGCCTCGACGAAGCGATCCAGAATCTGGACGATGACACCCCGTTGCTTCTTTTCGATGGATGGAATCGGGCCGCGGCGAACCGGGGGCGAAATCTTCTCAAACGTAAAGGCAGGCATTGTGTATCCCCTCGTCGTTGAGTTGAAACACTCCTGGAATTCCCCCCGATATCGTTGGAACAACTGTCCGTGAGAGCAAATCATTCCATCCCGTCTGACGCGAGCACATAATTTAAGCACATTCCATGCCAAATCGGGGTTGATTTGGATCAGATTGCGGAGGCCTCTCCGCAATCCTAAGGTGACCACGCCATGTTCGAAGCCCACTTCCAGACATTCGAAGACCCCGAAGCCGGCGTGGCGCTGACGGCGCGGCTGTCGGCGTTTCGCGAGGAGCTGGCGCGGCGCAAGCTGACCGGATTCGTGATTCCCCGCGCCGATCAGCAACAGAACGAATATGTCGCGCCCTCGGAGGAGCGGCTGGCCTGGCTGACCGGCTTTACCGGATCCGCCGGCATGGCTGTCGTGCTGACCCGGCAGGCCGCGGTGTTCGTCGACGGCCGCTACACGCTGCAGGCGGCGAAACAGGTCGATACCAGGGCCTGGCAGGTCGAGCCGCTGGCCGATCCGCCGCCGGAAAGCTGGCTGGCGCAGCATCTTGCCGCCGGCGACCGCCTCGGATTTGACCCGTGGCTGCACACTTCGGCGGCAGCCGAACGGCTGGCCGGGGCCTGCGCCCGGGCCGGCGCGGAACTGGTCGCGGTCGACAGCAACCCGCTCGATTCGGTGTGGACCGAGCGCCCGCCCCCGCCGCTCGGCCCGGTCGCCATACACGGCCCGCAATTTTCCGGCGAAGCGGAAGCCGAAAAGCTGAAGCGGATTCGCCTCGAGATCGTGCGTCTGGGCGCCGACGCGCTGGTGCTGTCGGATTCGCACGCGGTGGCCTGGACCTTCAATATCCGCGGCGCCGACGTCTCGCACACGCCGCTGCCCCTGTCCTATGCGCTGGTGCCAAAGGACGGCCGGCCCACGGTGTTCATCGACCACCGCAAGCTGTCCAACAGCGCCCGCGATCATCTCGAACAGTCGGCCGATGTCGAGGAGCCGGATGCGCTGGCGCCGAGGCTCACCGCGCTGGCGCAAGCGCATGCCTCGATCGCGCTCGACAGCGCCACCGCCGCCGACGCGCTGAGCCGGCTGATAACGGCCGCCGGCGGCAAGCCGGTGCGCGGCAGCGATCCGGTCAGCCTGCTCAAGGCGGTCAAGAATTCGACCGAGATCGAGGGCACGCGAACCGCGCACCGGCGCGACGCGGTGGCGCTGACGCGGTTCCTCGCCTGGATCGACCGCGAAGCGCCGAAGGGTGCGCTGACCGAAATCGACACCGTCGAGGCGCTGGAGACCTTCCGCCGCGACACCGGCGCGCTGAAGGACGTCTCGTTCCCGACCATCGCCGGCACCGGTCCGAACGGCGCCATCGTGCATTACCGCGTCACCCGCAAGACCAACCGGCGGATCTCGCCGGGCGACTTGCTGCTGATCGATTCCGGCGCGCAGTACGAGGACGGCACCACCGACGTCACCCGCACCATCGCGATCGGCGAGCCGACGGACGAAATGCGCGACCGCTTCACCCGTGTGCTGCGCGGCCATATTGCGATTGCGCGCGCGGTATTTCCCGACGGCACCACCGGCGCGCAGCTCGACACGCTGGCGCGGCAGTTCCTTTGGCAGGCCGGCATCGATTTCGAGCACGGCACCGGCCACGGCGTCGGCAGCTATCTTTCCGTACACGAAGGTCCGGCGCGGATCTCGAAACTCGGCACCACGCCGCTGAAGCGCGGCATGATCCTGTCCAACGAGCCCGGCTACTACAAGACCGACGGCTTCGGCATCCGGATCGAGAATCTCGAACTGGTGGTCGCCGCCGACATTGAAGGCGCGGAGAAGCCGGTCAATGCCTTCGAGACGCTGACGCTGGCGCCGATCGACCGGCGATTGATCGACCTGAAGATGATCAGCAGGAAGGAACTGGGCTGGCTCAACGACTATCACGCGAGGGTGCGCCGCGAGGTGCGGCCGCATGTCGACGAGGCCACCAAGGTGTGGCTGGATGCAGCGACCGCGCCGCTGGGGGTGTAGCGGCCGTCATTCCGGGGCGCGTTGAAGACGCGAACCCGGAATCTCGAGATTCCGGGTTCGATGCTTCGCATCGCCCCGGAATGACAGATCATCTCCGCCTCGGCGAAAACGGAATAGCCTTATTCCGAAACGGGCATATTCCCGCTGAGGGATGACGCTACAGTCCGATTGACACGATCGGAATTGGACCAGCATGCACGGAGTGATGGGCAAGCCGCCCGGAGCGGCAACCGACGGCGGCGTCGCGACGTCCAGGATCACGCTGCTGCTGCTCGTCGCCATGACCGGCGTCGCGCCCATCTCGCTCTATATGCTGGTTCCGGCACTGCCGGTGCTGGCCACCACTTTCGGGCGCGATATCTCCATCGCGCAGATGACGGTGTCGCTCTACATGGTCGGCATAGCCTGCTCGCAGATCATCATGGGGCCGCTGTCGGACAAGTTCGGACGCCGCCCGGTGCTGCTGGCTGGCCTCGGCCTGATGGTGGCGGCGAGCGCGGCCTGCATCTTCGCCGAAACTTTGCCGCAACTGATCGCGGCGCGCTTCCTGCAGGCGCTCGGCGGCGCCACCGGCATGGTGGTGAGCCGCGCCATCATCCGCGACCTCTACAGCCGCGACCGCGTCGGCGCCATGATCAGCCTGGTGGTCGCCGTCATGATGATCGCGCAGATGCTGAGCCCGCTCACCGGCGGCCTTTTGGAGATCGCCTTCGGCTGGCGCGCCATCTTCTATCTCATCACCGCCGCCTCGCTCGTCATTACGGTCGCCATCGCCATCGCGCTGCCGGAAACCCGGCGCGATCGCATCGAGGCCGGCGGATTTCGCGGCGATGTCGGCAGCCTCCTCACCAGCCGCGCCTTCATCGGCTATATGCTGTGCCAAGTGCTGGCCTCGCAGATCATCTTCATCTTTGCCGGCGGCGGCCCCTATATCGTGGTCACGCAGATGGGACGCTCCAGCGCCGAATATGGCGCGTGGTTCGCGACCACGGGCCTGGCGTTCCTGGTCGGCAATCTGTTTTCCGCGCGGTTTTCGCCGCGCCACCAGCTGGAAAAACTGATCTGGTTCGGGCTGGCGCTGCAACTGGCCGGCAGCCTGCTCAACCTCGTCTGGGGCGTCACCGGACTCAATCAGGCGCCGTCTTGGCTGTTCGGCACCCAGATGATCGTGATGTTCGCCAATGCCTTCGTGATGTCGAACTCGGCGGCCGGCGCCATCAGCATCCGCCCGGAGGCCGCCGGCACCGCATCGGGCGCAATGGGATTCCTGCAGATGGGGCTCGGCTCGCTGGTCTCGCAATTCGGCGCCTGGCTCGGCGGCCATTTTGCCACGCCGGTGCCGCTCAATATCGCCATCGTCGTGCTGTCGATCGCCTGCGCCTCGACGATGGTCTTCCTGATTCCCCGCCGCGACGTGGTGGTCAGCGAGGAACTGATCGAGAAGGCGGAAGAGGAAGAGTCGGGGATGCTGTAGGGGTGCAAGCGCAAACAAAAAAACGCGAAAACGACCCCATGCAAAGAATGGCTGGACCGGCGGCACGCGTCCCGGCACTAGATATAGTACGCCGCGGCTCCTCGGTTCCAGCGCTAACGTCTCTGGAATACTGGGTCACCCGCTGGAGCCTGTCATCGGGCTCGCCGGAGGCGAGACCCGGTGGCGGGTGATGACGACTGGGTGTGCCGCGCCGCCCTCACTGCCCGACCATTTTCAGCCACTCGTCCTCGGTCAGCACCTCGACGCCGTGCTTCTTGGCTTCCGCCAGCTTCGAGCCGGCGCCGGGACCGGCGACCACGTAATCGGTCTTCTTCGACACCGAACCTGCCGCCTTGGCCCCCAGCCGCTCGGCCATGGCCTTGGCTTCGTCGCGCGTCATCTTTTCCAGCGCGCCGGTGAACACCACGGTCTTGCCGGCGATCGCCGATTTGCTCTTCGGCTTTTCGGCGTCGAGGATAGTGACTTCTTTGGTCAGCCGCTCGACGATGCCGCGGTTATGGCTCTCGCCGAAATAGGCCTTGATGCTGGCGATCACGGTTTCGCCGATCTGGTCGAGCGCATCCATCTCGGCGATCGCCTCCTCGTCGTCCCTGGCGACCTTGAGGCAGGCGTCGTGAAACGCCTTCCATGAGCCGTAGCCGCGCGCCAGCGCCAGCGCCGTGGTCTCGCCGACATGGCGCATGCCGAGCGCAAAGATGAAGCGCTCGAGCGAAATCCGCCGCCGCTCCTCGATCGCGGCGAACAGATTGCGCACCGAGGTCTCGCCGTAGCCTTCGATTTCCTCCAGCTTGAGTTTGGCGTTGCGCGCCTGCAGCGTGAAGATATCGGCCGGCTCCTTCACCCATTCCTGCTCGAAGAAGAACTGGATCTGCTTCTCGCCGAGTCCCTCGATGTCGAAGGCGCGGCGCGAGGCGAACAGTTTCAGGTGCTCGATCTTCTGGTAGGGACAGGCGAACTCGCCGGTGCAGCGGGCGCGGGCCCCCTCCTCGCCGGTCGCGGTCTCCTCGCGCACCACGTCGGTATGCAGCGGGCACGGGCATTTCTTCGGAAAATGAAACTCCTTGGCGCCTCGCGGCCGCTTGTCGAGCACCACGTCCACCACCTGCGGGATGACGTCGCCGGCGCGCTGGATGATGACGGTATCGCCGATCCGGATGTCGCGGCCCTCGCGCAATGGCTCGCCGTCGCCGCCGATGCCCCTGATGTAGTCCTCATTGTGCAGCGTGACGTTCTGCACGATGACGCCGCCGACGCCGACCGGCTCGAGCTTGCCGACCGGCGTGAATGACCCGGTACGCCCGACCTGGATCTCGATATCACGGAGCAAGGTCATGGCGCGCTCGGCCGGGAATTTGTGCGCGATCCCCCAGCGCGGCGTGCGCGACACGAAGCCGAGCCGCTCCTGCCAGTCGATCCGGTCCACCTTGTAGACGACGCCGTCGATATCGTAATCCAGCCTAGCGCGCTGTTCCTCGATCTTGCGGTGAAACGCGATCAGCTGCTCGACCGAGTGGCACAGTTTGGTCAGTGGATTGGTCCTGAAGCCGCAGCGCTCGAACCATTCGATCATGGCGGTTTGCGTCTCCGCCGGCATCTCCGCCATCTGCCCCCAGGCATAGGCGAAGAAGCCGAGCGGCCGCGAGGCGGTGATGGACGAATCTTTCTGGCGCAACGAGCCCGCCGCCGAATTGCGCGGATTGGCGAATGGGGCTTCTCCAGCCGCCATCTGCTTCTTGTTGAGCGCGAGGAACGCCTGCTTGGTCATATAGACCTCGCCGCGCACCTCGCAGATATCCGGCACGTTGCGGCCCTTCAGTTTCTGCGGCACGTCCTTGAGCGTGCGGATATTGGCGGTGACGTCCTCGCCTTCCGCGCCGTCGCCGCGGGTGGCGGCGGTGACGAGTTCGCCGCCCTCATAGCGCAGCGACATCGACAGCCCGTCGATCTTCGGCTCGGCGCTGAAGTCGATGCGGTCGCCGTCGTCGAGCTTGAGGAAGCGGCGGATGCGGCCGACGAAGTCGAGCACGTCCTCCTCGGCAAAAGCGTTGTCGAGGGAGAGCATCGGCACCGCATGCCGAACCTTCTTGAATTTCCCTGACGGCGCCGCGCCAATCTTCTGCGACGGCGATTCGCCGGTGACGAGTTCAGGAAACCTCGCCTCAATGGCGTTGAAGCGCTTGCGCAGCGCATCGTATTTGGCGTCCGAGATGACAGGCGCGTCTTCCTGATAGTAGGCCTGGTCGTGGCGCTCGATCTCCAGCGCCAGCCGCTTGTGCTCGACCCTGGCCTGCGCCTTGGTGAGGCTTGCGACGTCGGCGGGGCTGACTTTTTTTGATTTTGCCATCATGATGAAGCTAACGGGTTGTCATTCCGGAATGGTCCGCAGGACCATATCCGGAATCTCGAGATTCCGGGGTCGCGTCTTTGACGCGCCTCGGAATGACGCGACACACGGAAGTCATTCCGGGATGGTCCGAAGGACCAGACCTCAGATGTGCACTGCACATCGGGGAATCTCGAGATTCCGGGTTCGCGCTCTGCGCGCCCCGGAATGAATCGGTCAGTGAAGTTATGAGCAACAATCATGGCTTACTACGTCTATATCCTGGCGAGTCGGAGAGATGGAGCGACCTACATTGGCGTGACGAACGATATTGTGCGCCGGATCTACGAACATCGGACCAGAACCGTCCCTGGCTTTACTTCCAAATACAATATCACACGGCTGGTGTGGTTCGAAATCTACGACGATCCGATCTCAGCAATCTCGCGCGAGAAAGAGCTGAAGAAGTGGAAGCGGGCCTGGAAGACCCAGTTGATCGAAGCGCAAAATCCGCAGTGGAACGATTTGTATGAATCGATCTGTATTTGAGCTCGTCATTCCGGGATGGTCCGAAGGACCAGACCTCAGGTGCGCAATTGCGCACCGGGGAATCTCGAGATTCCGGGTTCGATGCTTCGCATCGCCCCGGAATGACGGCAGGAATCACGCCGTTGCCGCGCGCAGCAGCCGCTCGGCGGCGGCGCGGGCCTCGGCGGTGATCTCGGCGCCCGCCAGCATGCGGGCGATTTCCTCGCGGCGGTGATCGGCGGCGAGCGCATTGACGCGGGTGGCGACGCGCTTGCCCTTGTCGAGCGCGTCCTTGGAAATCAAAAGATGCTGGTTGGCCCTTGCGGCAACCTGCGGCGCGTGGGTCACCGCCATCACCTGCACCTTGCCGGCGAGCCGCGCCAGCCGCGCGCCGATCGCATCCGCCACCGCGCCGCCGACGCCGGTATCGATTTCGTCGAACACCAAAGTGGGCGCCGACCCCTTGTCCGACAGCACCACCTTGAGCGCCAGCAGGAACCGCGACAGCTCGCCGCCGGAGGCGACCTTCATCAGCGGTCCCGGCTTGGTGCCGGGATTGGTCTGGACCCAGAACTCGACACGATCGAATCCCTGCGGACCCGGCGACTTCGGATCCGAATCGATCTGCGTCATGAACCTGGCGCGTTCCAGCTTCAGCGGCGCGAGTTCGGCATTGACCGCCTTGTTGAGCTTCTCGGCCGACTTTGTCCGCGCGGCTGAGAGTTTTGTAGCTGCAGCGCCATAGCGCTTGTCGGCTTCGTCGGCCGCCGCCTCCAGCTTTTTCAATTGATCGGCGCCGGCATCGATCAGCGCCACGTCGGCGGCGTATTTCGCGGCCAGCGCGGCGAGGCCGTCGACCGGCGTCGAATATTTGCGCGAGGCGGCGCGCAGGGCGAACAGCCGTTCCTCGATTCGCTCGAGTTCGGCAGGATCGAAATCGGCCGCGACCAGCGCCGCCGTCAGATGCTGGTCGGCTTCTTCCAGAGCGTTGATGGCGGCATCGATCGCCTTCACGGCGGGCTCAACCAAAGCCGGCGCATTGCCGGCCCGGCGCTCCAGCCGGCGCACCGCCGCCGACAGTGCCGAAACCGGCGAATGATGGCCGCTGACGGCGTCCTGGGCCTCGCGCAGGTCGGAGGCGATCTTCTCGCCCTGCATCATCGTGGTGCGGCGTTCGGCAAGCGCCGTTTCTTCGCCGTCCTTCGGCTTCAGCTTCATCAATTCATCGGAGGCATGGCGCAGATAGTCCGCCTCGCGGGCGGCGCGCTCCATGCCGGCGCGATGCTCGTCGAGCGTGGCACAGGCGACGCGCCTGGCGTCCCACAGCGCCTCCAGCGCCGTGACGTCCTTCTCCAGCCCGGCGAAGGCGTCGAGCAGCCGCCGGTGGGTCGAGGCATCGACCAGCGCGCGCTCGTCGTGCTGGCCGTGAATTTCGACCAGCGCGGA
Source organism: Bradyrhizobium sediminis (assembly GCF_018736085.1). NCBI lineage: Bacteria > Pseudomonadati > Pseudomonadota > Alphaproteobacteria > Hyphomicrobiales > Nitrobacteraceae > Bradyrhizobium > Bradyrhizobium sediminis. The sequence continues at coordinate 1,534,225 of NZ_CP076134.1, read as the reverse complement.
GCCGACCGCCTTCAGGGTCTGCACGCTGATCGCCTGATCGTTGATGAAGGCGCGGGTGCGGCCGTCGGCGAGCTGCACCCGGCGCAGGATCATCTCGCACGAATCCTCAGAAACCGTGTCCTCGAGCCCGTTGTCGCTGAGGATGGCCGCGGCCGGATGGCCCTTGGGGACATCGAACACCGCGGTGACCTGGCCTTGTTCTGCGCCGTGACGGACCAAGCCGGCGTCGCCGCGGCCGCCGAGCGCCAGCGCAAAGGCATCGAGCAGGATGGATTTGCCCGCGCCGGTTTCGCCGGTCAGCACCGCAAGGCCACGGGAAAACTCGATATCGAGCCGTTCGATCAGGACGATGTCACGGATCGACAGACGCGCCAGCATGCGAGGTAAATTCCTAGCCGAGACCCAGTTTCTTGAAGGCCCTGGAAATATAGGAACCCTTGTTCTCGCTCGGCTCGAGACCGCCGGACTTTACAAGATTATAGGCGTCCTTGTACCAGCGGCTGTCAGGAAAGTTGTGGCCAAGCACGGCGGCGGCGGTTTGCGCCTCGCCGACGATGCCGATCGCCATATAGGCCTCGGTCAGGCGCGCCAGCGCTTCCTCGACATGCCGCGTGGTCTGGTACTGGGTCACGACCGTCTTGAAGCGGTTGATGGCGGCGGTGTAGTCGCGCTTTTGCATGTAATAGCGGCCGACATTCATTTCCTTGCCGGCCAGCTGATCGCGGGCGCCTTCGAGCTTGGCCTTGGCGCTGTTGGCGTATTCCGACGTCGGATATTTGCGGATCACTTCCTCGAGCGCGGCAATCGCCTTCTCGGTTCGGGTCTGGTCGCGGGAAATGTCCGGAATCTGGTCGTAATGCGAGGCCGCGATCAGATATTGCGCGTAGGCGGCATCGGAGCTGCCGGGATGCAACGTGACGTAGCGTGTCGCGGCGCCGATACAGCTGTCGTAGTCGCCGGCGTTGTAAAACGAGTAGGCCGACATCAGCAGCGATTTGCGCGCCCAGTCGGAGTAAGGATGCTGACGGTCGACTTCCTCGAACTTCTTCGACGCCGCCTTCGGATCCTTGCGCTGGTTCATGAGGTACAAGCCCTCATTGTAGAGCTTGTCCGCCGGTTCTTCGACGAAGGTGTCGTCCTTGGCGAGGAATTTGTCCCACAACGCGCCGGTACCGCATCCGCTCAGGGGAATCGCCAGCGCCACCAGGCCCGCGGCCATCAGCAACTGCCGCCCGCGGCGCGCGAGGACCGAACGAGCCGATAGTCTGCGTAGTTCGAGCGTCATACGCTGTGCCGACATAGAATTAAGACCTGACGCCTGTGATGCGGTGCCCGCCACGCCATGAACGTGGTCATGGACGCAATGATCGCCGTGCCCGTAGCGCCTGTCGCGCAACCGCGGGCCTATTTAGCTGAAAAACATCCGTTAACCAACCGAATACGCAGGCATTTCGCCCGGATTAAGGCGGCCGGGCCGGATTGCGGCCGATCATGGTTACTGCGGAAAATCGGGAACAGGACCGCGCCGACCCGCAAAGCGGTCAGGGGAAAGGCGGTTAGGGGAAAGTCAGGAAACGTCGGGGCCGTAGGCCGGGGCGACCATGCCGCCCACCATTCCGCTGCCGACTTCCGCGTAAGCCCGTGTACGGCGGGCGGTTTCGGCCTCGATCACCCGCCAGGCGCTGCGATCGGCCATCAGGGCGGTCAGCACGGCGTGATTGAGCTTGTGGCCGCCGCGCACCGAACGATAGGCGCCGAGCAGCGGCAGCCCGGCCAGCGCGAGATCGCCGACCGCGTCGAGGACCTTGTGGCGCGCACATTCGTCGCTGTAACGCAGCCCCTCGGCGTTGAGCAGGCGCTCATCGTCGAATACCACCGAATTCTCGAAGGACGCGCCGAGTGCAAACCCGGCGCTCCACAGCTTCGCCACGTCGCTCATGCAGCCGAAGGTACGGGCGCGGCAAATCTCGCGGCGGAACCGTTCGGGGCTGAGATCGAGCATGTAGCTCTGACGGCCGATCACCGGATTGGCGAAGTCGATCTCGACCTCGGCGCGGAACCCGGCCGCATGGGGGCGCAATTCACCGAACGATTTGCCGATCGTGACCTGCACCGGCTTCAAGACCTGGATGAAGCGGCGCGAAGCGGATTGGGTAAAAATACCGGCCTGATCGATCGCGGCGACGAAAGCTGCGGCGCTGCCGTCCATGATCGGAACCTCGGGACCGTCGACTTCGATCACGGCGTTATCGACGCCCATGCCGCGCAGCGCAGCAAGCACGTGCTCGGCGGTCGAGACCAGTGGGCCTTCACGGTCGCCCAGCGTGGTGGCGAATTCGGTGGCGATCACGGATTCGGCTGATGCCTGAACTTCGCGGTCGCAACCATCCAGTCCGCTGCGGACAAAAATAAAACCTGCATCGATGGGTGCAGGTCCGAGGGTCAGGTTGACGGGTAAACCGGAATGAACGCCGACGCCCGTCACGGTGGCTTGCGACCGAAGCGTTGTTTGCCGGCTGAATTTCATTCTTAACTGCCCACTACCGACTTACTTAAAGACTCTGACTCGATTGAACGCGCCGATTCGTCTTTAGGTATCCCCAAGTCACGGCAGACAATAATCACTGCCTGAATGAGCGCCAACTCACGCTTTTTTACCGATTGTTACCCCATCTCTGCCGTATTCATGCCAAAGCTTAACCAAATTGCGGCACGGCCGGTGACGATTTCTGCCCCATCACCTCACCACGAAATACATAATTAATCATTGAATATCAGTTGCTTGGCGGAGGCGCTTTTGACCTTCCCCGCACAAAAGCAAAGGTCCCGGCCTGCGCGGCCGGGACCTTTTTCGTCGTCAGAATTGTAACAAACTTCAGTTCGACTGGCGGCGCAGGAAGGCCGGGATATCCAAATGATCATCGCCCTGTGGCGCTGCCGCAACAGGCGCCGGGCGGCCGTGAACGTCCAATCCCTGGGGCGCCGGGCGGCGGGCATATTCGGATACCGGCTCGTGGGCCGCGATCTGCTGCGCCACCGAGCGTTGGGGCTTGCGATCCGGCAGCGGCGGCATCGGCGCCATGGAGGGACCGGAGGCGCGGGCCGCGATCGGCGGCTCGGTCTCTTCGTCGCGGCGGCCGAGGCCGACATTGGCCAGGCGCTGCAGCAGCGACATCCGGGTCTTTTGCGGATGCTCCTCCTCGACTTCGCCGCGGGCCTGCCGGATCTCGTTCTGCGCGGGCATCGGCAGGTCTTCGAACTTCGGCATCCTGGGGGCGCGAACCGGCGGACGCTCGGCCGCCTGCGGGATGAAGGTTTCGGGCGTCGCCGGCTCCGGGGGCTCGACGCGCGCGACCTCGTGATCCGGGAACAATGTCGGCTTCTGCGCGATCGGGCGAACCGTGACGTCGCCGTAGTTCGCCGGCTGCAGCGGCGCGGCAACCGGCTGCGGCACTTCCGGGGCGACCGCCGCGGCGATGGCCGCCAGTGCCGCGCGTTCGACGCTGTTGGAGGCGCGCTGTTGCGGCGCGGCAGGAACCGCCGGCGCCGGGCTGGCGGATTCTAGCTTCTGGGCGCGCTCGGCCATACGCGCATTGTCGGCGCGCAGCCGGGCCGTCAGGTCGGCAAGGCGGGTGTCCGGGGTGGTGGCGGCCGGGGTAGCCGGCGCCGCCGCATGGGTGACGGTCGCGGCCGGCGCCGTGGCGTTGCGCGCGATCATCGCCTGCTCGATGCCGGTGGCAACCACGGAGACGCGGATGATGCCGTCGAGGCTCTCGTCGAAGGTGGCGCCGACGATGATGTTGGCGTCCTGGTCGACTTCCTCGCGAATCCGGGTGGCGGCTTCGTCGACCTCGAACAGGGTCAGGTCCTTGCCGCCGGTGATCGAGATCAGCAGCCCCCGGGCGCCCTTCATCGAGGAGTCGTCGATCAGCGGATTGGCGATCGCGGCCTCGGCCGCGGTCAGGGCGCGCTTGTCGCCGGAGGCTTCGCCGGTGCCCATCATCGCCTTGCCCATTTCGCGCATCACGGCGCGAACGTCGGCGAAGTCGAGGTTGATCAGGCCTTCCTTGACCATCAGGTCGGTAATGCAGGCGACGCCCGAATAGAGCACCTGGTCGGCCATCGCGAAGGCGTCGGCGAAGGTGGTCTTTTCGTTGGCGACCCGGAACAGGTTCTGGTTCGGGATGATCAAGAGCGTATCGACCACCTTGTGGAGTTCGGCGATACCGGACTCCGCGGTGCGCATGCGGCGCTGGCCCTCGAAGTGGAACGGCTTGGTCACCACGCCGACGGTGAGGATGCCCATCTCGCGCGCGGTCTTGGCGATGACGGGGGCGGCCCCGGTGCCGGTGCCGCCGCCCATGCCGGCGGTGACGAACACCATGTTGGCGCCGGTGAGATGGTCGCGGATTTCGTCGAGGACTTCCTGGGCCGCGGCCGCGCCGACATCCGGCTGCGAACCGGCCCCTAAGCCCTGGGTGACCTGGGTGCCCATCTGGATGATGCGCTGCGCCTTCGACATGGTGAGCGCCTGCGCATCTGTGTTGGCGACGACGAAATCGACACCCTGAAGCCCGGCGGTGATCATGTTGTTGACGGCATTGCCGCCAGCTCCACCGACGCCGAAGACGGTGATCCGCGGTTTCAGCTCGCTGATGTCAGGGGGGGTAAGATTGAGTGCCATGGTTGCCTCTCGATTACGACGCGCGCGTTGGTTCGCCCCGGCCGGCGGCCGCGGGAGTTGGTGAAAGCCGAAGGGTGCGGAAACGATTCATCAGAAGCCCTCGCGAAGCCATCGTCCGACCTTTCCGAAATAACCGTCAGTCCCTGTCCTGAGCTGCCGCGTATGCCGCGGTTCGACATGTTCAAGGTGAGCGTATTGCGGATAGACCAGGAGGCCCGAAGGCACCGCGAACGACGCACTTTTCGCCTCGTTGGGCAGCCGGCCGAAGCCGAGCGGACGGCCGATGCGCACCGGCCGGCCGAGGATCTGGGTCGCCAGTTCGGGAAGGCCGGTGAGCTGCGAAGCGCCGCCGCTCAAGACAACCCGCGCCCTCGGCTCTGCCGCAAAGGGGGAATCCGCGAGCCGGTCCCTGACCATCTCAAAAATCTCCTCGGCGCGGTGCCGGACGATGTTCGCGATCGTGGCTCGAGACACGATCTGCGGTGCATCCCGCTCGTTGTCGCCGGCCGCCGGCACGGACATCAACTCACGCGCGTCGGACCCGCCGGTCAGCACGGTGCCATATAACGTCTTGATTCGCTCGGCATCCGCAATGCATGCCGAGAGGCCGCGCGCAAGATCCATGGTGATGTGTTGCCCGCCGACCGCAAATCCGCTGGCATGCACGAAGCGCCCGCCGGAATAGGTGGCGATGGTGGTGGTGCCCGCCCCCATTTCGACCACGGCGGCGCCGATATCGGCCTCGTCGTCGGTCAGAACCGAAAGGCCTGCGACATAAGGACTCGCCGCCATGGCTTCGACGTTGAGATGGCAGCGCTCGACCACCAGCATCAGGTTCTTGGCCACGGTAGCATCCGACGTGACCACGTTCATGTCGACGCCGAACTGCCGCGCCACCATGCCCCTGGGATCGCGAATGCCCTTGACGCCGTCGAGCGCGTAGCTGACCGGCAACGCATGCAGCACGGTGCGGCCCTCGCCGGTGGCGTGGCGCATGCCGGCGGAGGTGATGCGGGTGACGTCGGCCTGCGTGACCGCGCCGCCCTTGATGTCGGCCGCGGCCTCGACCAGATGACCCTGCAGCCGGCCGCCCGAGACCGAGAGCAGCACCGACTCGACCCGGACCTTGGCCATGCGTTCGGCCAGCGCCACCGCCTGGCGCACCGCCTGCTCGCATTCGGCAAGATCGACCACCGCGGCGGCCTTGACGCCGCGCGACTGGATCTGGCTGTAGCCGATCAGCTCGACGGCATGGCTGCGGCCGCGCAGCGCCTCATTCGGCGGGCACGGCTTCAGCCGCGCGATCATGCAGGCGATCTTGCTGGTGCCGATATCGAGGGAAGCCACCAGCGCTGTGCGCTTCTGCGGCATCGGGCGCGTTTTCGGCGTCTGATAGCGATCAAGGCCGGTCATGCGTCACCGGCCTTCTTCTTCGACTTCTTGTCCTTGAACAGTTCCTCGCGGGCCTTGGCCGCATCCTCCGACAGCTGCACCGTCAGCCGGTCGGGCAGGCGCATGTCGACGGCGACGATGTCGCGCGAGAACAGCCGGTCTTCCTTGTCGAGTTTCGACAGGGCCGCCAGCGCGTTGCCGACGTTGTTTTCCGGCAGGCGGATATCGAGACCGTCCTTGAGCCGCAGGTTCCAGCGCCGCTCGCCGACGAAGATCGCGGCCTTGGTGAGGCTCTTCACCTGCGGATAGCGCGCCAGCAGCGCCAGGAAATCGCGCGCATGGGTTTCGGCGCCCTTGCCGACCACCAGCGGCAGCGAGATGAAGCGCCGCGACAGGTAGGGCTCGAGCACCGCGCCGTCGTCGGAAATCACCGCCAGCCGGCCGTCATGCTGCCACAGCGCGAACGCCGAGCGTTCGACGATGTCGATCTGGAGCCGGCCGGGATAAAGCTTCAGCACCGTGGCTTCGGCGATCCAGGGATTGGCTTTCAGCTTGTCGCGCACCGTGGCGGCGTCGAGGAACAGCAGCGACGAGCGGCCGTTGACGCCGCCGATCCCGAGCACCTCGTCCTGGGTCAGCTGCTTGCGGCCGTTGATCGCGACCGTGGTGATGCGAAATCCGGCGGAATTGGCGATCGCATTGCGGGTGTCGCTCAGCACCGCGATGAACGCCTCGAGATGCCCGCCCTTGACGACGCCGAGACCGGCACTGCCGAGCAGCAGCAGCACGGTGGCGGCAACGCCTGCGCGACGCGGCAAATGGCGCTCGAGAAATGCAATCAGGCGGGGTGGCGGCTGGCGTTCGAGGCGCGGTTTGGCAGGCGCCCGCGGCAGGCCCAGCCGCTCGCGCAGCAACACGACCGCGCCAATGGCGGCCGCTTTCAGGTCAGCTTGGGGCCCCAGCGATCTCAGCGATCGAGCGAGGCGTCCTGCACCATCCATTGCACGAGCTCGTCAAATGTTATCCCCGCAAACGCTTGCGAGATCTGGCACAAATGACGTCTCGGACATGCCGGGCTGGGTATTGGCCTCAAGGCAGGAGAGGCCACTTTTCCCTCGATGCGATCGTCGAAGCGGAAATCCGCAACAGCTCACGCCCCGGCAGCCAAGCGCCACATGCGCCGCCAGCGTTAACCTTCGGACTTCCTGGTAAACAAAGGGTAAACCGGGTGCAGGCAGGAGCCGTTTTGGTCCGCCTTCTCCGTACTTTGCCCGGCAATCGTAACATTTTTATCAATGGAACTATTCAAGGCAGCCCGGGACCCGGCGCCCCCCCGGACAGCAGCGCAGAACCATGCTACTTTTGCGTGTGTCGTATCGCCAACGCGATCTGGTCGTGCAGGAAATCGGCAAACTCAATGCCCTGGGCCTTGAGCGCCTTCGGATAGAGCGAAGCCTTGGTCAGCCCCGGCAGGGTGTTGGTCTCGAGGAAAATCGGTCCCCTCTCCGAGACGATGAAGTCGGACCGGGAGTAGCCGCTGCACGAAAGCGCTTTATGGGCTTTCAGCGCTTCGCCCATGATTTGCCTGGTGATTTCAGGCGTGAAGCGCCCGGGGCAGATCTCCTGGGTCGATTTGAGCAGGTATTTGGCGGTGTAGTCGAAGCCGCCCTCGGCCGGAACGATCTCGATCGGCGGCAGCGAGAACACCGAACCGTCGGACTGTTCCAGCACGCCGCAGGTCGCCTCCACGCCCGAGACGAACGGCTCGATCACATATTCTTCGGTCCTGGCGGCGTTGCGCACGGCGACGAGATCCTGCCTGGCGTTGACGAATATCAGCCCATAGCTCGAGCCGTCGCGCGCCGGCTTGGCAATCAGCTTGCCGTATTCGGCAAACGCCGCGTCGATATCGTCCAGGGCGATGCCGGCCGGCGCCTTCACCCCCGCGATCGCGGCGAAGCGCTTGGCCGCCACCTTGTCGAAGGCCAGATGCGACGACGCCGAACCCGAGCCGGTGAACGGGATGCCGCGCATCTCGCACATCGCCTGGAGCTCGCCGTTTTCCGCCCGGCCGCCGTGCAGGCCGAGCACCAGCACGCGGTCCTCGGCCTTTGCCTTGTCGAGCGCCTGTTCGAGCCCGACGCCGCGGTTACCGGGCTTGAAATCATCCTCGAACGGTCGCGCATGGCCAAGCAGAGCCTCGGAGCGGACGTCATGCACGGTGTCGTCGACATCCCAGAACCACAGGTCGGCTTCAGGCAAAGCCTGATGCAGCGCCTGGGCGGAAGCGACCGAAACTAGGCGCTCCTTGTTGGTGCCGCCGAAAAGGATGGTAGTGCGCATCATGCCGTTCCGCTGATCTTGCTCTTTCGTCATTCCGGGATGTGCCGAAGGCACAGACCCGGAATCTCTTCTTTCCACATTACCTCGAGATTCCGGGTTCGCGCCGCGCGCGCCCCGGAATGACGACTATGCCGGAATCCCGATCCGCTTGATTTCCCAGTGTAGCTCAATTCCTGAATTTTCCTTCACCCGGGCGCGGACCGTTTCGCCGAGGGTTTCGATATCGTGGCCGGTGGCGGCGCCGGTGTTGATCAGGAAATTGCAGTGCATCTCCGACACCTGCGCGCCGCCGACGCGCAGGCCGCGGCAGCCGGCGGCGTCGATCAGCTTCCAGGCGCTGTGGCCGGGCGGATTCTGGAAGGTCGATCCGCCGGTCTTTTCGCGGATCGGCTGCGCGGTTTCGCGGTGGTTCTGCACCTCGTTCATCCGCGCGCGGATCGCTTCCGGCGCCGCGATGGCGCCGCGAAAGCGCGCCGAGGTGAAGATGATGGAGGGATCGACGCCGCTGCCCCGGTAGACGAATTTCATGTCCGCATTCGTGAAGGTATGCTTCATACCGTCACGGCCGATGCCGGTGGCCTCGATCAACACGTCCCTGGTCTCGCTGCCGTTGGCGCCGCCGTTCATGCGCAGCGCGCCGCCGATGGTGCCGGGAATGCCGAAGTAGAATTCCAGCCCGCTGATATTGGCCGCGGCGGCGGTTTCCGCCACGCGCTTGTCGAGCGCGGCGGCGCCGGCGCTGACGATGTCGCCATCGGCGCGGACGTCGCCGAAACCGCGCGGCGACAACCGGATCACCACGCCCGGAATGCCGCCGTCGCGCACGATCAGATTGGAGCCGACGCCGACGACAATGACCGGAAGCCCGGGCGGCAGATGCGCCAGGAAATAGGCCAGATCGTCTTCATCCGCCGGCGTGAACAGCACCTGCGCCGGACCGCCGACCCGAAACCAGGTCAGCTCGGCCAGCGACTGGTTCGCCAATAGCCGCCCGCGCAAGCCAGGCATCGCGGCTTTGAGTTCGGGCGTGATGTCGGGGAAGTCCGTCACCTCTAGCCCAAGGCCTTCAATTCGCCCGGCAGCGCGTAGGCCCATTGCGTGATGTTGCCGGCGCCGAGACAGACGACGAGATCGCCGCTCTTCGCCACCCCGGCAACGACGCCGGCGAGTTCGCCCGCATTCTGCAGCGGGATCACTTCGCGGTGGCCATGCGCGCGCAGGCCGAGCACGAAGTGATCGCGGTCGATGCCCGCAATCGGCGCCTCGCCGGCCGGATAGACCTCGGCGACGACGACGGTATCGGCGTCGTTGAAGCAGGTGCAGAATTCCTCGAACAGCGACTGCAGCCGGGTGAAGCGATGCGGCTGCACCACGGCGATGATCTTGCCGGCGGTGGATTCCCGCGCCGCCTTCAGCACCGCCGCGATCTCGACGGGGTGATGGCCGTAATCGTCGATGATGGTGACGCCGTTCCACTCGCCGGTCCTGGTGAAGCGCCGCTTGACGCCGCCGAAGCCGGCGAGCGCCTTGCGGATGGTGTCGTCGGCAAGTCCGAGTTCGTGCGCCACCGCGATCGCCGAGGTGGCGTTGAGCGCGTTGTGCCTCCCGGGCATCGGCAGCACGAGATCGGCGATTTCATGCGAGGTGCCGGCCTTGCGATCGCGGAACGCGACCTTGAATTTCGAGCCGCCGCCCGTTGGAGTGAGATCGACCAGCCGCGCATCGGCCTGCGGATTTTCGCCATAGGTGATGATGCGTCGATCCTCGATCTTGCCGACCAGGGTCTGCACCACCGGATGGTCGATGCACATCACGGCGAAGCCGTAGAACGGCACGTTCTCGACGAAATTGCGGAACGCCTCCTGCACGGCGTCGAAGGTCTTGAAGTGATCGAGATGCTCGGGGTCGACATTGGTGACGATGGCGACGTCGGCCGGCAGCTTGAGGAAGGTGCCGTCGCTCTCGTCGGCCTCCACCACCATCCAATCGCCGGCACCGAGCCGGGCGTTGGTGCCGTAGGCGTTGATGATGCCGCCGTTGATCACGGTCGGATCGAGATCGCCGGCATCGAGCAGTGCTGCGACCATCGAGGTCGTGGTGGTCTTGCCATGGGTGCCCGCGATCGCGACGCAGCTCTTCAGCCGCATCAGCTCGGCGAGCATTTCGGCGCGCCGCACCACCGGGATGCGCTGCGCGCGGGCCGCCATCAGTTCCGGATTGTCGCGCTTGATCGCGGTCGAGACCACCAGCACATCGGCGCCGTCGACATTCTCGGCCTTGTGGCCGACGGTGACCTTGATGCCCTTGTCGCGCAGCCGGTTGACATTGGCGCCTTCGGACGCGTCGGAGCCCTGCACGGTGTAGCCGAGATTGCTCAAGACCTCGGCGATGCCGCTCATGCCGATGCCGCCGATCCCGACGAAGTGGATGGGTCCGATCTCGCGCGGCAGTCTCATGAGGTTTTCCGTATGTTGCCGTCATGCCCGGGTAAAAGCGCGAAGCGCGTCTTCGCGCCAGGTGTCCCGGGCATCCACGAATCTCCCTCACTTCATGCAAGACGTGGATGGCCGGGACAAGCCCGGCCATGACGCTAAATTTCAAGAATCCGGAGTCTTTCGCCTAGATTCCGGCGACTTTCTCGACCAGATCGGCCAGCCGCTCAGCGGCGTCCAGCCGGCCCACGGTGCGGGCGGCCGCCGCCATCGCGGTCAGCCGCCCGGGTTCGGCGGCCAGCGCGGAGATCTCGGCGGCCAGCCGGTCGGGCGTGAAATCCGTTTGCGGAATCCGGAGCGCGCCGCCCACCTGCACCAGCACGCCGGCATTGGCGAACTGATCCTGATCGATCGAGCCGGGCAGCGGCACCAGGATCGACGGCCGGCCGATGGCGCCGAGTTCGGCCACCGTGCCGGCGCCGGAGCGCGAGATCACCAGATGGTTCGATGCCAGCCGCGCCGGCAGATCGGTGAAGAACGGCGCCAGCTCGGCTGATATCTTGAGCCGGTCATAGACCCCGCGCACCCGGGCCATATCCTCTTCGCGCACCTGCTGGGTCAGGATCAGCCGGCTCCACAGCGCCGGCTCCAGCCGCTCGATCGCCGGCGGCACGATGTCGGCCATCACCCGCGCGCCCTGGCTGCCGCCGACCACCAGCAGGCGCAGCGGGCCGGTCGCTTCGGGAGACGTATAGTTCACCGCAGCCGCCGCCAGAATCGCGGGGCGCATCGGCGTGCCGACCGTGGTGGTCTTGCCCGAAAGCTGCGGATCGCGATCGAGCACGCCGGGCAGCGAGGTCGCGATCGCGCTGACGCGGCTCGACAGAAAGCGGTTGGCGCGGCCGAGCACCGCATTGGCATCGTGGATGATGCCGGGCACGCCGAACAGCCGCGCCGCGAGCAGCGGCGGCAGCGTCGGATAGCCACCGAAACCGACCACGGCTTTGGGCTTCAGTTTGCGCATCAGATTGAGCGACACGACAGTGCCGGCGGCGAGCAGGAAGCCCGTCCGCGCCAGCGACCATGGCGAGCGGCCGCGCACGGTCTCGCTCGGCACCACGTCGATGGTGTCCTTGGAGAACAGGCCGCTGTAGCGCAGCGCGCGGGAATCGGTGGCGAGGCGCACGCGATAGCCGCGCCGGATCAATTCGACGCCCAGCGCCTCGGCGGGAAACAGATGGCCGCCGGTGCCGCCCGCGGCGAGCAGAATGAGGGGCGAAGGATCCATCTCGGCAATCTCTGCGAATGAAACACCGTCATTGCGAGCGAAGCGAAGCAATCCATGGACTACCGGATGAAGCAAAGATGGATTGCTTCGTCACTTCGTTCCTCGCAATGACGAAAGAGCGCGTCTTGCCCCTCAGGTCAAGCGTAGTTGGGCGCGGCCTTGGCGTTGGCGTCGCCGATCGATGCCATCTCGGTGCGCGGCCGATGCCGGGTCAGCGCCAGCATCATGCCGACGCCGTAAGCCAGCGAGATGATCGACGAGCCGCCATAGGAAATGAACGGCAGCGTCATGCCCTTGGCCGGGATCAGCTGCAAATTGACCGACATGTTGATCGCGGCCTGCACCCCGAACAGGATCGCCAGGCCGGAAGCCGCGAACCGCGCGAACATGTCCTCGGTGGCATAGGCGCGCGTCAGCGCTCGGATCACGACGAAGGCGAACAGCGCCAGCAGCGCCAGGCAAAGGATGATGCCGAACTCCTCCGCCGCCACCGCGAATACGAAATCGGTGTGGCTGTCCGGCAGGCTGCGCTTGGCGATGCCCTCGCCCGGCCCGAGCCCGAACCAGCCGCCGTTGGAGAAGGCTTCCATCGCGGTATCGACCTGGAAGGTATCGCCCGAGGCCGGATTCATGAAGCGCTTGATGCGGCCGGCGACGTGCGGCACGAACAGATAGGCGCCGAACAGCCCGGCGCCCGCGGCGCCCGCCAGTCCCAGCACCCAGATCATCCGCATGCCCGCGATGAAGAACAGCGCGCCCCACACCATCAGGATCAGCATGGTCTGGCCGAAATCGGGCTCCATCACCAATAGCGCCACCAGCGTCAGCAGCAGCGCCATCGCCATCGAGGTGGCCGGCATCTCCGGCCGCCGCGCCGATTCCGCAAACAGCCACGCCGCCAGCACCACGAAAGCGGGCTTGGCGGATTCGGAGGCCTGGATGTTGACGCCGATCAGGGTGATCCAGCGCCGCGATCCCTTGACCTCCGGCCCGATCAGGAGCGTCGCCACGATCAGCACGACCGAGACCGTGAACACGATCAGCGCGGCGCGCCGGATCTGCCGCGGCGACAGGAAGGAAACGCCGATCAGCACGATGAAGGACGGCAGCAGGAACAGCACATGGCGGTTGAAGAAGTGAAACGGATCGAGCCCGATCCTTGTCGCCACCGGCGGACTGGCCGCCAGCGACAGGATCACGCCGCCCAGTATCAACGCGATGATCGCCGCCAGCAGCAGGCGGTCGACGGTCCACCACCATTCGCTTAAGGGGGTGCGTTCTTCACGGGAGATCATGGGCGTCCCCAACAGGCAGAGGTAACGCCCATTGGTCGCCTAGGATGGTTTCCAAGCGGTTAATGGGATGGGTAACTTTTGAGATTGGTCGCAGGCCTTGCAGCACAAGAACTCGTCATCCTCCGCGAAAGCGGGGATCCAGTACGCCGCTGCGCCGGCGATCGAACCGCAACGGCTCTGGAATACTGGGTCACCCGCCTTCGCGGGCGACGACAACCACCGGCTTGACGCCCGGCAGCGCGGTGACCAGGTCGCGGAAGGCCGCGCCGCGGATTTCGAAATTGCGGTACTGGTCGAACGACGCGCAGGCCGGCGACAGCAGCACCACGGGATCGGCCAGCCCCGAGGCTTCCGCGTCGCGCGCGGCGTTGGCGACCGCGACATCGAGCGTCTCGCTGATCTCGTGCGGCACGCGGTCGCCGAGGGTGCCGGCAAATTCCTGTGCGGCTTCGCCGATCAGATAGGCCTTGCGGATGCGCGGGAAGAATTCGGCGAGACCGGTGATGCCGCCGAGCTTCGGCTTGCCGCCGGCGATCCAGAAGATATCGGCGAACGACGACAGCGCATGCGCCGCGGCGTCCGCATTGGTGCCCTTGGAGTCGTTGACGAACAGCACGTTGCCGCGGCGGCCGACCTGTTCCATGCGGTGCGCGAGGCCGGGAAAGCTGCGCAAGCCATTCTGCAGCACCTCGGTGGAGACGCCGAGTGCCAGCGCGCAGGCCGCGGCGCAGGCGGCGTTCTGCGCATTGTGCAGGCCGCGCAGCGAACCGATGCCGCCGATCCGCGCGATCTCGGTGCGGGCGCCGCCGGCAGCGCGCAGGATGGTTTCACGCTCGACATAGATGCCGTCGGCCAGCGGATTCTTCACGGAGATGCGAACCACGCGCTTGCCGGACCGTTCGATCCGGTCGGCGGTATTGCGGCTCCAGCCGTCGTCGACGCCGACGATCGCGGTGCCATGCGGCTGCACGCCGGCGACCAGGCGCTCCTTCACGGCGGCGTAATGCTCGACCGTGCCGTGGCGGTCGATGTGGTCCTCGCTGACATTGAGCAGGATGCCGACGCTAGGGTCGAGCGACGGACACAGGTCGATCTGGTACGACGACATCTCGATGACATGGACCCGCCCCATGCGCGGCGGCTCCAGCGACAGGATGGCGGTGCCGATATTGCCGCCCATCTGGGTGTCGTAACCCGCGAAGCGCATCAGATGCGCAATCAGCGCGGTGGTGGTCGATTTGCCGTTGGTGCCGGTAATGGCGACGAACGGCGCATCCGGCGCATGCCGCCGCCGCTCGCGGCAGAACAATTCGATATCGCCGATCACCTCGACGCCGGCCTCGCGCGCTGCCAGCACCGACCAGTGCGGCGCCGGATGGGTGAGCGGCGCGCCCGGCGTCAGCACCAGGGCCGCGAAATTCGCCCACGACACCTTGCGCAGATCCGCTGTCATGAAACCGGCTTGCGCGGCCTTGGCGACATTGTCGGCGCTGTCATCGCCGGCGATCACCTCCGCCCCGCCCGCCTTCAGCGCGTGACAGCTTGCCAGCCCGGAACCGCCGAGGCCGAACACCGCGACCGTCTTGCCCGCAAAGGAGGTGACGGGGATCATGGTTTTTTCGCTGTCATTCCGGGGCAGCCCGCAGGGCTGAACCCGGAATCTCGAGATTCTCAGATGCGCAATTGCGCATCGTAGTTCGTGCTTCGCACGCCCCGGAATGACTGTAGAGAGACCGATGCAACACGATCACCGCAGTTTCAGCGTGGAGAGGCCGGCCAGCGCCAGCATCACCGAGATGATCCAGAACCGGATCACAATCTGCGGTTCGGTCCAGCCCTTCTGCTCGAAGTGATGATGCAGCGGCGCCATCCGGAACACCCGCTTGCCGGTCAGCTTGAACGAGGCCACCTGCACGATCACCGAAACCGCTTCCAGCACGAACAGGCCGCCGATCACGGCAAGCACGATCTCATGCTTGACCGCCACCGCGATCGCGCCGAGCATGCCGCCGAGCGCCAGCGAGCCGGTGTCGCCCATGAAGATCGACGCCGGCGGCGCGTTGAACCACAGAAATCCCAGCCCCGCGCCGAGCACCGCGCCGCACAGCACCGCGAGCTCGCCGGTGCCGGCGACGTAATTGATCTGCAGGTAATCCGAGAACACCGCGTTGCCCGTGAGGTAAGCGATCATGCCGAAGCTCGCCGCCGCGATCATGACCGGCACGATGGCGAGGCCGTCGAGACCGTCGGTCAGGTTGACGGCGTTGCCGGCGCCGACCATGACGAAGGCGCCGAAGATCACGAAGAACCAGCCGAAGTTCAGCACGATGTCCTTGAAGAAGGGAATCACCAGCGAGGTCGAGAACGGGACGCGGCCGAGCCGGGTCAGCGCGTAACAGGCGGCGAGCGCGATCACCGCTTCGATCAGAAGCCGGATCCTGCCGGCGAAACCGCTATGGGTCTGTTTCGTCACCTTCAGATAGTCGTCATAGAAGCCGACGAAGCCGAAGCCGAGCGTCACCGCCAGCACGATCCAGACGTAGGGGTTGAGCGGATTGGCCCACAGCACCGTCGAAACCACCAGCCCGGAAAGAATCATCAGCCCGCCCATGGTCGGCGTGCCCTTCTTGCTGATGAGGTGCGATTGCGGGCCGTCGGTGCGGATCGGCTGGCCCTTGCCCTGGCGAAGCCGCAGATGATCGATGATCCAGGGGCCGAACAGGAAAACGAACAGGGCGCCGGTCACCATCGCCCCGCCGGTGCGGAAGGTGATGTAGCGAAACACGTTCAGGAATGTACGGAACACGCCCAGACCGGGAACCGTGTTGGAAAGGTCAATCAGCCAATAAAACATTCAATCCGCCCTATACCGCGGCTTCGTCGCGCGCGGCCTTGCCGGGAAAGCGCTTTTCGAGCGCGGTTACAATCTTTTTCATTTTCGCCAGCGCGAATCGCGGAAACTGGCTGCGGTCCACTTCATCGGCATACAAGCCCCGTTCGCCCGTGGGAAGAGCGTCTCACAAAGCCGTGAGATGTCGACCGATTTACGCCCTCGTCTGCAGGGCCGCCGCAAGCCGTGGCACGAACTTGTTGACCCAGAACATTTTTTTACTGCCCTTGACCACCACGACGTCGCCTTCCCTGAGCAAGCCGGCGATTTGCCGCGGCTCGAGCGTGGCCGGGTCTTCATGCCAGCCGAGCGCCTGGCCCGCCGGCAGCAGCCTGTACAAATGGTGCATCAGCGCACCGACGCAGTACACGCCATCGATACCCGCCAGATGTTCGGCCAGGCCCTCGTGATAGGCCGGCGCCTCGACGCCGAGTTCCAGCATGTCGCCCAGGATCGCGATGCGCCGGCCGCCTTTGACCGGCCGCGCCTTCAGGCTGTCGAGCGCCGCCGCCATGCTGGCCGGATTGCCGTTGAAGCTGTCGTCGATCAGAACGGCGCCGCCAGCGGTTTGCTCCACCCCGCGTCCGGTCATGATACCGACGTCGTCGAGTTCGGCGGCAAGCGCCGTCTCATCCAGACCCGCGGCGTGAACCGCCGCCAGCGCCGCCAATGCATTCTGCAGCCGGTGCGGCGCGCCGGGCGTCAGGCTGAACGCGATCTGCCTGCCGCCGACTTCGGCCGATACGTCCCAGCTCTCGCCGCGCGCCGAATGCTTCAGCTCCCGCACCTCCGACGCGCCGCCGAAGCGGATGGTCTTGCCGCGCCATTCCGGCGCATCGATTCCCGCCGGCAATACCAGGACGCCGTCGCTGGGCAGGCCGCGGACAATGCTGACCTTCTCCTGCCGGATCGCTTCCAGGCTGCCGAGCTTTTCCAGATGCACCGGCTGCACGTTGACGACCAGCGCCACGGTCGGGCGTGTCAGATCGCTCAGCCGCGCGATCTCGCCGGCCTGGTTCATGCCCATTTCGACCACCCACACGGCGGCAGCCGGGTTGGCATTGCACAGGGTCAGCGGTACGCCCCAGAAATTGTTGAAGCTGCTCGGACTGGCATAGGCCCCCGGATAGGCCGCGATGAATTCCTTGGTGCTGGTCTTGCCGGCGCTGCCGGTCAGGCCGATCACCGGGCCCTTGAAGCGCGCGCGCGCCGCGCGGCCGAGCGCCCACAGGCCGTCGAGCAGCGTGTCCTTCACCACCAATTGAGGCACGCTCACGTCGTCGATCCGGTGCGGCACGATCATCACCGCCGCGCCGGCCTTCTCGGCATTTGCGGCGAACTCCCATCCGTCGCGCGCGCTGGCGAAACTCGAGACGAAGCCGCCGCTCGGCGTTCCGCTCAGCGCCACGAACAAACTTCCAGGCTTCACCAGCCGGCTGTCCTGGGTGACGAAGTCAATGCTGGTTTCGGGAAAGGCGCCGGACACGCCCAGTACCCGGGCCACTTCGGCAATCGTCCATAGCGGTGCTGCGCTCATGCCACCCTCGAGGCCAGCGCGGATGCAACCGCGTCGTGGTCGCTGAACGGCAAGGTGCTGTTGCCGACGATCTGTCCGGTCTCGTGGCCCTTGCCGGCGATAAGCAGCGCATCGCCCGGCTGCAGCGCCGCTATCGCTGATCGGATCGCCTCGGCGCGGTCGCCGATTTCGCTGGCTCCCCTGGCGGCGCTCAAGATCGCAGCGCGGATCGCTGCCGGATTTTCGCTGCGCGGGTTGTCGTCGGTGACGATGACGCTGTCGGCATTCCCGGCGGCAATCGCACCCATCAAGGGCCGCTTGCCGGCGTCGCGGTCGCCGCCGGCGCCGAACACCACGACCAGCCGGCGTTTGGCGTAAGGCCGCAGCGCCTGCAGCGCCTTCGCCAACGCATCCGGCTTGTGCGCATAGTCGACGAAGATCGGCGCGCCGTTGCGTTCGGCGACCCGCTCCAGCCGGCCTTTTGCGCCTTCGAGCAGTTCGAGCGAGGCGAAAACCGCTTTGGGCTCGCTGCCGGTGCCGATCGCGAGCCCGGCGGACACCAGCGCGTTCTCGATCTGGAATGCGCCGACCAGCGGCAGTCGCACCGGATATCGGCGGCCGCGATGTTCGAGTGTCAGCTTCTGCGCAAAGCCGTCGATGTCAGCCCCGGCCAGGCGAATGCCCTCGCCTGCGCCGTCGCCCCTGCTGCCGACCGTGACGATGCGCAAGCCCCGCGCGCGCGCCGCCTCGATCACGTCCTGCGAGCAATCATGATCGGCCGAGATCACCGCGGCGCCGCCGGGCGCGACCAGATCGCGGAACAGCCGCAGCTTGGCATTGAGGTAATGGGCGACGTCGGGATGATAATCCATGTGGTCGCGCGAGAGATTGGTGAAGCCGCCGGCCGCGATGCGCACGCCGTCGAGCCGGTATTGATCGAGCCCGTGCGAGGAGGCCTCGAAGGCGAGATGGGTGACGCCGTCGCCCGCGATTTCGTCGAGTTGGCGATGCAGTGCAATCGGATCCGGCGTCGTCAGCGAGCCGTAGACGGTGCGCTTCGGCGACACCAGCCCGATGGTGCCGATGCTGGCCGATTCATGACCGAGCCGCTGCCAGATCTGCCGGGTGAAGGCGGCCACCGAAGTCTTGCCGCTGGTGCCGGTGACCGCGGCGATCGTGGCAGGCTGCCGGGAAAAGAACCTTGCCGCTGATAGCGCCAGCGCGCGGCGCGGGTTCGGCGTCATGACGAAAGGCACGCCGATGCCATCCGGCGGCGGATGATCGCCCGCGACCGCCACGGCGCCGGCAGAGATCGCCGCATCGATGAAGCGCGCGCCGTCGGTCTTGCTGCCGGCAAGCGCAAAGAACAGGTCGCCCGGCTTGACCGCGCGGCTGTCCACCGCAAGCCCCGACACCACGACCGCTTCCGCCTGCGGGGGAAGCGTGGCGTCGTCGCTGAACAGATCGCGAAGTCTCATGATATTCCAGTCCGGCCGGCCTTGGCGTCGCTTATCAATTTGAAGTCTCTAAAGGAATTCGCGGCACCCACGGCAGGAACTTCAAACCGGCGACAATGATATACGCCTTACTGGCTTCCCTTGGATGCCGCAAGAATAAGGCGCTCGGACGGCGGCAGATCGAACCGCGGCTCGACCCCCAGAAGCGGCGCAATGCGCTCGATCACCTTGCCACCGGTCGGCACAGCGTTCCAGCCCGAGGTAATGAAGCCGTGGGTTTCCGGCAGCGGCTTCGGCTCATCCAGCATCACCAGCACCTGGAACTGCGGATTGTCGGCCGGCATGATCGCGGTGAAGGAGTTCAGCACCTGCTTCTTGGAGTAGCGGCCGTTGACGACCTTTTCCGAGGTGCCGGTCTTGCCGCCGATATAGTAGCCCTTCACGTCGGCCTTCTTGGCGGTTCCGATTTCGGCGTTGAGCCGCATCAGATAGCGCATCTTGTCGGAGGTCTCCGACTTGAGCACCTTCTTCGCGATCGCCCTGGCTTCCGCTTCGGACCGCTTGAGGAAGGTCGGCGGGATCAGGTAGCCGCCGTTCATGACGGCGTTGATGCCCATCACCGCCTGCAGCGGCGCGACCGAAAGGCCGTGGCCGAAGGCGATGGTGATGGTATTCAGTTCGCTCCAGCGCTTCGGCACGATCGGCGAAGTGCTTTCGGGCAGCTCGGTGCGCAGCCGGTCGAGCTGACCCATCTTGCGCAGGAACGCCTTGTGCGCCTCGACGCCCTGCGCCAGCGCGATCCGCGCCGCACCGACGTTGGAGGAGAAGGTGAACACTTCCGACAGCGTGATCTGGCGGCCCAGCGGATGGGTGTCGTGAATGGTGAATTTGCCGTAATGCAGCGCGCCGCGCGCATCGAACAGCGTATTCAGATTGGCCTTGCCGGAATCCAGCGCCATCGCCAGCGTCAGCGCCTTGAAGGTCGAGCCCATCTCGTAGACGCCGGTCGTCAGCCGGTTGATACGATCAGGATCATGCGCTTCCTTCGGATTGTTCGGGTCGAAGTCGGGCAGCGACACCATCGCCACGATCTCGCCGGTCTTGACGTTGGAGACGAGGCCGGAGGCGGCCTTGGCCTTGTATTTGTCCTTGGCCTTCAGGAGTTCGTCGCGCAGCGCGTGCTCGACGCGCAGGTCGATCGACAGTTCCACCGGCCGCTGCAGCCGGTCGGTGGCGAAGCCGGCGCGATGCAGATCGGCCAGACCGTTGTTGTCGAGCCATTTCTCCATCCCGGCGATGCCCTGGTTGTCGATGTTGACCAGGCCGATCAGATGCGCCACCTCGGCGCCGGTGGGGTACACCCGCTTGTTCTCGCGCAGGAAGCCGATGCCGGGAATGCCGAGGCGGTGAATTTGCTGCTGCTGCTTCGGCGTGATTTCGCGCTTGAGCCAGACGAAGCCCTTTTTCGACGACAGCCGTTCACGCACTTCGCCGGTGTCGAGATCCGGCAGCGTCGCGGTAAGGAGTTCGATCGCCTCGTCCTTGTCGATGATCCGGCGCGGTTCGCCGAACAGGCTCGGCGACTTGACGTCGGTGGCGAGCACCTCGCCGTTGCGGTCGACGATGTCGGGCCGTGCGGTGGCAATGGCGTCCTGCGCCGCAGTGCGGCGCGCGGCGTGATTGTCGGCGCCGATCGCGAACATCACCAGCCGGCCGCCGATCACGGCGTAGATCGCCGCGAACGCCAGGATGGCCAGTCCGACACGGGCGCGCGCCTTGGCGGCGCGGTCGACATTGCGCCCATACAACAGGCTGCGGATCAGCCGCTGCCGCCATGGTTCCGTGGGCTTGACGGCGGTGGGCGCGGAACCGGTCATCGCCGATCCCCCGGTGCCGGCACCGAACCCGTCACAGTCGAAGCATCGGCCGCGGCATCGATGGTCTCGAGCATCGCCCCGATCGGATCGGGATCGCCCGGTTTGAAGAAGCGCGGCGGCCGCTCGGGCAGGTTCTTCAATGAATCGTATTGGGCGGCGGTGAGCGGTTTCAGCCCCAGGTGACGCTCGGCGAGGCCCTGCAGCCGCAACGGCGAGTCCAGCTTGGCCCATTCCGCCCGCAAGCCTGCGATGGCGTCGCGCTGCTCGCGGATTTCCGCATGCAGCCGCAGCACGCGCTCGGTACGCGAAGTGGATTCCATCTTGATCCGGTAGACATAGGCGGCGGCGAACACCAAAGCGGCGATCACGAGGAGATGGATGATCCGCATGGTCAGCCTCCCCTCATCACGTCATCGAGAACAGGCCATGCCGGCAATGCCGCACCTGCATGCGCAGGTGCGGCGGTGCGCTCGGCCGCACGCAGCTTTGCCGAACGCGCGCGCGGGTTGGCGGCAATCTCGTCGTCATCGGCCGTGACCGGACGCTTGGTCAGAATGACGAAGCTCGGCGCGGCCTGGTTCACCTCGGGCAGATGCCGCGATCCGCCGCCGGCCCTGGCGCGCTCGACCAGGAAATTCTTGACGATGCGGTCTTCCAGCGAATGGAACGACACCACCACCAGCCGGCCGCCCGGCTTCAACACATGTTCCGACGCTGCGAGCGCCAGATGCAGTTCGTCGAGCTCTTCGTTGACGAAGATCCGCAGCGCCTGGAAGGTGCGGGTGGCCGGGTGGATTTCGCCCGGCCTCGACCACACCACCTTCGAGACGATATCGGCCAGCGCGCGGGTGGTCGTAATCGGCGCTTCCTTGCGCGCGGCGACGATGGCCTTGGCGACGGCGCGGGAGTGACGCTCTTCGCCGAAGATGTAGATGATGTTGGCGAGATCGGCCTCGGACGCCCTGGCGACCACGTCGGCCGCGCTCGGCCCGTCATGGCCCATCCGCATGTCGAGCGGGCCGCCGAGGCGAAACGAAAAGCCGCGCTCGGCCTGGTCGAGCTGCATCGAGGACACCCCGACGTCCATCACCACGCCGTCGACCGCGGAGGCGCCCTGCGCGGCGCAGATTTCGGCGAGATTGGAAAAGCGGTCCTCGACCAGCGTGAGCCGGCCGCCGGATCGATCCACCAGATCGAATCCGCCCGCAATTGCCGTGCGGTCGCGATCGATGCCGATGACGCGGGTTCCGGCGACGTCGAGGATCGCCCGGCTATAGCCGCCGGCCCCAAAGGTGGCGTCGACATAGATGCCGCCGTCGCGCGGGGCGAGCATCTCGATCGCCTGACGGCCGAGCACGGGGATATGACGTGGGCCAGCCGGATTCATGCCCCGGCTCCGGATACGGTCCGGGGGAAGGTGCGGAAACTGGACGCGAACAGGCCCATTGCGCCTCAAATCCCTGCGCTTCGCCGGACTTTTCGCCTCGAAAGACGGCGTTCGACAAGAAAGCCTTGGCGAGGCACGATTGCCGATCCCGCGTATCCCCCATCGCAAGCCCGGATTTCCCGATGGAATTTGCTGGGCTGCCATGGGATTTCGAGCGTCAAAGCTGGCCTCGGCCGTCCCCCAAAACCGGTCCGGCTCTTCACCACTTAGTAACGTCAGTTAGCGTTAAGAAAGCGTTGAAGGATTGGGGAGGATTTGGGTCGCGGGCAAGGCGCGCGGCCGCTCCTCGCGGCAATGCCCGTCTATTGCCTGGAACCGGACG
This sequence comes from Bradyrhizobium sediminis, assembly GCF_018736085.1. Lineage (NCBI taxonomy): Bacteria > Pseudomonadati > Pseudomonadota > Alphaproteobacteria > Hyphomicrobiales > Nitrobacteraceae > Bradyrhizobium > Bradyrhizobium sediminis. Next base: position 1,511,282 of record NZ_CP076134.1, on the reverse strand, counting down.
GCCGGTGATGCTTCCCGCACACACTCGGCCAAAATGCGAAGCGGCAGGGCGCTGCCCGATTGCGCTGACGACATCGTAAAGGAATAGTAAACGAGGTCGTCTTGAAAACGCGCCATTGCCGTTCTCCTGCCCGGTTTGAGCCTTCCTATGTCGCTCGGTTCGTTCGCACCGCCTGTTGGGATTGATTCGAGGCGTCGCGCCGTCCCGTTGCCCAAGGCCAACGCCAGTATGAAGACATTCACCCCGGATTCCTCGATCGCCTCCGACGTGATCCCGTCGGCGAATTATGGCGAGCGGAACAAGGGCCGTTTGCCCGACATGATCGTGCTGCACTACACCGGCATGCCCGATGTCGAAGGCGCGATCGCGCAACTGTGCACGGCGGGCACCGACGTATCGGCGCATTATATCGTGCTGGAAGACGGCCGCATCGTGCAGTGCGTGCCGGAGGCCAAGCGCGCCTGGCATGCCGGCGCGGCGTCCTGGGCAGGCGAAGAAGACATCAATTCCTGTTCGATCGGCGTCGAGATCGTCAATCGCGGCCACGACTGGGGCTATCCGGATTTTCCGCTGCGCCAGATCGCCGCGGTGATCGCGCTGTGCCGGGGCATCATGCTCCGCCGCAAGGTGCCGTCGCATCGCGTGCTCGCCCATTCCGATGTCGCCCCCTCCCGCAAGAAAGACCCGGGCGAGAAATTTCCCTGGCATTCGCTGGCCAATTCGGGGGTCGGCCACTGGGTGCAGCCGGCGCCGATCGTGCGCGGCGAAGCGATGAAGCTCGGCAGCATCGGCGACGACGTGCTCGGCCTGCAGCGGGCGCTGGCCAAGTACGGCTACGGCATCCCCACGCATGGAAAATACGACGGCACCACCATGGAAGTGGTCGCCGCGTTCCAGCGCCATTTCCGCCCTGCCCGCGTCGACGGCGTCGCCGATCATTCGACGCTGGTCACCTTGCAGTCGCTGCTCGAGAGCCTGCCGGCCGAAGCCGTGGCCGTCGCAGCAAGGTAACATCGGGACAATTCGGCCCGGCCATTGACTTTCATCAAGTGCGACCGGCGCGTTTTCGGCGACAAGCCGCCATGGCGGCTTGAGCAGGAAATGGGTCGATGTCGTTTGAGCGCGTTCTGCGGTCGGCGCTGGTCGCGATCGCCATCGCGGGTCTGACAGCGGGAATTCTGGCCGCGCTGGACGGCCGCACCGACCTTGCCGATCTCTGCTGGACGCTGGCGACCGTACCCGTGGTGGCGGGACTGGCGGTCTCGATCGTGAGAGATTTTCTGGCGGGCCGGTTCGGCGTCGATGCCATCGCGCTGGTGTCGATGAGTGCAGCGCTGGCGCTCGGCCAGCCGCTGGCTGGAGCCGTGGTCGCGCTGATGTATTCTGGCGGCAATGTGCTCGAGGATATCGCGGTTGCCCGCGCCGAACACGATCTGCGTTCGCTGGTCGATCGCGCGCCGCGCGAGGCCCATCGCTGCGTCGATGGCCGAATCGAGGAAGTGCTGGTCGGCACGGTGGCGGTCGGCGACCGGCTGCTGGTGCGGGCCGGCGAAGTCGTTCCGGTCGACGGCATCGTCAGTTCGGTCACGGCTGTCGTCGACGAGTCGGCGCTGACCGGCGAGCCGATCCCGGTGGCCAAAGCGCGCGGCGCCGCGATCCTCTCCGGCTCGCTGAACGCCGGCGAGACCTTTGAAATGACGGTGACGGCGGTCGCCGGCGACAGCACCTATGCCGGCATCGTAAAGCTGGTGACCACGGCGCAGACCGCGAAGGCGCCGTTCGTGCGGCTGGCCGACCGCTATGCGCTGGTATTCCTGCCGGTAACGCTGGCGCTGGCGCTCGTCGCCTGGCTGATCTCGGGCGATCTGCTGCGCAGCCTCGCCGTGCTGGTGGCGGCGACGCCGTGTCCGCTGATTCTGGCTGCTCCCGTCGCCTTCATCGCCGGCGTTGCCCGGGCGGCGCGGCGCGGCATCCTGGTCAAGGGTGGCGGCCCGCTGGAGGCGCTGGCGCGCGCCCACACCGTGCTGTTCGACAAGACCGGGACGCTGACGGTCGGCGGCGCGCGATTGCTTTCCGTCGAAGTGGCGCCGGGTGAAACCGCCGAAGAGGTATTGCTGCTCGGCGCCTCGCTCGAACAGGCGTCGCATCATGTGATCGCGGGCGCCATCGTGCAGGCCGGCACCGAGCGCGGCCTGCATCTCAAGCTGCCCGAAGAGGTCAGGGAGGCCATGGGCTCGGGCCTGCACGGCGTGATCGAGGGACGGCGCGTGAGCGCGGGTTCGCGCGAAATGATTCTTGCAAGCTCGCAGGTCGCCGAATGGGCAACGCGGGCGATCCGGCGCGCCTCGTGGCGATCGGCGCTGATCGTCTTCGTCGCGGTCGAGGGACGGCCGATCGGCGCATTGCTGCTCGCCGACGAACTGCGTTCCGACACGCCGCGGGCGATCCGGCTGCTGCGCGAGGCCGGCGTTGCCCGCATCGTCATGGTCACCGGCGACCGCGCCGGCGCCGCGCAGGCGATCGGCGCAGCACTCGATCTCGACTCGGTGCTGGCCGAGCGCGTGCCCACCGACAAGGTCGACGCGGTGCGCTCCGAGCAGCGGCTCAATCCGACCATCATGGTCGGCGACGGCATCAACGACGCGCCGGCGCTGGCTGCGGCCGATGTCGGGATCGCACTCGGCGCCCGCGGCGCCAGCGCCTCGTCGGAAGCCGCCGACGTGGTGATCCTGGCCGACCGGCTCGACCGGGTCGGCGAGGCGATCGAGATCGCGCAACGCGCGCGGCGGATCGCCATCGAAAGCATCGTCGCAGGCATGGCGCTGTCGACGCTCGCCATGCTGGCGGCGACCTTAGGCTGGCTGCTGCCGGTTCCGGCGGCCATCGTCCAGGAGGTGATCGATGTTGCCGTGATCCTCAATGCGCTGCGCGCCCTCAACCCGGGTCGCGGCCGCGCCGGCGGAAGCATGACCGCTGCGGCCGGACACGAGCTGCATCGCAGTCATCTCGAACTGATCGGCAACCTCGACCGGCTGCGATCGATCGTCGACGAGCTCGACGATGCCAGCCCGGAGCGCGCCGCCGTCATCATCGCCGAGGCCAACAAACTGGTTCAGGACCAGGTGGTCGCCCACGAGCGCGACGACGAGGGCCACGTCTATCCACAGCTCGCCACGGTCTTGCGGGAAAGCCACGGCCTCTCGGCAATGAGCCGCGCGCACCGCGAGATCCTGCATCTCGCCCGCCTGCTCGCCCGCGTCGTCGAGGACCTGCCGTCGGAGAAGGTCGACCGCTATCTCGTCCGCGACGCCCAGCGCCTGATCGAGGCGGTGGAGACGCTGGTCCGCCTGCACACCGCGCAGGAAGAAGACATCTACGAGGCGGTCGCGGCGCGGTAGCCCCAAACCAAAAATATCGAAAACAACCCCATGCAAAGTAACCGGCGGCACCGCGCAGGGCATGCCTGGAGCAAAGATGGCGGATTACGCTACGCCAATCCGCCCTACACCCCGGTCGCTGTCGAGCGCGATTCGATTTGCCTCCTCAGCGCCTGATTACTGCATCGGGTCAGCTCCTTTTGATCGGCTGGATCGCCGGCCCCCAGTCGAACGGCGACAACGCAAAACGACATCTTCAGGATAATTTATTTTCAGGGCCGGCGTCGCCGTTATCGGCTTGACGCGACGGCCTCGAGCCCCCATCACAAGGGTGTCAGTCGGCCGGACGGCCGCTCCCGCTACGGTCGAAAGGCTGCGGGGGAGGAAAGTCCGGGCTCCATCGACATACGGTGCCGGATAACGTCCGGCGGGGGCGACCCCAGGGACAGTGCCACAGAGAACGAACCGCCTTCCCCCACCCTACCCTCCCCCGCTTGCGGGGGAGGGATTAAGGGAGGGGGAGGTAAGGGTGAAAAGGTGCGGTAAGAGCGCACCGCGGGTCCGGCAACGGAACCGGCATGGCAAACCACACCGGGAGCAAGACCGAATAGGGACGGCAACGCGGGATGTTCGCTGCAAAGCGATAACTCCGCAGGGCGATGTCAGGCTCGCCGTCCGGGTAGGTTGCTCGAGGCAACGTGCAAACGTTGTCCCAGAGGAATGGCCGTCACGTACCGCTTGCGCAAGCAGGCGGTGCCCTACAGAACCCGGCTTACAGGCTGGCTGATGCTTCTAACGGAAGCGTTTTCGAAGAAAACGCGTCTGCTGAGAATGAGGGGTTCGGCGTAAGGCGCCGGACCCCTCGCCATTTTTGTACCCGTCATTCCGGGGCGACGCGAAGCGAACCCGGAATCTCGAGATTCCGGGTTCGCTGCGCGCCCCGGAATGACGCTGAGACACGGCAGCTCAATCCCGCTTGAACCGGTAGTCGAACCGGCTCCATGTCAGGCAGATGGCGCTTGAAGACGGTGTCGTCATAGGCCGGGAAGAAATCCTGCGGCCGCCGCCACGGGCCTTCGCGCTCGATCACCGCGTCGACGGTGATGTCGCCGATCCGGATCTGCCTCACGGCTTCTGCTCCGCGACGATCTTCTGCAGCAGCGACATCAGCGCTTCCGGCGCGGTGACGTTAGGCGAATGGCTGGCGTCGATCTCGTGATAGCGCCAGGCGGGATCGTTTTTGGTCTGCTTCGCAAACCGGCCGAAAGTGTCCGCCGGCGCGATCCGCGTGGCGTAGATGTAGCTGCGGGGCAACGTCAGCGGGCCGCCATGCAGCTCGAGCTTCATCTCGAAGCATTTGACCGGCATATTGACGCGGCGCTCGGTCAGCCATTCGAGATCGGCTTGCGGCGTATCCGGCGGTGTCGGATTAGGCGGCACCCGCCAGCCGTCGCCGGATTTCGCAAGTTCCGTCATCGGCGCTCGCGCCACTTCGTTGAGGTCGAGCAGCGATTGCCCGTCATCGGGCACGAAGGCGTCGATATAGATCAGCTGCGTGACGCGGTCGCGGGCGCGGTCGGCGACGCCGGTTGCGACCATGCCGCCATAGCTGTGGCCGACCAGCACGATGTCGCGCAGGTCTTCATATTTGATGACGTTCAGGACGTCCTGAACATGGGTTTCGAGATCGATCGACGGATTGGCCAGATGCGCGCGCTCGCCGAGGCCGGTATAGGTCGGCGTCAGCAGGCGATGCCCTGCCGCGGCCATCAATGGATGCATCTTCTTCCACGCCCATCCGGCCGACCACGCGCCGTGGCAGACGAGAAAAGTCTTGGGGGACGGAGCGTTCATCGGGCTGTTTCCATTTGCGAGCAGGGTTGTTGGACCGGGGTCGATTGCGATAGTACCCGTCCGAAGCGCGGTGTAAATGTTGCGACCCCACAGCAGCCGTCATTCCGGGATGGTCCGTAGGACCAGACCCGGAATCTCGAGATTCCCCGATGCGCAATTGCGCATCTGAGGTTCGTGCTTCGCACGCCCCGGAATGACAGTCAGAAATCCGGAAATCGCTGATGGGTACGGCCGCGCTTACAGTTCTGTTTGTCGGCGCGCTGCTGGCGATGGGAGTCTGGGTCTGGAGCAGTCTGGGCCTGCGCTAGCCGCCGCCGATCGCCGCGATGCATGCCCGCCATGCGGGCAAGCCCGGGCGCTGTACGCGCGCCATCAAACTCGCTACCTCTCGCACATGTCCTCCACCTCACGCACCCTCACGTCCCCTGCGCTGTCGCGCGAACATCTCGGCCTGCTGCTGGGCTTCGTCGGCATGGCGATTTTCGGCGGCACGCTGCCGGCGACGCGCATCGCGGTTTCCGCGATCGATCCGCTCGCCATGACCGCGCTGCGCACCGCGATTGCCGGATTGTGTTCGCTGGCGCTCTTGATCGTGCTGCGCCGGCCGTTGCCGCCGCGCCGGCTGTGGCCGCAACTGGCGATCGCGATGATTTGCGTCAGCATCGCCTTTCCGTTCCTGATGGCGCTCGGGGTGCAGACCGTCGACGCCTCGCATGGCGGGGTGGTGCTGGGGATTCTCCCGATCGCCACCGCGCTGGTCGCCGTCGTCATCACCCACGAGCGCCCAAGGCCGCTGTTCTGGATCGCGGCGATGGCGGGTGCTGCGCTGGTGATTGCGTTCGCGTTGCGCCAGGGCGGCGGCGCGTTCTCGGCCGGCGACCTCTTTCTGTTCGCGGCGGTGGCCGTATCCGCGATCGGTTACGCCTTCTCCGGCAGGCTGACGGCGCAAATGCCGGGCTGGGAGGTCATCAGCTGGGTGCTGGTGATGGCGCTGCCGATCTCGCTGCCGGCGGCGGCGCTGACGATGCCCGCCGATATCGGCCAGATCGCCCTGAAACCATGGCTGGCGCTGCTTTACGTCGCGCTGTTCTCGCAATGGATCGGGTTCTTCGCGTGGAATGCCGGCATGGCGATGGGCGGTATCGCGCGGGTGTCGCAGGTGCAATTGCTGCAGCCGTTCGTCACCTTCGCGCTGGCGGCGTTCTTCAACGACGAGACCATCACGCTGCAGATCCTGCTGTTCGCAGCGGCCGTGGTGGCGACGGTGGCGATCAGCACGCGCACCCGAAGCCGCCCGGCGCCGGTTACTCAGGGCTGACCCGGGGCCCTGGTTGCGGCATCGCGGCGCGCGCCCAGCACCATGCCGCCGGCGACGCCGACGCCCAGCACGTACATCCAGCCTTCGTGAAAATCGAACAAATGCGAATTGAACAGCGAGGTGAAGACGTTCTGCACCACCACCAGCAGGCCGATCCATGCCGCCAGGCCCTCGCCGCGAAACAGCACCAAGTGCCGCCACCACATCGCATAGAGCACGATGACCCCGAGCACGCCCCACTGGATCGCGACGTGCAGGGTCTGATTGTGCGGATTGCTGACGACCTGACTGCCGGCAAGCACCTTGGGTCCGGTCGCGGCCTGCTCGAAAAGCCCCCGCGTCGATCCGGTCCCATGCCCGATCACCGGGGCCTCGGCGATGAAGCGCAGCGATTTCTGCCAGAATTCAAGCCGCAATCCGATCGACGTCGGCTGATCCAGCTCCTTGTAGATCTGGTAATCCCTCAGGAACGTCGTGGTGGTCCACTGCAACTGAGGCGACACCGTCCACGCCAGGCCGACGATGGCGACAGCGGCGCCTGATATCGCGAGGCTGGTGCGCCATTTCAAGTGCAGCAACGCGAACACCGCGAGCATGATCGGCATGGTCACCAGCGCGGTGCGCGAAACCACGACGAACATCATGTTCGCCAGCAGGCTGAGGGAGACCGCCGTGAGCAGCACCGCAAGCCGGATCCGGTTGGCTCGCAGCAAGGTCATGATCGGATAGGCCAGCGCCACCGCGCACAGCGCGAATTCCTGGCTTTGATCGATGTAGTTCTTGACGAAGATCCCCCGCATTTCGGCGCTGGGCTTGAGCGTGAGGCTGGGCTCGAAAGCGACCGCCCAGGACACCAGCATCAGAAGCGTGCAGGAGACGAGGAAGGCGATGAAAACCCATACGCCGCGAGACGAGCGTTCGAAATGATAGAGCAATAACGGCAGCACCAGCAGTTTTGCGGTGGGGCCGACCGCATAGAGCCGCGCGCCCCAAGCTGCTTCCGACCACAGGGTTCCGGCGAGCGCCAGCGCAAAGATCGCGATCGGCAGCGCGGAGACCGGCCGCATCAGTGAGCGCAAGAAGGCGCGCGGCTCGATGGCGGGAATAAGCGCGATGAGCCAGAGCACCGCGGCAATCGCGACGCCGGAGGTCGACCACGGCAACAGCACCGCGATCAGCACCGTCAGCAGATCGACGCTGAGGATCCACGCCGCCGGGCTGAACGGGGCGGGAAGGACCAGCGCAAGCCTGGACCGGCCGGGCTCTCTTCTTGCAGCTTCAATCATCCCCGGTTCCCTGGCGCGCCCGACACGGCGCACGCATACCTAGCTCAAGCGGTCGACGCGCCGCAATGGCGCAGCAGCCCTATTCCGCGGCCGAAACGCGGGTGAAGTCATTGCAGTACCGGTCCCAGCCGCTTCCTGAACTCCAGGCGCAGCAACCACAAACTCAACCCCGCCTGAAGCGTGGTCGTGGCAATCGACAAATACCAGGCGTGCTCGATCCGGAAACCGGGCATCGCGGACAGCCAGATCAGCGGCAGCGTATTGGTCAGCAGCCGTGCGCCGGAGCTGAGCAGCACCGGCCTGGTGTTGCCCAGTCCCTGAAACATGCTCGAGCAAACGAAATTCACCCCTTGCGCGACATTGTTCAGCGAGACCATGCGAAGGAACAGCGCGCCGACCGCGATCGTCGCGGCGTCTTCGGTAAAGCCGCCGAGGAAGAACTCCGGCCGCCATTGCGCAATCATCGTGAAGCCGATCATCACAGCGGTGACCAATAGCAAGACCGTCTTGAACGTCCTTCTCACACGCTCACCGTTACCAGCGCCAAAATTCTGTCCGGCGATGGCACCAGCCGCCAAGGCAATCGATATCCCCGGCATATGAATGAGGCCCAACAGGCGCGAACCAATGCTGAAGCCCGCCTGAGCCGCGGCGCCGAAATGCCGCAACGCAAAATAGATCACCGCCATATTGAGGAATATGATGGCGAACTCGCCTCCGGCAGGCAGCCCGATGCCCAGTATGCGCTTCCATTGCGCCAATTGCGGACGCCACAACGCGCTGTTGATGGCAACGTAGTGCTCGTAGCGGTGGAAATAGATCCACATCATCGCCACGCCGATCGCGACCGCGACCGTGCTCGCCAGACCGGCGCCGGCAACGCCCAACGCCAGACCTGTGCCCCAGCCCGAGATCAGAATCGGCGCAAGCAGCATATTGATGATCACCGTGACGGCCTGCACGATCACGGTGGGACGCACGATGCCGGTGCCGCGCAACGCAGAGCCCATCACCAGCGCGATAAATTGCAGCGCCAGCGCCGGCACGAACCAGACCAGATAGGTGGTGCCCGCCTCGATCACGGCCTCGTCAACGGCAACCGACCGCATGTAGCTGCGCGCCAGCATGCATCCTGCAACCATCGTAAACAGGGCCCCTGCCGCCGATAGCCCCAGCGACTGATTGAATATCAGATTGGCATCGGCCCGGTCCTTGCGTCCGACGGCCTGCGAAATCAGCGACACGGCGCCGACGCTCAGAATTTGAGTCAGCGCGTTGATCAGGAAGCCGACATTGCCTGCGGCGCCGACGCCTGCAATCGCAGCGTCACCGAGGCCCGCGACAAAATACAAATCGATCAGCCCGCACAGCATCATCAAGATCATGCCGACGAAAATCTGCGGAGCCATCACCGCGATGTGGCTCACGATCGAGCCCTGGCTTAAGTCCTTCATGGGGTCGGCCTCATCCGGCTGCGCGCGGGCGCGGGCCGGCTCCGTTTTGGCGCGCGACGGCATCGGGCCGAACGCGCGTCGTTGAAAAAAGTCGATACAGACGGGGAAGTTAGCGGGACCGGGTGGTCAGGCCCGATCGATGCTGGCGGAGTTGGCCCTCAGAGGGCCACGCGGGCATCCGGAAAAAGCTTCGGACGCGAGGACGCGATCTGCGAATACATCGAAATCATGCAAATCCTCCCCGGTTCGAGCGACAATGTGCTGCTTATAAATGCATCCTGTGGTTTTGGCAACATGGCAAGCGCATGATCGCGCTCAATGCCCGGGTTCCGACAGAACGCCGGCAGGCTTGTTCAGAAATGCGACCATCACCGTGAGACCGAAATAGAACACCGTCAGCATCAGGAAGGCGTCGCCGAATCCCATCACCACGGCCTGGCGATGCACGATCTGCGACAGTTGCTTCATCGCCATCAGCGAGGCGTCGCCCATGCCCTGCAGGCGCTGGGTGAACATGTTGAGGGTTTCGGTCGCGGTGGCGTTGCCCCAAGTCACCCTCTCGTGCAGCCGCGCGATGTGCAGGTCGGTGCGCTGGTTCAGCACCGAGTTGATGACCGCCAGGCCCACCGCGCCGCCGAGGTTGCGCGTCAGGTTGAACAGGCCCGAGGCGTTCTTCACCCGCTCCGGCGCCAGCGTCCCCAGCGAGATGGTGTTGGTCGGCACCATCGCGAACATCATACCGACGCCGCGCAGGATCTGCGGCACCAAGAGCTCGTAGAAATCGTAATCGCGGGTGATCCAGGTCATCTGAAAGGAACCGAGCGCGAAGATGACGAGGCCGATGGCGATGATCACGCGCATGTCGATCCGCTGCATCAGCCGGCCGACGATCGGCGCGGTCAGGAACATGGCGGCGCCGGACACGAACATGGTCTCGCCGATCATCAGCGCGCTATAGCCGCGCACCTCGGCGAGATAGCGCGGATACATGTAAGTCAGGCCGTACAGGCCGATGCCGACGCAGAACGAGATCAGGCAGCCGATGCCGAAATTGCGGTCGCCGAACGTCCTGATATCGACGATCGGCTCGTCGACCGTCAGCACGCGCCAGAAGAAGGCGATCGCGGAGACCGCGCAGATCGTGGCGCAGACCGCAACCGAGGTATCCTGCAGCCACTCATATTGCGGGCCTTCCTCCAGCACATATTCGAGCGAGCCGAGAAAGCCCGCCATGAAGATCAGGCCCCACCAGTCGAACCGCTCCAGCAGCTTGAAGTTCGGTTGGTCGAAATCGACCAGCGCCAGCACGCCGACGGTGATGCCGATGCCCGGCACGATGTTGATGAAGAACAGCCAGTGCCAGGACAACCAGTCGGTGATGATGCCGCCGACCGTCGGGCCTACGGTCGGCGCCAGCGTGGCGACCAGGCCGATGATCGGGCCGACGATATAGAATTTCGCACGCGGAAACACCGTATAGGCCGAGGCGAACACGGTCGGGATCATGCCGGCGCCGAGAAAGCCCTGGATCGCGCGCCACAGGATCATCTGTTCGATGGTCGTGGCGAAGCCGCACAGGAAGCTCGCGATGGTGAAGCCGGCGGCCGAAATCGCAAACAACAGCCTGGTGCCGAATGCCCGCGACAGGAAACCGGACAGGGGAATCGCGATCACCTCGGCGATCAGATACGAGGTCTGGACCCACGACACTTCGGATGAGCTGGCCGACAGGCCGGCCTGGATTTCGGCGAGCGAGGCCGAGACGATCTGGATGTCCAGGATCGACATGAACATCCCGAACACCATGATGAGAAACGCAAACAGCCGCCGCGGCGGGATGCGCTCGTCCGGCACCGCGGGGGCGCTCATCATCGAAGGCGGGGCGGTGGTGGCGTCAGCCATGGTCTAACCGGGTCAGGGGCGGGCTCGATCGGATCGGGCGAGCCGCCCGAGACGAAAGAAATCATTTCGGATGAACCATGGCCGGCGCATCGAGATCGGCCTCGCTGTCGGCGTCCACGGCGCCCTCGCGGGTATCGACGGTCGTGTAGACCGACATGCCCGCGCGCAACAGGTTCTGTTTTGCGACGTCCTTCGGCACGCGGATACGCACCGGCAGCCGCTGCACGATCTTGGTGAAATTGCCGGTGGCGTTGTCCGGCGGCAGCAGCGTGAACACCGAGCCTGCCGCGGGCGAGATGCTGTCGACGAAGCCCGCGAATTTGCGGTGGCCGTAGGCGTCGACCGAGATCCTGACCGGCTGGCCCGGACGGATGCGCTTGAGCTGCGTCTCCTTGTAATTGGCATCGATGAAGACGTCGTTGAGCGGCACCAGGTTGCCGAGCCGCTGTCCGGCCTGGACGAAGTCGCCGGTGTTGACGAGACGGTTGGAGAAGGTGCCGTCGACCGGCGCGCGCACATTGGTGAAGTCGAGATCGCGCTGGGCCTTGGCGAGCGATGCCTGCAATTCCATGAGCTGCGCGCGGGCCTCGGCCTGCTGCGCCTTGGTGACCTCGACATTGTCGCGCGCCGCGTCGTAGGCGGCCTGCGCCGACCTCACCGCCGCCACGCCCTGGTCGCGCCCGGCTTCCGACACTTCGAAGGTGGCGCGCGAGGCGAAGCCCTTGGTGGAGAGCGCCTGCTGGCGCTCGAAATCGAGACCGGCCCGCTTCAACACGGCTTCGGCCGAGGCGAGCTGCGCCTTGGACTGTTCGGCGGCGCTTTCCAGTGCGGTGACCTGGCGGCCGATGCGGTCGATGGTGGCCTGCTGGGTCGCGATCCTGGAACGCGCGGCGTCAACCGCGATGCGATAATCGCCATCGTCGATTTTGAAGATGACATCGCCGGTCCGCACCACGGCGTTGTCGCCGGGAAGGATCGCCGCGATGTGGCCGGACACCCGTGCGCCGAGCATGGTGTTGTTGGCGCGCACATAGGCGTCGTCGGTCGAGACGTAGAAGCGTCCGACCAGGACGAAATAGACGCCGTAGCCGGCCGCGGCGAGCGCAAGCAGCGCGAGCACGCCCATCAGAACCAGCTTGCGCCTGCCCGATGCCGGCGCTGCTGCTTCCAGCGCGCCGGCCGGCTTTGCGGTGGCAGGACTCGTCGTGGCCGGGCTCGCGGGCGCTTCCGCGGGACGGTGCGCGACGGGCTCTTCCGCAACGCGGGAACGAGGCTGATCGGCGGGAGGCATGGAAGCGTCGCGAGCAAACTCACCTTCCCTGGCGTCCGGCTCGGGACGAAGGATGCGTGCGGCCTGGTCTCTCGCTGCGGCCATCAAGGCCTCCCCAACTGCAATGATGCGATGCGGGCAGGCCAAAACCCGCCCTGCCGCCACACCAGCCCCTCAAGTAACATTGACCGAACGGTTCGGTCAAGGTATGTAATTCGCCAGACCATACAATGCGGTTCCCCTCCCCGGCCTGATCGGGGCGGGAATCTTTCCGGAAAAGCTAAACCAATGGTTGCAGCGAAGCCCACTCCCCTTCACCCCGTCGGCGACGAGCAGGACTCCTCGAAGCGGCGCCAGATTGTCGACGGCGCGCGCCGGGTGTTCCTGGATCTCGGCTTCGACGGCGCCAGCATGGGCGAGATCGCCCGCTCGGCCGGCGTCTCCAAGGGCACGCTCTATGTCTACTTCGCCGACAAGAGCCGGCTGTTCGAAGCCATCGTCGAGGAGGAATCGCTCGCGCAGGGCAAGGTGGCATTCAACTTCGACCCCGAACGGGACGTCACCACCACGCTGATGGATTTCGGCCAGGCCTATATCCAGTTGCTGTGCCGGCCCGGCGGCGGATCGGCCACGCGCACGGTGATGGCGATCGCCGAGCGGATGCCGGAGGTCGGCCGGCGCTTCTACGACAACGTGGTGTCGCTCACCATCACCAGGCTCGCCGCCTATCTCGAGGTTCACGTCGCATCCGGCGATCTCGAAATCGAGGACTGCCAGCTCGCGGCGACGCAGTTCATGCAGCTGTGCCAGGCCTCGCTGTTCATGCCGTTCCTGTTTCAGGCAGCGCCGGCGCCGACGGCCGAGCGCATCGCCGAAGTAGTCGGCAGCGCGACGCGGATTTTCCTGGCGGGGTATCAAAACAAGCGGGAGTGATCGTGCATTCCGCCCTGCCCGTCGCCCCGGTGAACGCCAAAGCACGCTTCGGGAACAAGGAAGCCCCACCTCAAGACCGTCATCCCCCACGCATGCGGGAGATTCACTCCACCTCGTCGCCCCGGCCTTGAGCCGGAGCCCATCACCACTGAGTTGAGTGGCGAAAAAGATTGGGGCTCCGCGGCGCGTAGCGCCCGGGCTGAGCAAGAAGTTTCGCCCACTGCCATCAGAGCACTGTGACGAACCTCACTGAGGATTCTTGCGATTCCGGCATTGTTGAATAATCTGCTCGGAATGCGATCAGGGGTCGAGATGCAGACATTTTGGAAGGTTTGCCTGCTGCTGCTGTTCGCCTGCGCGCTGGGGTGCAGCCCGGCATCAGCCGAAAGACGGGTGGCCCTGGTCATCGGCAACGGCGCCTACTCCCACAAGGCGCGATTGACCAATCCGGAAAACGACGCCGCGGATGTGGCGGCTGCGCTCAAACGAACCAATTTTGAAGTCATCCTGGCCAACAATCTCGGCCAATTGGAAATGCAGGACGCGGCGATCCGTTTCTCGCGTGCGGCAAGAAACGCTGACGTTGCGCTCTTCTGTTACAGCGGCCATGCGATGCAATTCAATGGCGTCAACTATCTGATGCCAATCGACGCCAAGCTGGATGATGAGGCGGACCTAAAGCGCTTTACCCGAGTAGACGATATTATGAATGATTTGCAGCAAGCCAAAAACCTGCGGATCCTGGTCCTGGATTCCTGCCGCGACAATCCATTCCCGGAAGCCTTGAAGCGGTCGCTTGGGCCGACCAGAGGCGCCTCGGTGAGGCAAGGGTTATCAAAAATGGACGCCCCTCTCGGCACGATCGTGTCATTCTCGACCCAGGCAGGGCAAACGGCTGACGATGGAACCGGCCGCAACAGCCCATACACCGCGGCCTTCGTCAGGCGCATCGAGGAACCGAAGGAAATTGGCGAGGTCTTTCGCGACATCAGCGCCGACGTCTATGAAACCAGTGGCAGATCACAGCTTCCCGAACTGTCGCTATCGATCATTGGAAAATTCTACCTGAACGGACCGGTTTCGATCACGGTAACGCCACCGGCCCAATCCGCCCCAGCCAACCTCTGCTCGGCGGCTGAGACGCACTGGAAAGCCGCCGACGTCATCGGCACGGTCACGGCGTATGAAGATCACGTCGCAAGATTCCCCACATGCGCGTTCAGCAACCTCGCCAGGGCGCGGATCGACGGCTTGAAGCAGAAAGCAGCACTCGCACCCCCTTTGCCATCCGATCCAAAGACCGGAACAGGTAAGTTCGATGGAGAGTGGGATGTGAAAATACTCTGCCCGCAGACGGGGAATGTCGGCGCCTACTCGAAATTCATGATCGCGGCTGTCAAGGACAGCACGTTTCACGCCGAGGAGCTGACACGCGGAACGCCCGGCTGGCTCGCCATTGACGGAAAGATCGGAACGGACGGCAAGGCCACCTTGGTTGCGAAGGGTCTTACAGCAAGCCCTGCGGCTACTCTTGGTCACGCCAAGGCTGGTTCACCCTACGGTTATACGGTCACGGCGCAGTTTGATGGCTCGTCGGGCGCCGGAAAACGCAATGAAAACCGGCTGTGCAATTTGAGTTTTGCCAGGCGTTAGGCCGAGTGACGCGGGGACACGAAGCGGCCGCAACATTCCATCGCTCGCAATTTGCAGCATCGACCAGAGCTGAGGAACCAGAGCCGCCAGGACGCCGACCGGTGGAGCCGGCGCGCCCCGGCCGGCCGCGAGAAGCATGACCGTGGCCAGGAGAGTCTGGCTGCTGCTCCGCTCGCCCGTGGAGGCGAGCTTGTTGGCCTGCTCGAATTCCCGAACGGACTGACGCGTCGCTGCGCTCGATCCTCAAGGCATTGTGGCACGGGATCAACCGCCCCTTTGCCCGGCGATTGCATCACCACACGGCGCATATTCGCCTGCGCCATGGCCGCGCTGCCATTGCTCTTCCGGATCAGTGCAAAGGCGCGGCCGAAGACCGGTTCCGGCGTAACCCGCTGCCTACTCGGTAGCGGGCGGCGCCGGCGCCGCGGCGAGATTTGCCTCCTGGCCACTGCCCTTCCGCGATGCTCTATTTCTTCTTGCGCGCAGCCGTCCGTGCATCGGCGATGGCCTGCTTGAAGCCGGCTGCATCCAGGACCCCAGGTACCCTGAATGTGCCGATAATGAACGCAGGCGTCCCTTGAAATCCAAATGCCTCGGCTTGCGCATTGTTGCGGAGCAACAGAGCCTCTATTGCCGGCTTGTGCGTTTCCATGTCCCCGGTCGCGCGATCTACATCAATACCGGCCTCTCCAAGCAGTTTTTGAACCACGTCTTCGCTCAGTTTCGCGCTGGCCCCGATCAGTGCCGCGTGTGCCTCGTGGTACTTGTTCTGGTATTTGGCCGCGAGAACCATCTTGGCCGCATACTGCGAGGCTCCGCCAAAGATGGGCCAGTCCTTCATCACGATGCGCAGTTTGCCATCCTCCCTGGCGAGCTTGACCAATTCGGGGGCGACTTTCTTGCAGTAGGGACACTGATAGTCGAAGTATTCAACGATGGTGATATCACCCTGTGGATTTCCGATCGACGGGACATCCGGGTCACGGAGCACGCTTTCCCTGAAGGCGTCCGCGCTCTCGCCCTGTGCTCCCGGCACAAAGCTGATGATCGCTCCAAGCGACAGCGTGAATGCGGCAACGGCGGCGATGGTGGATTTCTTCATGGTGTGACCTGTTTCTGTTGAGGGTTATTCGAGGCTGCCGCGGCTTCGTTGAACGCTGCCGATACAGTCGAGGTTGAGAGGATTTCCGGAAGGGCGATGCCATCGGGGGCTGCGGGGCCGAAGACGATGTTGAACGGGATACCGAAGCGCCCGTGCTCACGCATGAACCCTGCGATTTCGTCGTCCGGCTTTGTCCAGTCGGCCCGCATCGGCACGACATCCGCAGACAACCGTCCTGCAACCTCCTGCCTGTCGATGACGAGAGCCTTGTTGATTTTGCAGGTGATGCACCAATCCGCCGTGACGTCGACGAACACGGTGCGCCCGGCGCCGACCAGCATTCGCAGTTCGTTGCTAGAAAACGAGCGCCAGGGTATCGGAATCCGGTCCTGCGTTTGCGACCGCGGCGCCATGGCAGCAAGCGCGACGACAATGATCGCGATCGTCGCAGTCGCTACCGCCATTTTTCTTGCAACGAAGCCCTTCGACAGACCGAAGATGACGAATCCC
Organism: Bradyrhizobium sediminis; assembly: GCF_018736085.1. Lineage (NCBI taxonomy): Bacteria > Pseudomonadati > Pseudomonadota > Alphaproteobacteria > Hyphomicrobiales > Nitrobacteraceae > Bradyrhizobium > Bradyrhizobium sediminis. The sequence goes on along the minus strand of NZ_CP076134.1, from coordinate 1,494,623 downwards.
AGGGCCAAGGCAGCGCCCAGGGAAATCGCGGGCAATCGCCCGGACACTTCGCCAAGCACCAGCAACAACCAGCCCGCCGTCGCCAGGAGCGCCACGCCAAAGAGTCGTTTGACATGGGCCAGCCAGGGCCCAGGCCGCGGGATGGCGCTTGTCAGCGCGGGAAAAGCCGCCACGACCAGATAAGGCGACGCCATGCCGATGCCGAGAGCAGTAAATATCGCAAATATCTCGGCGGCTCCCTGCGACAGCGCGAAACCCACGGCGGTTCCGACCAGCGGCGCCGAGCAAGGAGTTGCGAGCAGCGTCGCCACGAAGCCGCTCATAAAATGCGATGTCGCCGATGTGCCGCCCGCGAGGCCACCTGCCCAGGTAAGAAAGCCCGAGGATACCGCGAGGTGAAACAGCCCGAACTGGCTCGCTGCGAACAGGGACAGGACAACTGCCATGCCGCCAAGAAACAGCGGCTGCTGAAACTGGATGCCCCATCCGACGCTGGCGCCGGCCCATTTCATGCCGGCAAGCGTGCCCGCCAGCAGCAGAAAGGACACCACGATGCCGGCGGCCGAAGCCGCAAATCCCTTGCGAACCCGGCCACGATCGCCGGTGCTACCGTGAACGAACGAAAGGAGTTTCAGTGACAGCACCGGAAACACGCAGGGCATCAGGTTCAGAATGAACCCGCCGGCAAGCGCTATTCCGATTAAAGCGAGCATGCTGCCCGGAGCATCCAGCGCTGGCCGCGGAGCCCCTGAACCATTTGTTGCTCCGGTGTTTGCCAGCGGCGCGGGTGACACCGCCAACACGGCTGCATCGTCAGACACAACGGTGGCGATCACCGGGCGCGTGCGAAGGCTCTCGGCGGTCTCGCCAGGCAGGTTTACGATCAGGGTCGCCCGATTGCCTTGATCGAATGTTATGATCGGCTTGTCCCCGCTGACCGGCGGATCGCTCTCGACGAAGACATCTGGCTCAAGGAGCGGCCTGGCCGACTGGACCTCGATCCGCAGCGATGCCGGCCCGGTTAGAGACCGCTCGATCGAGAGAACCGACAGCACAATGGACGTGGCGAGCGGCACCCTGGATCGCCATGCATCGATGATTGTCGGGGAGTCACCGCTGGCGCCCGGCCGGATCGTGGCAGCGAGCGTGCGCTCCTCCCGAACACAGATTGTGCCGCAGGCGTAGATCGCGAGCTTCAGGCGGATCCGCGTCTCGACACCTGGATCTCGAACTTTGATCCTCACCGGGAACAGGACTTCTTGTGCGTACCCTATCGTTTCGAATCCGAGGATCGACAGCCTGGATGGCGCGGGCCAGTTCACCTCCGCGTCGACGATATTCTGCGAGCCGGACCAATCGAACTCAGTGGGGAGGCCGGCGTCCCCGGGGGATTTCCAGTAGGTTTTCCAGCCGGAACCAAGGTTCAGACGGACACCGATCCAAAGCTCCCGACCGCCTGCTTCGGAGTTCCCTGTCAGAAGGTCGGCTTTGATATCAGGCTTCTCGGCTGACGCTTGCGCGAAGGACCCGCCCTGCGCAGCGGCGACCGCGGATATCAAAGTGAGCGCGGCCATCGCGCGGAGTAGGAGACGCATCATCTCGACACCTCGGCTCGGGTACGGAGATTGGCCTCCATCGAGGAGGCCGCACGCGCTTCCTGTTCCGAGAGAACAACGACCCTGGACCCGACCGGCACACGATCGAAGAGATCGATCACGTCCTGATTCAAAAGCCGGATGCATCCGCTTGAGACATTCTTGCCAATGCTTGCAGGCTCGTTGGTGCCGTGAATGCGAAACAGCGTGTCCTTGCCGTTCTGGAACAGGTACAGCGCACGTGCACCGAGCGGATTCTCGATCCCTGCGCCCATACCTGCGCTGTACTTCTTCAGTTCGGGCTGCCGGGCAATCATGGATGATGGCGGCGTCCATGTCGGCCACTGCGCCTTGCGGCGAACGTCCGCTGTTCCGGACCATCCAAAGCCGTCGCGGCCCACACCTACCCCGTAACGCATTGCAAAGCCGCCATCCTGCACGAGATAGAGAAACCTGGCATAGGGATCGACGACGATAGTGCCGGGCGGATGCTGGGCCACGTAGCGGACGCGTTGTTTGACGTATTTCGGGTCGATCGTTCCAGCGTCGATCGCCGGAATTTTGAACGCGTTGTCTGCAAGTGCGGGGTACTGTGGCTGACGGGGCGGCGCATACGACGCCTGCTGGAGCGTTGCCTGATTGCAGGCTGCCAGCAGAGCGGTCAATCCGGAGGCGCAAAGAGCGCGCAGGCACGGATGCGCCGCCGCACGGAGTGCGGCTAACGGCGATGTCATGAGAAGTCTCCGAAGGTATCTATGGACGCAATGATGACGTCAGCGCGAAGCTGACCTTATGCGCCGATCCGCGGAGGCCGGAACTGGGGAGCGGCAAGCCATTGCACATGGAGCAGCTTGTCAGCGAACGGCACCACGCCGGCCTTGCCATGCAGGGCTTCCATCACCGTGGAAGCCTTGATCTCCAACCCAACCAGGGTGCCGACGCTGCACGACATGCCCAGGGCGCCGAGCGCCGCCCGTTGGCAGGGTTTGTCGCCCTTGACCGAATGACTCTGCAGGAAGGCCGCTGATGCGGCCTTTGAGGGCGCGCGCGCGAGGGCGGGCTGAAGGAACGATGCAAACATCCCCAAGATACACAACAGCGCAAGCAAGGAACGCCACAAGCCCTTTGACCGACTCGGCATTCCGCGCTTGGAATCGATGGGGTGGTGCCCGTACATTCGCGCTTTCTGCTTCAGGCGAGCAGCGACAAGCAAGTCACCTCTGCGTGATGCTCGACCTATCAGTCTTCATTACATTAGTATTACCTAATAATGCGCTGGATCCCGACTGTCGCCAGCTACACAAATCCGTTATTTGACACTTCGTCTCATCTTGTCAAAATCGTCAAATGAAGCCGCGCGACCGCATTCTCGACGCCGCCATGGCCGTGTTCCGCCGGCACGGGTTCCGGCGCTCGTCGATCGAGCAGGCCGCCGAGGCCGCGGGGCTGACGCGGCAGGCGCTCTATCACCATTTCAAGTCCAGGGAAGCGCTGTTCCGCGCCGTGATCGAGCGGGTGCATGAGGATGCGCTGGCTGCCGAGATCGCGGCGGTAAACGCCGCGGAAAAGGCCGGCGGCAGCCTTGCCGACGTTCTCGTCGCCGGGGTCAGCGCCCGATTGCAGCAGTTCATCGCCTCGTTCGACGGTTCGCCGCATATCGAGGAGCTGTTTTCCGAACACCTCTTGCAGGCGCGCGATCTCTATCAGAAATATGCCGGGCTTTACGCCGCGCAGGGCGCGGCGACGATCGAACGGATCTGCCGCAGGCAGCGCCTCGCGCTGGCCAAGGACATGACGCCCGAGGGGCTTGCCCGCTGCGTCGAGATGGCGATCAACGGTGCCAAATCCGCCAACCCCGGGATGCAGCCGGCCGACGCTTTCTTGCGCGATCTCACCGTGATGACGCGGACGCTGATCGCCGGCGCCGTCGTGTCCTCGCCGAAATCGCGGCCGGCAAAACCCGCCGCGAAGAAAGTGCTGCCAAGGAAACTCCTTCCGAAAAAACCCACGCCGAAAAAACCTGGAGGTCGAACATGAGCACCATGACCATCAACGGCCGCCTCGCTCCCCTGCCCGACAATCCCGACGCGCTGCTGGTCGACGTCATCAGGAATGAACTCGATCTCACCGGCACCAAGCTGGTGTGCGGGTCCGGGGTTTGCGGCGCCTGCACCGTGCTGGTGGACGGCGCGCCGGTCGCAAGCTGCCTGATGCCGGCGCGATCAGCGGCGGGCAAGGCGGTGACGACGGTGGAGGCGATCGGCGCAGGCACGCTGCACCCGGTGCAGAAAGCCTTCATGGCGTATGACGCCCTGCAATGCGGGTTCTGCACGCCGGGCTTCATCGTCGAGGCCGCCGCGTTTTGCGACCGCTGGCGCGCGGCGAAGGGAACCGCGGAGCCGTCGCGCGAGGAAATCGGCGCGGCGCTGTCGGGGCATCTGTGCCGCTGCGGCGCCTATGAAGGCATTTTCGACGCGGTGGCCGCGGCCTGCATGGGCCAGTTCGACGGCCGTGAATTCGCTTCGCCCCGCGTCGAGGCGCACGCCAAGGTGACGGGAACAGCCAAATACACCGTCGATATCCGCCATGACGGGCAGCAGCAAGGCGTCATCCTCCGCTCGCAGCTCGCGCATGCCCGCATCGCCGAACTCGATCTCGCGCCGGCGCGCGCGCTTGCAGGCGTCAGCGCGGCGGTTTCGCTGCTCGGCGACGACCGCATCGTCCGCTATGTCGGCGCTCCCATCGCCGCGGTCGCCGCAAAGGATCGCAGGACCGCGCTGGCCGCCATCGCCGCCATCCGGCTCAAGAGCGAAGCGCTGCCGTCGGTGATCGGGCTCGATGCCGCGCGCAAGAGCGGCGCGCCGGTGGTGTTCGAAAAATCGGCCCGCAAGAAAGCCGGCAATGTTTCGGAAGGAACGCCGGCGCCGGCGCCCTGGAACGGCAACGTCCGCGGACCGTCCGCTGCGTTCTCGAACAAGGCCGGCAAGGCGCGGAGCTGGATCGCGGCCGCGCGCGAGGACGAGAACCCGCTGCTGGTCGAAGCGACTTTCCGCACCGGCACGCAGTCGCATGCCTGCCTCGAGCCACACGCCGCCGTCGCGCGTTTCGACGGCGACAGCCTCACCGTGCACGTCTCCACGCAAGCGGTATTCCATCTGATGGAGATGATCGCCAAACGCTACAAGCTCTCAAACGACAAGGTCCGCGTCATCGCCGATCATGTCGGCGGCGGGTTCGGGTCGAAGGCGAGCCTCGGCACCGAAACCATTGCGGCGATCGAGCTGGCGCGCGAGGCCAAGGCGCCGGTCAGGATCGCCTATGACCGCCACGAAGAACTCTCCGTCACCGGCTACCGGCCGGCGGCGGAACTGAAGATCGCGTTGCTGCCCTCCGAGCAAGGCGGCCTCAAGGCGCTGTCGCTCACCGCCTATGCCGATACGGGTGCGGCGACCAATTCGACGATGGCAGCACTCGCCCGCCTGATCTATCCGGCGGAGGCCAAGGCGCTTTCCGATTACGACGTCGTCAGCAACCTGCCGCCCGGCGCGCCGTTCCGCGGCCCCGGCGGACCGCCGATGGCGTTCGCGCTGGAACAGGCGATTGATGAGGCGGCGTTGCGGATGAAGGTCGATCCGATCGCATTGCGCCAACGCTGGGATCCGAATCCGAATCGCCAGCGTCTTTATGATTGGGCGGCCGAGCTCGACGTCTGGCGCGGCAATAAGCGCGCGGCGCCGCAGACCGGCCGCTATCGCCGCGGCGTCGGCGTCGCCAGCGGCTACTGGCTTTATCTCTGGCAGCCCGGCGTGAGGATCGAGGTCGCGGTCAAAAGCGGGCGCATCGTCGCCAGCACGTCGACGCAGGACATCGGCCAGGGCAGCCGCACCGTGATCGCCAATACGGTCGCGGATGCGTTCGGGCTCGAGCCGCACGAGGTCGAGGTTAGAATCGGCGATTCCAATCTGCCCGAAGGCCCCGGCGCCGGCGGCAGCCGCTCGACGGCTTCCGTCATTCCGCCGACGCTGCTCGCGGTGCAGAAGCTGAAGGAAGCGATCGAGCGCAGTGCGACGCGCAAGCCGGTCCGCGGCTCCAACGCACCGTGGCGGGAAATGATCGCGGCCGCGCCCGATCTCAGCGCCTCGGCGGTGCGCCCCGAAGATTCCAGGCCGAAGTCTCCCGGGGTGCGCTCGCCGCTGAAGGACGCGGGCTTCATGGGCCTGATATTCGGCTGGATGATGCGGCGCTTTTCCAACATCGTGGTTGGCGCCGGCGTTCCGAGTTCGGTGCAGGTGATCGAGGTGGAAGTCGACACCTGGCTCGGCCATGTCCGCGTGCTCAACGTCCACACCGGCATTGCTGTCGGCAGGATCGCAGCACCGGCGCTGGCGCGCAGCCAGGCGGCGGGCTCGGTGATCCAGGGCCTCGGCTATGCGCTCTATGAAGCGCGCGAGACCGATCCGCGCAGCGGCGACATCCTCAGCGCGGGGATGGAGGACTACCGCATCCCCGGGATATCAGACACGCCCGGGATCGACGTGCACTTCGACGAGCATGGCTTCGACCATGTGCTCGGCGGCAGCGTCGGCATCGGCGAGGTCGCCACCGTGCCGACCTCGCCGGCGCTGGCCAACGCCATCCGCAACGCCACCGGCGTCCGGCTGACGGAGATTCCGATCCGGCCCGATCGTCTGATCGCCGCATTGAAAGGGAGGGCCGCAGCATGACGACCGCAACCATGACCGTCTCAGGCGCGGCCGAATTCCGCGCCGCCGGCACCGACCTTTCCGAACGGCGGCGCAGCGGCGTCTCGACCGGACCGCTGATCGATATTGCCCCCTCGGCCGACACCATCGGCGTCGCATGGGGCGCCGACGGCGCCGCGCGCATCGGCGCCTTCACCACCATCGCCGCGATCGCCGCCGACGCCCGGCTTGCGCAGGCCTGTCCGGGCATCGCGGCTGCCGCGCTTGGTCTTGCCACGCCGCAGATCCGCCACCTCGCCACGCTCGGCGGCAATCTCGCCCAGCGCTCGCGCTGCTGGTATTTTCGCGATCCGCATATCGCCTGCCTCAAGAAGGGCGGCAGCGGTTGCCCGGCCCGATCGGGCAATCATCTCTACGGCGTCGCCTTCGATCTCGGCCCCTGCGTGGCGCCGCATCCCTCGACCATGGCGGCGGCCCTGCTCGCCTATGACGCCAGGATCGTCACCGATCGGAGAAACGGGCTTTCGATCGCTGATCTATTGGGGGACGGCTCCAATGGCGCTGCCGATCATGCCCTCGCGCCGGGCGAAATGATCCGTAACGTCGAGCTGCCGCCGCCGGTCCGCGGCGAACGCGCGTTCTACAAGCGCGCCATCAGCCGCAGCCATGCGGAGTGGCCGCTGGCCGAAGTATGTGCCCGCGCCGTCGTCGCCGGCGGCGCGTTCCAGTTTATCCGCATCAGTGCCGGCGGCATCGCGCCGGTCCCGCTTCGCCTCGCAGCGGCGGAGGCCGCCCTGCAGGGCAAGCCGGCGACTGCGGCTGCGATCGCGGAGGCGGCAAGGCAGGCGACATCCGGCGCCAGGCCGCTGCCGATGACGGCATACAAGCACGATCTGCTGGAAGGCGTCGTGCACGACCTGCTGGAGCGGCTGGCGGCGTAGGCGTTGCAGGGTAGGCAAGAACGCGCTTGCGCTGTGCCCACCCTTGTTGCCGCAGGATACGGACGCGCCGGATCAACCGATCCGGTGCATGGCGCAGATCTTGTTGCCGTCGAGATCGCGCAAATAGGCGAGATAGAGTTTGCCGGCGGGGCCTTCGCGCACGCCCGGCGGGTCCTCGCAGGTCTTGCCGCCATTGGCGATACCGGCCGCGTGGAAGGCGTCGGCCTGCTCGGGCGAGCTGGCGGCAAAACCGATGGTGCCGCCATTGGCGTGGGTTGCAGGCTTGCCGTCGATCGGCAGCGACACCGAGAACACGCCGGTCTTGGTGCGGTAGAAAACGCGATGGCGGTCGACCCGTCCGGGTGGAACGCCGAGGGTGCCGAGCAAGGCGTCATAGAACGACTTGGCCTTTTCCAGGTCGTTGGTGCCGATCATCACATGCGAAAACATACCGCTTCTTGCCTCCCGATGTTCGCCGAACGATCGAAGCCGCCGGCGCTTGATTGTCTTTGGGGAATGAACGCTAGCAGCACCAGCCGGGATACGGAAGCGCCGCGGTCCGGTTTTTCCCGCCGGCGGCGCGAGTTTCGCCGGTTGCGATTGCGCCGGGTCGAAAGTCCCGTTATCGGACGTTGGTACGAAGAAAAAGAAAAGTGCCGGGAGGCAACGACAGATGAGCGAGCTTGACGAATTCCGCCGCACGGTAGAGGCGTGGTTTCGCGACAACCGGCCGCCGGAACCGGATTTCCTGCTGCCCGAATCCTTCATGGAAGTCGGCTCCGACGCGCAGTTCGAATTCCTGCGCAACTGGCAACGCAAGATCTATGATGCCGGCTACCTCGGCATGGCCTGGCCGCGCGAATATGGCGGCGGCGGCAAGCCGCAAATCTATCAGGACATCGTCAACGCCGAGATGGCGCGGCAGAAGGTGCCGTTCGTGCCCAACACCATCGGCCTCAACTGGGCCGGCCCGCTGATCCTGGCGATGGGCACCGAAGAGGCGAAGAAGCGCTACATCAAGGGCATCCTCAACGCCGACGACATCTGGTGCCAGGGATTTTCCGAGCCGGACCAGGGCTCCGACCTCGCCAACAGCCAGCTCGCGGCCAAACGCGACGGCAACGACTACGTGCTGAACGGTTCGAAGATCTGGACCAGCCTCGGCAGCTACGCCAAATACATGATCCTGCTGGCGCGGACCAATCCGCAGAAGCCGCGCTACGACGGCCTCTCGTTCTTCCTGGTGCCGATGCAGACGCCGGGCATCGAGCCGCGGCCGATCAAGAAGCTGACCGGCGAATACGGCTTCACCCAGACCTTTTTCACCGATGCGCGCATTCCGGCCGAGTGCCTGATGGGGAAGGAAGGCGAAGGCTGGAAGATCGCGATGCTGACGCTGACCTTCGAGCGTGGCGTCACCGGCGGACAGGCCGGCGGCATCAGCCGGGTCGCGCCCGGCCTCAATGACGTCGTCGAGCTGGCGCGCCGCTCCCGACGCGACGGCGCCCCGGCGCTGCAGGATCCCGCGATCCGCGACCAGATCGTCCGCTTCATGATCGAAGACCAGGGCGACCGGCTGTGCGCCAAACGCGGCGAGATCGCGGCGTTGTGCAGCGAGCGGCCGAACGCGATCGGGCTTTCCGTCAAGCTGCGCGTCAGCGAGCACCGGCGGCGATTGATGCAGTTCGCGCTGTCGCTGCAGGGAGCGAACGCCGTGCGTTTCGTCGGCGACAGCAGCGCGATCGACGGCGGCAAGTGGCAGCGCGGCTATTTCAACGCGTTCTCTTCCACGATCGGCGGCGGCACCAGCCAGATCCAGGCCAACATCGTTGGCGAGCGCGTGCTCGGCCTGCCCAAGGATTGATAAGGATTGATGCGATGGCGCAACTGAGCAACACCATCACCTTCACCGACGAGCAGGCCATGCTGCTCGACATCGCGACCAGTTTCTTCCGCGAGAAAAGCTCGATCACGACCGTGCGCCGGCAGATCGCCTCGGAGTCCGGGTTCGACCGCGAACTCTGGGGCGAGATCGCCGAGCTCGGCTGGCTCGGCATTGCGGTGCCGGAGCGTTTCGGCGGCAGCGGGCTCTCGCTTGCGGATGTCACGGTGATCATCGAGCCGATGGGCCGTCACCTCGCCGGCACGCCGTTGATCTCCACGCAGCTGTTCATACAGGCGCTGTTGGCCGGCGGCAGCGAGCAACAGCAGCGCGAGATGCTGCCGAAGATCTGCAATGGTGCGGTCGGCACGGTGGCGTTGTTCGAAGGCGACGGCGACTGGAACCTCGAACATCTGGAGAGCCAAGCCGTGATCGCAGTCGATGCGGCGCGGTTGAGCGGCGCCAAGACGCTGGTCTGCGACGCTGCGGTGGCGGACTTCGTTCTGGTGTCGGTTGCGCTGGATGGCGCGCCGGCGCTCGCAATCGTGAAGGCCGCCGATCTGCCGCGCGAGCGCAGGACACGCGAGACGGTGATCGACGAGACCCGCCGCGCCTGGCGCCTCGAGTTCGACGGCGTCAGCGTTCCCGCCTCTTCCCTGATCACCGGCGACAAGGCGCGCGCCGCACTCAGGGCCATCAGCGACGCTGCGCTGCTGTTCGCCGCGGCCGAGGCCGCCGGCGGCATTGCCGGCGCGCTGGAGACGACCGTCGAATATCTCAACACGCGATCGGCGTTCGGGCGAAAGATCGGCAGCTATCAGTCGCTCAAGCATACCTGCGCCGAGATCCTGGTCGGACTGGAGCGCACGCGCTCGCACGTCTATCACGCAGCTTCCCTGCTCGCCGCCGGCGAGGACGCCGAGGTCGCGCTGCGGATGGCGAAAGTCGAGGCAGGAGACAGTTTCGTTTACGCCGGCGACCGGGCCGTGCAGTTTCACGGCGGCTTCGGCTTCACCTATGATTGCGACGCGCAGCTCTATCTGCGCCGCGCGCTCTGGCTGCAATATGCCTTCGGCGACGCGACCCATCACCGGCGGCGGCTCGCCGAGCTGCTGCTGCCGGCCGGCTAGGACGGGCCTCGAGGCGATCGACGCAAAAGCCGCGCCTTGCGGGCGGCTTCACGATTCAACCCTGACGATCGTGGATCAGGCGGCGGCCACCAATGCTGGCTTTGCGTTCCGGCAATCCAGCGCCCCCGTAGTTCTACGGGCTCACCAAATGATCTTCCCGGGCGCAGAATTCCGCCCCAATCCCTCTCTCTCTAGCGGGCTAGTAAGCGTAGCAGGGGATTGCACATGGCTGCCAAACGAACCGACATCGTTATCGAGAAAATCATCGCATCCTGCGATGGCAACTTGCACGGAGCGCTCGAGGCTCTGTTGCTGGTCAATGAGCATCTGGAAGCCGAACTCTATCGGCTCTATGCGGCTGTTTCGCTCGCCGATCAGATGGATCGCCAACCCAGGACGGTTCACTAGGACCAGCCGCATCCCTTCGGCATCAGCTGCCGGACGCCAGGTCGATGAGCCGGCTGCCATTTGTAACGATCTGCTCCCCCGGTCTCAAATTGCCGAGAACCTCGACCAAGTCGCCCCTTGTAGGGCCGGTCTTGATCTGACGGAGTTCGATCGACTTGTCCTCGTGCGCGACCCATATCCGGGCCTGGTCGCCTTCGTAGATCAGGGCCTGCTTCGGAACGCCAACCGACGGCTGGTCGCCGGGCTCGTAAATCGTCACGGTAGCGAACATTTCCGGTTTCAATTGTCCGCCGCTGTTATCCACGGTGGAGCGCACCAGCAGCCGGCGGGTGGCGGGATCGATCGCCGCCGCGACGTAGTTGACGCGGCCGGTAAGTACGCGGCCGGGCAATGCCAGCAGGTTGAATGTCAATTCCTGCCCCACCGCCACCGCGGAAGCTTCGGTCTCCCGGACGAAGGCGGTGAGCCAGACGGTGGAAAGATCGCCTATCACGAACACCGGATCGCTGGCGCCGGCGTTGACGTATTGGCCGGGGCCGATCTTGCGCTGGACCACGGTTCCCGCGATCGGGGCGAAGACCGTCATTTCCGGATTGATGCGGCCTTTTTCCTGAAAGGCCGATATCGCCTCGTCGGTCAGACCAAGGATCCGCAATTTGTTGCGCGCCGCTTCCAGCGCCGTTTCCGTCGAGCGCAGATCGTTGTGCGCCTGGATCAGGCTGGCCTGGCTCTGCTGATATTCCTTCAGCGGGACCGCCTTGCCATCGAACAGATCCCTGGTGCGCTTGTCTTGCAGTTGCGCGAAATCGAGCGCCGATTTGGCCTTGTTGGACGCGCTGATGGCGGCAATGAAATCGTTCTGCGCCTGCACGTTTTCGGCGGCCTCGATCACGAATAGCGGCTGTCCCTGCGTGACGCTGTCGCCCGGCCGCGCCAGCAATTTGGTAACCCGGCCCGCATAGGGCGAAAACACCGGCGTCGAGCGATCCTCATCGACCGCGATCCTGCCTTCGGTCACATGCTCCGCCCGGAAGGCGCGCTCGGTCACCGGCTGGATGGTCAGGCTGGCCCATTCGGCCTGGGTCGGGGTGTAGCGCTGCAATCCCTTGCGGTCCTGGCTCGACACGTCGGAATGACCAACCAGCGCATTCCTTGGATAGAGCAGTCCAGCAACGGCAGACACACCAAGCGCCAGCAAGGCCACGCCAACGGCCAGCCGTTGATGGTTGAGCGTTCGAAGTTTGTTGCCAATTTCCACTAGCATTTGCCCCTTGGGGGGAGGCATTCGGCGGCAGCCGAAGCATCCCGGCGCTTTTTTAGCCTTTGCCGGAGGCGCTCGCAAACGACGTTTTTAAGAACGTTCTGACACGGTCTTGTCATGTTGCTTCCATCACTCCGTTTTGCCACTGGCGAATTGCTGCGACGTCCGCTATGCCGCCACTTGAATTGAAACGAAAGGCCAACAACCCCAATCGTGCTGCAGCGCGAAAAGGAATTGTTGCGACGCCAGCGGGCGGCTGGAACGCGCTATCGGCGAAAACAGCCGGTTATCTATAGGGAGGGCTATCGTTCATGGCCTGGTCGATCGCTGCCACAACGTATCGCCTGATCGCAATGCTGTTTGGCATGGCGCTGACGACGTCGTTTGCGGCGGCCGAAGGCACGACGAAGGGCAGCGATTATGTGCGCGTCGTCACCGATCAGATGCACCAGCTTGAGGTGGTGAAGGTCGATCCCCATACCTTCCGCGTGCAGAGATCGGCGATCGGTCAGATCGGGTTCAATGAAGACGCCAGCACCATCGTTCTGGCGCCTTTCTCCGGCCGGGTCATCCGCCTGATCGCCAAGGTCGGCGACCGGGTCAGGCGCGGCGATGCGCTGCTGGAAATCGACAGCCCCGAGCAGGTCACGCCGCAGAACGAATTCATCGCCGCTCAGGCCGCCAGAAACAAGGCGCGCTCCCAGCTCGACCTGGCGCAGATCGTCGAGAAGCGCGTCCGCGATCTCTATGAGGGCAAGGCTGCCCCGTTCAAGGAACTGCAGCAGGCCGAGGCGCAACTCGCCGCCGCCGAGAGTGACATGCGATCGACCGACACGGCGTTCGAAGCCGTCCGCATCCGCCTGCGCATCCTCGGCCGCACCGATGCGGAAATTGCGACACTCGAGCAGCAGGGCGTTCTCAGCCGCGTCACCCGGATTACCGCGCCGATCGACGGCACCATCATCTCGCGCAAGGTCGGGCCGGGACAATATGTCAGGGCCGATTCCGGCGAGGCGCTGTATACCATCGCCGACCTTTCGACGATGTGGCTGAAGGCCCAGATCTTCGAGCAGGATATCGCGTTCGTGCGCATCGGCCAGGAGATCGAGGCCAGGGTTGCGGCTGCGCCGAACCGGATCTTCAAGGCGCGTATCAGCGCGATCAGCTCGGCGTCCGACCTGACGACGCGCCGTGTTATGGTCCGCTCGGAGATCGGCAATCCGGACGGCGCACTCAAGTCCGATATGTACGCGAGCTTCAGGATCGAGACTGAAGCGGCCGCGCCAACGCCGGCGGTGCCGACCGTCGCGGTAATTCGTGAAGGCGACGTTGCGACGGTGTGGGTCGAGTCCGAGCCGATGCTGTTCAAGCGCCGCGTGGTCGGGATCGGCATCCAGCAGGACGGCTTGACTCAGATTCGCAGCGGCCTCGCTCTCGGCGAATTGGTCGTCGCGCGCGGCGCGATTTTCGTCGATAACGAGTGGCGCCAATGATTCGGGTGGCCGGGGCCGTTCATGCTGCGTAGTCTCATTGCGTTCTGCCTCTCCCGGCGACTGCTGGTGCTGGTTGCGTTCGGAGCCTTTCTCGGCCTCGGCTACGCCGCCTTCACGACGCTGAACATCGAGGCCTACCCGGATCCGGCGCCGCCGATCATCGAAATTATCGCCCAGCAAGCGGGCCAGTCCCCCGAGGAAGTCGAGCGTTACATCACGATCCCGATCGAGGTCGCGGTCGCCTCTACGCCGGGCCTGAAGTTCATCCGCTCCAACACCGTCTATGGGCTCGGTTTCGTCCGCCTGCAGTTCGAGTACGGCCGCGACTATCATTTCGTGCGCCAGCAGACGCTCAACCGGCTGAAGGATGCGGTCCTGCCGGCAGGCGTGCTGCCGGTGATCTCGCCCGCCGGGGGCATCAGCGAAATCTTCCGCTACGAACTGGTGGGGCCGCCGGGCATGGACGTCATGCGGCTCAAGGCGCTGCAGGACTGGGTGGTCGAACGCAAGCTGCGGATCGTGCCCGGTGTCGCCGACGTCGCGGTGCTCGGCGGAAAAACCAAGGAATTCCAGGCCGAGATCAATCTCGACCGCATGATGGCCTATGGGCTGACGCTGCCGCAGATCATGACCGCGATTTCGGCGAGCAATTCGAATGTCGGCGGTCGCACCATCTCGATCGGCGAACAGTCCGTCAATGTCCGCAGCATCGGCGTCATCACCTCGCTGGACGATATCGGCAATATCGTCCTGACCCAGCAGGGTGGCGTGCCCGTACTGGTATCCGATGTCGCCAAGGTTCAGATCGGCTACGCGCCCAGGCTCGGTCTCGCCGGCCGTGACGACAAGACCGACGTCGTCACCGGCATCGTCCTGATGCAGAAACTCGAACGCACCATGGACGTGGTCAAGCGCGTACGCGCGGCCGTCGAGCACATCAACACTGACGGATCGCTGCCGGCGGGCGTCAAGATCGTGCCGTTCTACGATCGCGGCGACCTGGTCGCGATCACCGTGCAGACGGTGCTGCACAATCTCCTGTTCGGCATAGCCCTGATCTTCCTGATCCAGTGGGTGTTTCTCGGTGACCTGCGCTGCGCGCTGATCGTCGCGGCAACGATTCCGGTTGCGCTGTTCCTGGCGGTGATGATCACGGTGATGCGAGGGGAGTCCGCGAACCTGCTGTCGGTCGGCGCCATCGATCTCGGCATTATCGTCGACGGCACCGTGATCATGGTGGAAAACATCTTCCGTCATATCGCCCATCACACGCCAGGGGTGCCCAGGGATCGCCCGGCGCGGCTCAGCGACAAGCTCCACCGAGTCTTGACGGGTGCCATCGAGGTCGACAAGGCGATCTTCTTCTCGGTGATCATCACCATCGCAGCCTTCCTGCCGCTGTTCACGATGCAGGGCGTGGAAGGTCAGATCTTCGGGCCGATGGCGCGGACCTATGCCTATGCGTTGATCGGCGCCGTTATCGCAACTTTCACCGTGACGCCCGTGCTGGCATCGATCCTGCTGCCGGCGCATGTCCAGGAAGTGGAAACTTTCGTGGTCCGTCATATCCGCAGCATCTACCAGGCCGTTCTGGTGCGCGCAGTCCACAACTATCGCCGCGCGGCAGCCATTGCCGCGGTGTTTCTGGTGCTGTGCCTCAGCCTCGGCTTGCGGCTCGGCACCGAATTCCTGCCCAAGCTGGAAGAGGGCAATCTCTGGATCCGGGCCGTGATGCCGCCGACCATCACGCTGGAGGCCGGGATGGATACCGTGGCAAGGATCCGCGCCATCATATCGAGCTATCCGCCGGTGCAGACCGTGTTTTCCGAGCAGGGACGGGGCGATGAAGGCACCGATCCCGACGGTTCGTTTCTCGCCGAGTTCTTTGTCCCGCTCAAGCCGGTCGACATGTGGCCGAAAGGACTGACCAAGGAGCAGATGGTCAAGCAGATGAGCGAGCGGCTCAACCGCGAATTCGTCGGCATCGATTTCAATTTCTCACAATATATTCAGGATAATATGGAGGAAGCCGTCTCCGGCGTGAAAGGCGAGAACTCAGTCAAGATCTTCGGCAAGGACCTCGTCGAACTGGAACGGCTGTCCAAATCGGTGAAGACCGAACTCTCGGGCGTCCGCGGCGTCGCCGACCCCGCCAGTTTCAATCTGCTCGGCCAGCCCAACCTGATCATTCGCATCGACCGCGCCAAAGTCGCGCGCTACGGCTTCTCGATCACCGACATCAATTCCGTCGTGCAGGCAGCGATCGGCGGCCAGGAAGTGTCCAAGGTCTATGAAGGCGAGATGATCTTCGCGCTCACGGTCCGTCTGGCGCCCGAGTTTCGCACCGATGTCGAGGCCATCCGCTCGATCCCGGTGGCGCTGCCGAATCCGGACTCGAAGACGCCGACCGCCTATATCCGGCTCGGCGATCTCGGCGAGGTCAAGCTCGTCAGCGGCGCGGCCTATATCTACCGCGAGAACAGCCAGCGCTTCATTCCGCTGAAATACAGCGTCCGCGACCGCGATCTCGGCTCCACCGTGGTCGAGGCCCAGGACCGGATCCACAAGAAGGTCCCGGTTCCGCAGGGCTACTCGCTCGAATGGTCGGGCGAATACGGCGCCCTGGTCGACGCCAAGAAGCGGCTGGCGCTGATCGTGCCGCTGAGCCTGCTTCTGATCCTGATGCTACTCTACAGCCTGTTCAATTCCATACGGGACAGCCTGCTGGCGTTATCGGGCATCCCGTTCGCGGTAGCCGGCGGAATTCTCGGGCTCTATATCGGGGGCCTGAATTTCAGCGTCTCGGCCGCGGTTGGCTTCATCTCGCTGTTCGGCGTGTCGGCGATGGATGGCATCCTGCTGATGTCCTACATCCGGCGAGACATCGATGAAGGCATGGGGACGGAAGATGCGATCATCCGCGCCGCCGAAACGCGGATGCGGCAGATCTTCATGACCGGCCTGTCAGCTTGTATCGGACTGGTCCCGGCCGCCATCTCGACCGGGATCGGCTCACAGGTGCAGCAGCCTCTGGCCTGCGTCATCGTCGGCGGCATGCTGCTGTCGCCGATCTGCAGCCTGCTCGTGATCCCGGTAATGGCAAGATTGTGCATGCCGGCGATCAAGAAAACCGGCATGCCCCGTGAGGTGACGGAACACTGAGTTCCTTTTGACCGTCCCTGGTCGCATGAACGTCCGCTTGTAGGGGGAAGCCTATGATCGCACTCCCTCGAATACACGGCGCATCAATGCCCACAGGCTGCCGCCTGTGATCATGCCGAGCAGATAGATGATCGCAACCAGGAACGCGTGAGGTGCGCTGATCCTGAAGCTGAGAAAAGAAACCGTCACGCTTTGAAAATTCTGCACGGCAAAAATCAGCGCCGCGACGACGAGGATGGTTATCACAGCCATATTGACCCAACGCATGTCGAACCTCCTCCGTGCTGATGAGCTTTCCGCGAAGGCCGCCGTCAGGCTAGCGATCGCTTCCGATTGAAGTCACCCCTTGAAGGTCGGTTGCCGCGGATGCACGCAGTCCTTGAAGCTGTCGAAGCCCTTCCACGCGGGCTCGGGCGGATCGCATCCCGGGCGCGGCGCGTAGATCGAAGGATCCATCAACTGCATGTCCGGGATATAGCGCGGACAATTCGGAAAGATCACGCGCGCCGTGACACGGACGATCAGCTGGGCGCCGACGGTGCGGGCGAGCAGCGGATCTTGGCGGCTCACCGTCGCCGTGCCGTTGACACGCAGGCGCTGCGGCTTTCCATGCATGGCGATGAACAGCAGGCCGACGCCGGCATTGACCAGAATGTTGCCGAGGCTCTTGAACATGCCGTTGCCGTCGTAGTCGGGGAACGCGAGCTCGGACGGCCCCGTGACGGCAACGAACCCCGGCATGCCGCCCTTGAAGGAGCAATCGGGCCGCCCCCCGGCGTCTGCAGTGGCAAGAAAGAAATACGGCGCGCTCTCGATGAATGCCCGGTCGTCGGGCGTGAATTCCTTGCGGGCGAACTGTTCCAGGCGGTCGGAAATGCGGCGGCTGTCGAATTGATCCTGCAGTCTGCGATTGCCCTCGTGAAACATGATGCTGTCGGCCATCATCCCACTCCTCGGTCACGATGCGGTTGGGCTGCGTATTCGTAATCTCCCTGAAGCAAGTGTAGCACGGATTGCGGCGCGACGGACCTTGCGCGCCTAGAGCCCCGTTCCGATTGAATCGGAACGGGGCTCTATCTTTTTGTTTTGACGCGTTTTCTTCACGCGAACCGGTATCCACTTCGCTTGAAAACGCTCTAGTCGTCCATGAACTCGTCTTCTTCGTTGACCTTTTCGCTGGCCTTGCGCCGGTGCGTCAGGGTCTTGCGGCCGCCGAGCGAGCCGGTCACGTAGGGCTCGCGCGACGCATAGGGATTGCGCATCCCGGCCCGGCCCGCGATCTCCTCGCCGGAGACGGCGGCCGGCTGGCAAATGATGCGACGGCTGGCGCGGCGCATCAGGTCGACGTGGATGTGATCGTAGTGATAGACGTTGGAGCCCGGCGCCAGCACGGTGTTGAACTGCTGGCAGGCGGCGGCCTGGATGTCGCGCAGAAAGCCCTGCTCTTCCGGCATGCCCTTCCAGCCGTTCTTCACCGTCACCGTCCGTCCGTCGGCGAGCGTGAAGGCGGCGATATCGAGCGCATTGCCGAAGGCGTGCTCGGAAATATGCGCGCGCGAATTGCCGTTCATGCCGCGGCAGGAATAGGCGGAGATCTGCTTGATCTCGACCACGCGGGTGCCGAACCAGCGCAGTGCGGCGGGCTGCACGGAATCGGCGAGCCATCGGTCGAGCGCGGAGACGATCGGGCAGGCCAGCGTCGCCGCGGGCTTCATCGAGACGGGACCGAAACCGGCGACCGGATTGCCCTGCGCCGGCCCGAGCCGCGGCAGAGCCGGCGGCGCGCCGGGGCGCTCCGAATAAGGCGCCGGATAGCGATCGCGCTGCGGATAGGCCTGCCCCGGCGTGCCCTCGGCCGGCAGGTCGATATCGTCCTCCTCGCGCGCGACGCCGGGAGCGGCGAGCGAAATCGGTCCGCCCGCAGCCGCGCCATAGCCCGGCTGCCGCATCGGTTCAACGGGATAGGAGGAGGCGCGTGCCGGCGGGAGCGGCTGCTGCGAAACCGGCTGCTGCGCGACCGGCCAGCGCGGCTGGTTTCCGATACTGCCGGGCGGCCGCAGGTCGTCGGCGAAACCGAAGCTGCCACTGCTTTCGCCGAGCGCGGCCACCTTGAGCGGATATTCCGCCCCGCAAGCGCCGGGGCCGGAAATCGGGCTGATGCGGACCAGTTCGGGGGTTTCCTTCACCGCGCCGGACTTCAGGCACGCGATCTCGGCCTCGGCCCGCCACGGTTCACGCTCCGCGGAAAAAAATCCACGGCCGCAGCCCGCCAACGAAACAAGGACGAAGGAGCCGACGAGATACAAACGAACTCCGCGCGTCATGCGGAGAACTTCAACGAATTTATTTAAGGACTCTTCAATGCGTTGTTTTTACGAGTCTTTAACCACGTTGACGGCGGTGCAGCATCACAGCGGATGACGCGAGCGACAGCAAAGCTGACTTTTTCCGTCCGGAACGGTTTGCTAGCTTTTGGCGTTAAAGCGGGCAGTGACGTGAAACAGGGAGATTTCTCGTGTCTCTGGTCAACCGAATGAGCGTTGTGACCGCATATATAGCGTTCGCCTTCGTCGGCGCCATTGTGCTTGGGATGTTCTAGGACCCGGCACCACACCGGAATTTCGAGCGCCCGGCGGCCTGGATCGATCCAGCCGCCGGGCATTTTCATTGGCGGTGGATCACCGCCGATCAAGCATTGTCGTTACGACCGCGGCTGCGGCGATATCTGCCGTGAGGTGACCAGCCTCTCGGACTTCGTCGTAATCCGTGTCCAGACGTTGCCGGAACAGTAGAACCGCCCCAGCGCGCAGGCTTCGACCTGCAGCGCGTTCGAGCCCTTCAAGGCCATGGTGCCGTAATAGGTATCGCCGCTGTCGTGGCTGTAGACGCTGCCGGTCCATTGCGAGTCGGTCTTCGGCTTCATGTTGACCAGCACCGCCTCGCCCTTGTCGTTCGACGGTGAATGGATCGCATAGCCGCAGAGCGCATGGCCGCAGCGTTCGATGCGAACGGTTCCCTTGTTGCCCTCGCTCTGCCAGTCGCCGAGCGGCGTATCGGCCGGTTCGTCTTCCATTCGATGCGAAGCTTTCTGAACCTGCGGTTCCGGCCTGGGCCGTGCGGCCTCGGCCGGCCGCTCGACCGGCGGCAGCGGCGGCAGCGCTGCCGGCGGAGGCGGTACCGGCGGAAGCGCCGTTGGCGGCGCACTGACCGGAGATGGCGCGGTGACTTGCTGCGTCGCGGCAGCAGCCGGCTTGAAGACCGCCGGCGGCGGCGCGACGGCGACGGGTGCAACAGGGGAATTGCTCGGAGGCGGAACGGCCTGCACCGGTACCGGTGCTGCCGTGGTGACCGCCGGTTTCGACGGCGCGGCAACATCGCGCTCGTCGTCATCCCGGTCGCGCCAGCGGCGCGTTTCTTGGATGCCGGGGATCGATACCGAGACGCATGAGGTGGAATGGCAATGCCGGGGCGCCTCGATGCGGATGCGGTGCCCGCCGACGACGAAGGACAGCGAATTGCCGGCATCCGCGGATGAACTCAGCGCCATCAGCACAACGAGAAACCAGAATCGTTTCATCGGAGCCTCCCGGGTTTGGCGCGAAACCTAACCGCCGGGAAGCGGGACTGAATGTGACTTGAATCACCGTGCCGCAGCGCACCGCGTAACCGCCTCGCTTGGTGACCCGCATCACAGAACCGCGCCCTGGCCCGGCATAGGGTCCACGGCAAGTTCACCAGCCGCTTTCAGGAGGCTCACATGAAGAAGTTCTATGTTCTCGCCGCGCTGCTGATGGCCACCAGTTCGGCCCATGCCGGCAATTCGATTTCCTTCCAGATCGAGGGACACCGCATCCGCATCGAGGCGCCGCGCAATTGCGACTCGCTGTCCTGCATCCAGATCTCCGCGCCGAGCCTTTCCGGCTCCTCTTTCGGCGGCTTCAAGGGCTTCAAGTCGAAGAGCTCCAACGATGACGATGTCGTTGCCGAGCCGGCGCCGAAGGCGGCACCCGCCCCCGCTCCCGCCGTTCAGGCGACTGCGCCCCAGCCGGCGGCCCCTGTCACGAGCCCTGCACCTGTCGCCAGCACCGCGCCCACCTCCAGCACGGCAGCTGCCGCGCCGACGACGATTGCGGCCGCTTCGCCCGCGCCGTCAGTCGGCTTCGATACGCCCGCCCCGGCGGCGGCCCCGGCCACCGCAGCGCAGCCCGCCCCTGCCGCCGCTGCGCCGGCACCCGTCGCCGCCGCACCGGTACCGGCGCCGACCACGCCGCTCGGCGTCTGGGCGACCGAAGAAAACAAGGGCAACGTCCGCATCGAGCAATGCGGGCAGAACCTGTGCGGATATGCCGTGAAGACCGGCGAGAGGATCCTGATCAACATGAAGCCGTCGGCTTCCAAATGGACCGGCCGGATTCACGATCCCGACAGCGGCCGCAATTACGACTCGACGATCGCGATGAAGGGGACCAACGCGCTGCGGGTTCAGGGCTGCGCCTTTGGCGGCATGTTCTGCGGCGGCCAGACCTGGAAGCGCGTCAGCTGAAGACTGCCTCCCTCGTCATTCCGGGGCGCGCGAAAGCGCGAACCCGGAATCTCGAGATTCCCCGATGTGCAGCTGCACATCTGAGGTCTGGTCCTTCGGACCATCCCGGAATGACGGTTAACGGTTAACGGCCACGATGAAACAAATCTCAAGGCGACGAAACCAATTTGTGCGTTTGACGCAAACGTCCTGAAACGGTCGCCGTGTAGCTTCTTCACAACGAGGCGCCCGGGACCGGCGCGTGACTCGGGGCGCAGACCAAGGGGACATTCAATGACTTTCACGGATTTAAATACGCGCGGCTGCAAATTGCTGATCGCGACAACACTCGCATTCGGCATGCTGACCACGGCGTCGCTGGCCCACACGCCGGAGCAGGAACAGATGTGCACCGGCGACGCGATGCGGCTGTGCAGTTCGGAAATTCCCAATGTCGACCGCATCACCGCCTGCATGATCCGGCAGCGCGCCTTGCTCAGCGAAGGCTGCAAGGCGGTGTTCCAGAAGGAGACGCCCGCGGCGGCCACTCCCGTGAAATATACGACGTCAAAACCCGCCAAGCCGGTCAATCTGGTACCGGCCCGGGTGAAGTAACCGGCGCCATCGAATCGCAAAATCAATCAAGGAGCCCGCAGCCAGTCCCGCAGCTTCTGCACCAGGCTTCGCCGCCCCTGCACCGCTCCGGGCCGATCGTTGTTTTCAGGTTCAGGCTCCCTTGCCGGCGCGGCAGCGGCGGCTTCCGGAAATCGCGTCGTCGGCCCGAACTCCGCTGGCGTCCTGGCTTCAACGACATCGCAGGCGACAATCGGGCGCTCCTCCTGCCCGATCGCCGAGGTCGCCAGATCGGGCGGCGGCGGAGCCGATACCGGTATCGCGAGCGAAGGCCGGGGCACGGCAACCTGCCGGGCCCTGCGCTTTTCGAGGACCGGCTGCTTTGGCTTCGGCCGCCGGGCGATCCGGGCCAGCGCGGCCGCCTCCAGCGCGAGCGGACCGACATTGGCCAAAAACGCGCGTTCATAGCCGCGCGAGAGGCGCTCGACGGCGGCGTCGAGCGGCAGCCAGTCGACCGCCTTCACATCATTCATCAGCTCGTGGACCTGCCCGCCATCCGCTTCCATGCGCCAGTAGTGCACGACCTTGGAACGACCGCCGGACTCATAGACCAGCGTGCCCAGAAATTCGTGCACGGCAACGTCATGCCCGGTTTCTTCCAGCACCTCGCGCTCGGCGGCGGCGCGCGCCGTTTCACCGTCGTCGAGCTTGCCCTTGGGAAGCACCCATTCGTTACGCTTGCGCAGGCGCACCACCGCGACCAGCGGCGTTTCCTCCTGCCGCAGCACAATGCCTCCCGCCGCCAGCACCGGCGCCCGCGTCATCCCACGCCCCTTGCCAGGTCCCCTGCAATCTCGAATCGGGTTTCGACCGCCCTACATAGAGGCGCACGGCGTCAAAATCGAGATCGCACGGACGGTTTTCGAAACAGCGGCTGACCGGCGAAAATCCGCGCCGACTCCACGATATCATCGCAAAACTCGAAATCGCCGGGCGCCAGCACGATGATCGTCGATCCGTGCTCGAACCAGCCGAGTTCGTCGCCCTTGCGAACGCTTGCATCGCAGGAGAACGTGACCGGCCCCTTGGTCCGGGCGTTGAGGGTGACGTCGAGAAAATGCAGACGGATACTTGCAACCAGGATGGCCGCCACCGGCACCAGCGTCAGGGCCTCTCCGGTCGCCAGCCGCGTCTGAAGCACCGCGCGTTCGTTCTTGCAAAACAGCCGTTCAACGCGCTTCAGCGCAATCGGATTGACGTTCCATACATCGCCATGGATGAAGGTGACCCGCTCGATCCGGCAATCGTGCGGCGCATGGAAGCGATGGTACATGCTGGACATCAGACGCAGGGTGACGAAGCGCCCGTTGCGGTGCTGCTCCACCAGCGCGGGATCGCCGAGCAGGTCCGGAAGCGAGTAAGGCGCGCCCTTGATCTGAAACAGCTCGGTATCCTGAATCCGGCCGTGCGCGCCGATGATGGCGTCGCAGGGGCTGACCACGACCGATGGGTCTGGATCGGGCGGCCGCAGCCCGGGGCGCAGCTCGCGGGTAAAGCAATCGTGCAGGCTCTTGAAGCTGGTCTGGCGCGCCTCGCTCAGATCGAGATCGGAAAACAGCCGCCAGCATGCAATCGAGAGATCGCGGATCTGCGGCTGTTCGATCTTGCTGAACCAACCCATGAACCGGGTCAGCGCCGCCCGCGGGATGCGATTGGTCAAGAGGAAGTTCAGGTCTTCCTGCTGTGTCAGGGCGGAGATCAGGCCTCGGATTGTCATGAATCTGTCAGCGGGACTGGTTAGCGCTGGTGGCATGGATTCGCCTCTTCCGATTCTGGCCTTGTCCGCCGCCGCGATCACCGGCGCCGCGACCATCTTTCCCAAATTGCACGCACGGCTGGCGCTGTCGCGGGCCAAGCATCGGTCGCTGACCGGACACTCCAAAATGTCCCGCCTGGTCGCGCGGCTGGTGCCGTTCTATGAATTCGACATCGACGACTTCTTTCGTTCCGATGGCGCACCGTCCGAAATCGCCCTGCAGCGGCAGGACGGCTTTTTCAAACTCGCGGCGCTCTTCAAGGAACGCTTCCCCAAGGGCCGGCAGATGACACTGCAGGCATCGGAAAGAATCTCCGACCTGCAATTCACCGAGGCCTACCGGGTGCCGTTCCAGTACAGCCGGCTGGTCCGGGAGCATCTCGGCAGCGGTGCCTTCATGGCGTCCTCGGCGGGGGTGACGCTCACCGACCTCGACGGCAATATGTTCTACGACCTGACCGGTTCGTACGGCGTCAATATCTTCGGCAACGACTTCTACAAGGAATGCATTGCCGGGGCCGAGGCGCGCGCCCATGCGCTCGGCCCGGTGCTCGGTTCCTATCATCCCGTCATTACCGACAACGTCGCGCGGCTGTGCGCGATTTCCGGGCTCGACGAAGTTTCGTTCCACATGTCCGGCACCGAGGCTGTGATGCAGGCGGTGCGGCTTGCCCGCTATCACACCGGCCGCTCGCATCTGGTGCGCTTTGCCGGGGCCTATCACGGCTGGTGGGGCGACGTGCAGCCCGGCGTCGGCAATCCGATTTCGCCGCACGAGACCTATACGCTCGCCGACATGTCGGAACGGACGCTGCGTGTGCTGAAGACGCGGCGCGATATCGCCTGCGTGCTGGTCAATCCGCTGCAGGCGCTTCACCCCAACGCCAATGCGCACGCCGATTCCGCGCTGGTCGACAGCTCGCGGGCCGGGCATTTCGATCGTGCCGCCTATGGACAGTGGCTGAAAGCGCTGCGCGAAGTCTGCACCGAGCGCGGCATCGTCCTGATCTTCGACGAGGTGTTCGTCGGCTTCAGGCTGGCCGCCGGCGGCGCGCAGCAATATTTCGGCGTGCGCGCCGACATGGTGACCTACGGCAAGAGTCTGGCGGGAGGCCTCCCCGTCGGCGTGGTCTGCGGCCGCAGGGACCTGATGCGGCGCTTCCGCGAAGATCGCCCGGTCGATGTCTGTTTCGCGCGCGGCACCTTCAATTCGCACCCCTACGTCATGACGGCGATGGACGAATTCCTCAACCGGCTCGCCGATCCGGCGTTCCGTTCGGTCTATGACGGGCTCGACGACACCTGGGACGGGAGGGCGCGGCAGCTCAACGAAAGGCTGGCCGCGCAGGATCTGCCGGTTCGCCTCTCCAACCTGTCGTCGATCTGGATGGTGCAATATACCGAGCCGTCGCGCTACAACTGGATGCTTCAATACTATCTGCGGGCGGAAGGGCTCGCCCTGAGCTGGGTCGGGACCGGCCGCCTGATTTTCAGCCTGAATTATACCGACGCGGATTTTGCGGAAGTGGCCGACCGGTTTGTTGCTGCGGCATCGAAGATGCAACAGGACGGCTGGTGGCGGCATGCCGCTTCGCTCACCAACAAGAACATCCGCCGGCAGATCCTGAAGGAGATGATCACGCGAAGACGGCCGCAGTGAAGGCGCCATCATGGCCGGGCTTGACCCGGCCATCCACGTCTTCCCTGCCGCGATGCCGCCAAGACGTGGATGCCCGGCACGAGGCCGGGCATGACGAAGTCTTGTTGCACCGCAGCCGATCCCCTTGTCCGAATCAAGCACTCAAGCGTGCTTTTCGACACCGTGATCGATCAGATCGTGGCCGGGATCGATCAACTCGCCCTTCATCAAGTACAGCGGTGACTTGTAGTACAGCTTGAGATCGCTGAACGGGTCGGTCAGGATCTTGGTCATCCAGACCAGGCCGGTCTCGACGTCGCGGATGAAGAACAGGTGCACGGTCCGGAACAGGAGGCCGCCGATCCCGATTGCCAGCCAGACCTTGGCGACCTGCCGCATGAAATCCGCCGGTGAACTCCAGGGCGTAAAGACTCCGAACAGGGTCGGGTCGAGGAACAGCACCAGCGGCGAAAGCGCCCAGATCGCCATCAACACGATCTTCCGGTTCAGATTGTAGCCGACCTTGATTTCTTCCTTATAGTCGTGGGTCGCCTGGTTGATATGATCGTAGCCCTTGGGCTCGAAGAAGAAATGCCCCGCCTGCCGGGTGGTCATCGAGACCAGCCAGCCGATCAGCGCGGCGGCGAGCGGATCGACGAACAACATCGCATAGGCGATCAGAAAGCTCGCGGCGCTGACAAAGTGCAGGCTCTGGTTGATGCGGCTGTGATGGTAGTAGCGATGGTCATCCCAGCGTTGCGTGCGCAATTGTTCGCGGAAGTTCTTCATCATCTTCTCCCCCCAAAATCAGTCGAGATATCGTTTACCGAGATTCGATGTCCGGGGTGTGACGACATCATAATGACATGTGACGTTTCGCCGGGCGGCGGTTGATGGATGCCTGCCGACGCGCCTAGGCGGCCGCAACCTCGGTCTTGCGAAAGCGGATCAGCGAGAAGTGGCCGAGCGGCGGCACCGGACGGCGCTCGACCAGTTCCATGTCGCGCGCGCCCGCCAGCCATTGCGCATAGCGCGACCACGCGAATTCGGTGCGCCAGCCCAGCTGGCGCACCACCGGCTGCAGCCGCTGCTCGATGAAGCGGCGCAGTCCGGCATCGGCGCTGACGCGGCTCAGCAGGATGAGTTCACCGCCGGGCCGCAGAACCCGGGCGAACTCGTCCAGCGCGGCTTCCGGGTTGGGCACCGCCGTCACGACATATTGCGCCATCACCACATCGAACGAGCAATCCGGAAATTCCAGCTTCTCGGCGTCCATGACCGCAAGACCCTCGACATTCTTGAGGCGGAGATCGGCTACCCGCGCCTTCGCCTTGCGCAGCATGGCTTCCGAAATATCGGTGCCGAAGATATGAAGGTGAGAGGCATATTGCGGCAACGAGATGCCGGTTCCGACGCCGACCTCAAGCACGCGGCCGCCGATGCCGTTGGTGGCGAGAATGGCGGCGCGCCGGCCCTTGCTGAACACCCCGCCAAACACGAGGTCATAGATCGGCGCCCAGCGGTCATAGGCCTGCTCGACCATCTCGCGGTCGAAGTCCAACTGCCTTGCACCGTCAAGCTTGATTATTTCTGCCATCGTTGCTCTACCTTTTTTCCGATTAGCCCTGCACGGCGCTTCTGCTTGCCATGCGGCGGGCGGGCCGCAGCGAACGGCTCGGCTGCAATGCGCTCAGATTGCCGATGAACTGCCGTGCGCTGTTTTCCCAGGAA
The DNA here is from genome assembly GCF_018736085.1 of Bradyrhizobium sediminis. Classification (NCBI taxonomy): domain Bacteria; kingdom Pseudomonadati; phylum Pseudomonadota; class Alphaproteobacteria; order Hyphomicrobiales; family Nitrobacteraceae; genus Bradyrhizobium; species Bradyrhizobium sediminis. Next base: position 1,467,767 of record NZ_CP076134.1, on the reverse strand, counting down.
CGCTCGAGCGCAAAACGCCGGCACGCTTCGCGGGAGATGCTCAGCGCCCCGATGCAGGCGCGGCGAAGGTCGCTATCCAGAACGCCGACGGGGTGATCCGCGATCACATCCAGCGGGCCTGTGACCGGAAACGCCGCAACCGGAGTGCCGCACGCCAGCGCTTCGAGCTGAACGACGCCGAAGGTGTCGGTGAGGCTCGGAAAGACAAAGACGTCCGCCGCCGCCATATGCGAAGTCAAATCCGCGCCGGTCTTTTCGCCGAGGAATTTGGCCTTCGGATATCTGTGCTCCAGCACCGCCTTCTGCGGCCCGTCCCCGATCACCACCTTCGATCCGGGCAGGTTCAGCGCGAGAAACGCCTCCAGGTTCTTCTCGACCGCGACGCGGCCCACGGTCATGAAGATCGGCCTCGGCAAATCAAGCTCGACCGGATCGTCGGGTTTGAAGAGATCGGTATCGACCCCGCGCGTCCAGTTGCCCAGTTTCCGAAAACCTCTTGCGCCGAGTTCCTGCCTGAGCGACGAGGTCGCGACCATCGTCATCGACGCCGACGCGTGGAAGTGCCGCAGCACGGCGTAGCTGAGCCAGGCCGGAACGATCGAACGCACCGCGATGTATTCCGGAAAGCGTGTCGTGTAAGAGGTCGTGAATGCCAGCCTGCGGCGCCGGCAATAGGCGCGCACCGCCCATCCGATCGGCCCCTCGGTCGCGATATGAATGGCGTCCGGCGATGCCGCCTCTATTCTCCGGGCAATCTCGCGCCGGTTCGGCAGCGCTACCCGCAACCCCGGATAGGTCGGGACGGCAACGGACGGAAACCCGTCGGGGGTCAGGAAGTCGATTTCGGCGCCGAGCGCGGAAGCGCTGCGGGCCAATGAGGTCAGCGTCCTGACAACGCCGTTCACCTGCGGATGCCAAGCGTCGGTCGCAACTAGAATCCGCATGAAGGAACCTGAGAGCTAATGATTCTCAATTGCGGACGTTCGGCCAAGGATATTTCAGGCGTGTGACGTCACCCTGCGCGGGGCCGTCTTTTTCGAGCCACTCGCGGGTTTTTCGTGTAGCGTGGCGCAACGATGTCGTCATCAGAACTTGACAAAACGCCGGATGCGCCTCCCCGGCGCCGCAAGCGGCGCGATTATTCGCTGCTGGTGCTGGCGGCGGGCATCTTCCTGTTCGGCGCGGCCGCGGGCGGGCTGTATTACGTGCTGCGCCCGGTCACCCTGCGCATCGCCGTCGGCCCGCCCGGCAGCGACGACCAGAAACTGGTGCAGGCGCTGGCGCAGACCTTCGCCCGCGACGCAAGTCCGGTGCGGCTGACGCCGATCACGACGGAAGGCGCGGTCGAGAGCATCGCGCTGATGGCGGCGAAGAAAGCCGACTTGGCGGTCGCGCGCGGCGACCTGGACTTGCCGGCCGACGCCCAGTCGGTCGCCATCCTGCGCAAGAACGTCGTGGTGCTGTGGTCGGTTGCCGGCCATCCGCCCAGGGGTTCGAAGAAGCCGCCGGTGTCGAAAATCAAGGAGATCGGCGATCTCGCCGGACATCGCGTCGGTGTCATCGGCCGGACCAAGGCCAACGTCAATTTGCTGCGCGTGATCCTGAGCGAATCCGGCGTCAATCCGGACAAGGTGACGGTCACCCAGTTCGCGACCAACCAGATCGCCGAGATGGCGCGCGATCCCGCCATCGACGCGTTCATGGCGGTGGGGCCGCTCAACAGCAAGATCACCACCGAAGCCATCGCCGCCACCGCGAAAGCGCGGGGCGAGCCGAAATTCCTGGCGATCGAGGTGTCGGAGGCGCTGGCCCAGAAACATCCGCTCTACGAAGCCGAGGAAATTCCCGGCAGCACCTTCAATACGTCGCCCGCGCGCCCCGAGGACAAGGTCGACACCGTCAGCGTCAACCATCTGATCATCGCGCCGAAGTCGCTGTCGGAAACCGCGGTCGCCGCCTTCGTCCGGCAATTGTTCACGGTGCGCTCCTCACTTGCCAGGGAAGTGCCGAGCGCGGCCAAGATCGAGAAGCCGGATACCGACAAGGACGCCGCCCTGCCCGCACACCAGGGCGCGGCGGCCTATATCGACGGCACCGAACGCACCTTCCTCGAGAAATATACCGACTACATCTGGGGCGCCATTCTGGTGCTCTCGGGGCTCGGCTCGGCCGGCGCCTGGCTGCGGCACTATCTGAAGCGGGATGAGAGGGAGCAATACGAAGAGCATCGCGATCATCTGCTCGCCATCATTTCGAGCGTGCGGCTGGCGGATACACCCGACGAACTGACGGCATTGCAATCCGAGGCGGACCGCCTGCTACGGGAAACGCTGAATTGCTACGACGACGGGGCGATCGAGGAAGGCGATCTGGCCGCCATCAGCCTTGTGCTCGACCAGTTCAACCACGCGGTAGCCGACCGCCGCGCCGCCATCGGCCCAGCCTCCGAGGGGGCCGAACCGGCGCGCATGCGGGCGCTGTAGCCCGGCAAACGCCACCCCTAATAAGCACCTGAAACCAATCGATAAAAACTTATCGCCCGGGGTCGGGAATGAATAACCCCACGCCGTATTATGTCGTCGAGAGGCCGGCGATGAAACAAATCTTACCGCGATGAAACCATTTTGGCGACATTGTGCAAACGTCCTGAAACGGTTGATCGGTACTGGTTTCCCCAACGACGCGCCAAAATGGCGCGCAAGGCGCAAACAGGGGACGACCAATGTTCAACTCATTCAGGCTGAATTCCCGCCTCGCAGCCGCCGTCGGCGCGCTGACGATCGGTGCTTTCGCATTTTCCGGCTCCGCGGCGGCCGCGCCGCTGCAGCTGTTTCCCTTCATCATGACGCCGCCGGTGCAAGCCGCGCCGCCGCCGGTGCAGGCCGCGCCTTCCGACGATGAAGGCACCGTGGCCGAGTTGCCGGCGCGCCTGAAGCGCCAGATCGTCAGCTACGCCAGCCGCGAGGCGCCCGGCACCATCATCATCGATACCCCCAACACCTATCTCTATTACGTGCTGGGCGGCGGACGGGCGATCCGCTACGGCATCGGCGTCGGCCGCGACGGCTTCACCTGGTCCGGCGTGCAGACCATCAGCAAGAAGGCGGAATGGCCGGATTGGACCCCGCCCCCGGAGATGATCGCGCGTCAGCCCTATCTGCCGCGTCACATGGCCGGCGGCCCCGGCAATCCACTCGGCGCCCGCGCCATGTATCTCGGCGGCACCATCTATCGCATCCACGGCACCAACGCGCCGCACACGATCGGCACCCACGTCTCCTCCGGCTGCCTGCGCCTGACCAATGAAGACGTCACCGACCTCTATTCGCGCGTCAACGTCGGCACCAAGGTGATCGTGCTGCCGATGGACCGCCGCGCCGACAATTCGATCGGCAAGCGGGGATAATTTTTCAGGGCTTGCCGAACACGTGATTTGAAAAATGGCGCGACCTCCGCGCCATTTTTTGTTTTTGCTGTTGCCTGTCTGATTTGCTCTTGAATTGACGCGTCAGTGTTACAGTCGTCATTGCGAGCCAACGGGTCGCGCGAATGCGCGCCCGATGACAGGCTCCGCGAAGCAATCCATAGCTTGGACACGGACGGCATGGATTGCTTCGTCGCTTCGCTCCTCGCAATGACGGCTAATACGTCCTAATTCCATTGGCCCCCTCTCCCCCCGCTCTGTCCGTAGCGGGTGAAGTTGTCGTATTTTTGTAGCTCGTGATCTGTCGCCTTCGTTATTGAGTTTCGGAGGAGCCGGAAGGCGTGGACGGTTCCGCCGGTTTGGTCATGCCATGGATATTGGTGGCAGGTTAGCCCCTCGGGTTGGTTTCTTTGTTTGACTTGAAGCCCGTTTCTCCGCCCCGACCCGCGCTATCTCGACGGCGGCGCGCGCAGGAGCGGTCAAGGACGCGCACTTGCGCGCCCGTAAGGGCTTGTCCTTGACGGCTCCGAGCACGCTGCCAGGCTGAGGCGCGTCGGGGCTGATCTGCTGTCCATCGGCGGCAAACCTCGCCAATCGGTGCGGGCCAAGGAACACGCCCACGGTGCCATCGGGATACCCGTGAACCCGCACCACGGCCTTGACGAAGTGGGGCCTGAGCCGGCTCTCCGGCAACTGCAGCCGCCGGCCGCTCCATGCGATCGTGTTGTCGTTGGCGACGGTTCGCTCTTCGATCACGCACAGCGCTTCGCGCCAGGCCTCGTGCCGGTCGGCTACGAACGCCGTGCCTTGCTGTTCGGCCACGATCGCAAACGCCGCATTATGCTCGGCGATGTAATGCGCCTTCAACCACGCATTGGCGGCCTCGACCGTCCTGATCCCGGCGAGCCGCAGATCCTTCGGCAGCCGGCCCTGCAGCGTGCCGAACACCCGCTCTGAACGCCCGCGCGCCTGCGGCGAATAGGCCGCGATATGCTCGATCCCAAGATGCGATAAAGCCCGTCCCACCTGGGTTTGTTGCGTCTTCGAGACCTTCGCGCCGGCCTTCGGGGTGTAGAAGTAATGGCTGCCGCGATCGGTGTAGAGCGCGCAGAACAGACCACGCTCGCCAATCACCTCGCCCAAGGCCCGGAACGTCGACGCCGTCCCTTCTTCCTCGACCAGCAGCATCGAGTAGATCTCGCTCGTCGCATCGTCCATCGTGACGATCAGGTCCATCGCCGGCAGACCTTCGATCCAGACGTGGCGCGACCCGTCCTGGTGAAGCAGCATGCCCCGAAGCGGCCGGCGCGGACGCTTCTTGCGGTGCGCCGAACGCTTCGGCGCCTTCTGCACCAAGCCCGCAGCATGCAAGGCCAGCTTCGTCACCGTGTAGCCCAGCACATAGCCATGTCGCTTTTGCAGCTGCTCGTGGAAGTGCTTCACCGTGAAATCGGCGTACTTGTCCCGGAACAGCCCCAGCATCCGCTCCAGCTCTTCCTCCGGCGCACGCCTCGGTGATCGCCGGCCCATGCGCCGGTCGACCAGCCCGTCATCGCCCTCCGCCTCAAAGCGTTCCGCCCAACGTTGGAACGTCCGCACGTTGATCCCCAGAAGCTCAGACGCCGCCTCCTGCGTCAGCTCCTTCGCCTCAGTCCGATCCAGCAAACTCGAAAACCGCATCCGTCGTACACCCTCGTGAATGGATGCCGTGCCCATCGTGCCCCCTTTGTTCCGGGGCACCAAAAACACGACACTTCACGAGCTACAAACAGGCGACAGATCACGAGCTACTGACACCTCTCCCCCCGCTCTGGCGCCGCCCCCGCCCGCCCTGTAGACTCGCGCGCTGATTTGGTCCGGGGGGACGATGCGGCTGCCGATAAATCTGAGGACGATCCTGCTCGGGGTCGCGGTGGTCGCGGTCTCGTTTTTCGTCAGCCTGAAGATCATGGACTGGGTGGCCCCGCGCGGCACGTTCCGCCCGCCGGTGCTGGTCGAATTGCCGCCGCTGCCGCCGGCCCCGCGCTCTTCCCGCATCATCGCACCGGTAGCGATCGCGCTGTCCGCGATTCGCGACGCTGCCGATCGCGCCGCGCCGCGCACCTTCGCCGGCAAGGCCGATAATCCGGTGTCGCAGATCCTGCAGAACGCCGACATCGGCTGGACCGCCTCGCGCGGGCCAATCACGGCGACCGGCGCCCAGGACGTGCTGTCGCTGGCCACCCCCCTGACGGGGACGCTGAATGTGACGGGCTCGCTGTCGGCGAAAGCAACCGGCGCGGTCGGCGACGCGCTCGGCGGCCTGCTCGGCGGCAATGTCGCCAAACAGATCGGCAGCGTGAGCATCAAGAACCTCAACGCCAGCGCCGAGATCAAGGGCAACGTCGCCATCACCGCGCGGCCGAAGCTCGCCGCCGCCTGGCGGATCGAGCCGAACCTGGCCGCGCAGGTCAATCTCGGCGACAGCAGCCTCGTGGTGGCGGGCGCGCGCGTCAACGTTCCGGCACAGGTCAAGCCGCTGATCGACAAGACGGTATCCGACCAGATCGCCGCGACCCAGGCGCGGATTCGCAACGATCCGGCGCTGGAGCAGAACGCGCGGGCGCAATGGGCCAAGGCCTGCCGCTCGATCCCGCTGCAAGGCACCGGCGCCACCTCGTCGCTGCCGGCGCTGTGGCTGGAATTGCGGCCGACCCGGGCGATCGCCGCGCAGCCGCGCGTCGATGCCTCCGCGGTCACGCTGACGCTCGGCATCGAGGCGGAAACCCGCATCACCCCGGTGCAGACCAAGCCCAATTGTCCGTTCCCGGCGACCATCGCCATCATCCCGGCGACGCCCGGCGGGGTCAGCATCGGCGTGCCGATCGACATGCCGTTCACCGACATCAACAAGATCGTGGAGGCGCAGTTCGCCGGCAAGACCTTTCCCGAGGACGGCTCGGGCGCGGTCGACGTCACCGTCAAGCGCGCCAGCGTCGCCGCCTCGGGCGACCGGCTCTTGATCTCGCTCCTGGTCAACGCCAAGGAGAAGAGGAGCTTCTTCGGCTTCGGCGGCGAAGCCAACGTGCATATCTGGGGCAAGCCCGTGCTCGATCAGGCCAAGCAGACGCTGCGGCTGACCGACATCGAACTCGCGGTCGAATCCGAAGCCGCGTTCGGCCTGCTCGGCGCCGCGGCGCGCGCGGCCATGCCGCATCTGCAGAAGTCGCTGGCCGACAAGGCGACGATCGACCTCAAGCCGTTCGCCAGCAATGCGCAGAAAAAGATCGCCGCCGTGATCGCGGACTTCCAGAAGAACGAGGACGGCGTGCGGGTGGCGGCCGAGATCTCGAGCCTGCGGCTCGCCGGCATCGCCTTCGATTCCAGGACGCTACGCGTGACCGCGGAGGCCGAGGGCATGATGAATGTCTATCTCACGGCGCTGCCGGGACTGTGACGGGGCTAGCGCCGGGCGCCAGATTGACCTGTCTCAAACAGGGTACGACGCAAGGCGCTACCTATCATCGGCCGCTCGTTGAAGCGCGCATTGGCAGTAGCAGGACATCGTGGCGCTGAACCAACCCCGGCAGCAAGGCGAACCCCGTCGCTTGGTCTTTCAGGCCCGCGATCTGTCCAAGACCTATGTTATGGGCGAAGTCGAGGTCCACGCCCTCAGGGACGTCAATCTCGACATCTATGAAGGCGAATTCGTCGTGCTGCTCGGGCCGTCCGGTTCGGGCAAGTCGACCTTGCTCAACATCCTCGGCGGGCTCGACGCCCCGACCGGCGGTCAGGCGCGCTGGCGCGACCATGACCTGGTCGGCGCCGATGACGCCGAACTGACCCGCTACCGGCGCGAGCATGTCGGCTTCGTGTTTCAGTTCTACAATCTGATTCCGAGCCTGACCGTGCTGGAGAACGTGGCGCTTGTGAACGAGATCGCCGACAAGCCGCTCGATCCCCGGGAAGCGCTGGCGCTGGTCGGCCTCGACCAAAGGCTCGATCATTTTCCCTCGCAGCTTTCCGGCGGCGAGCAGCAGCGCGTCGCGGTCGCCCGCGCCATCGTCAAGTCGCCCGATGTGCTGTTGTGCGACGAGCCGACCGGCGCGCTCGATTACGAGACCGGAAAGGTGGTGCTGGCCGCCATCGCGCGGGTCAACGAGCAACTCGGCACCACCACCATCATCATCACCCACAACGCGGCGATCGCCGGCATGGCGGATCGCGTTCTCCGTCTCGGCGGCGGACGCATCGTCGGCGAAGAGCGCAATGCGCGCCGGCTTTCGCCGGACGAGGTGCGCTGGTGACCCTGCTCGATCGCAAATTGCTGCGGGATATCCTGGCCATGCGCGGGCAGGTGACGACCATTGCGCTGGTGGTCGCCGCCGGCATGGCCGTCTTCATCGCCTCGATCTCGACCTACGATTCGCTGCGCGCCGGGCGCGACCGCTTCTACGCCGCCACGCGGTTTCCGCAGGTTTTCGTAACCCTCAAGCGGGCGCCGCTCTCGGTGGTGGCGCAGCTCAGGGAAATTCCGGGCGTGGCCGCGATCGAACCGCGGATCGTGCGCGACGTCATTCTGGACTGGCCCTCCGCCATCCTGCCGGTTTCGGCGCGGATGGTTTCGCTGACGCATGCCGGCGACGAGCCGCTGGCGCGGTTGCATGTGCGCCGAGGCACCCCGCCGGAGCCGGGCGACACCAGAACCGTCGCCATCAACGAGGCCTTTGCCGAGGCGAATTCGGTCAAGCTCGGCACCGACGTGCCGGTCGTGCTGAACGGGCGTATCCAGAATTTTCGCGTCGCCGGCGTGGCGCTGTCGCCCGAATATGTCTATGCGGTGAAACCGGGGGTGCCGATCCCCGACGACCGCTTCTACGCCGTGCTCTGGGTCGACCGCAGCGCAGCGGAGGCCGCCTTCGATATGAAAGGCGCGTTCAACGACGCCATCGTGTCGCTCACCCCGGGCACCGACCCGAAGCAGGTGATCGACCAGCTCGACCGCCTGCTCGAGCCCTACGGTTCGGTCGGCGCCATCGCCAGGCGGGATCAGCCGTCCAATCGTTTCCTGGACGACGAGCTCAACCAGCAGAAGGTGATGTCGATCACCATTCCCTTCATCTTCTTCGGCGTCGCCGCGTTCCTGCTCAACGTGGTGCTCGGAAGGCTGGTGACCGCGCAGCGCGAGCAGATCGCCGCATTGAAAGCGCTCGGCTTTCCGACGACGCCGCTGGTGTTGCACTATCTCAAGCTGGTCGCGGTCGTGGTTCTGTTCGGATCGGCGCTCGGTCTCGCCGGCGGCTACATGTTCGGCGAGGCGATGGTGGCAAGCTATCACGGCTTCTTTCGCCTGCCGGCGCTGGTGTTCGAACTGACGCCCTGGTCCGCGCTCGCCGGCTTCCTGATCAGCCTCGCGGCGGCCACGCTCGGCGTGGTGACGGCGCTGCAAAACGTCGTCGCGCTGGCGCCGGCGGTGGCGATGCGGCCGGCTGCGCCGCGGCGTTTTCGCCGTTCGTGGATCGAGGCATTGCTGTCGGCGAAGGCGCTGACGCCGCGGCGGGTGCTGGCGATCCGCAATTTTGCCGGCCGTCCGCTGCGCAGCACATTCACGATCGTCGGCATCGCGCTCGCGGTGCCGATGGTCGTGCTCGGCCTGTTCTGGCGCGACGCGATCGACCAGATGATTGAAGTCCAGTTCAACCTGGTCGAACGCGGCAACGCCGTGGTCACGTTCCCCCATCCGCTCAACCGCACCGTGATCGGCGACCTCGCGCGCGAGCCCGGCGTGCTCGTCGCCGAAGGTCTGCGATTTGTCCCGGTCCGCCTGCGCGCGGGACATCGCAGCTACCTGACGTCGGTGATCGGCCTGCCGTTCAACGCCGGCCTGCGGCGCCCGCACGATGCGGCATTGCGTCCGATCGACGTGCCGCCCGATGGCATCACCCTCACCCGCCGGCTGGCCGAACGGATCGAGGTCCGCCCCGGCGAGATCGTGACGATCGAGGTCATGGAGGGCCAGCGCCGCAAGATCGACCTGCCGGTCAGCGCCATCGTCGACGAGACGATCGGGATGTCGTCCTACATGGAGATCGACACGCTCAACCGCTTGACCGGTGAAGGCGCGGTGGTGTCGGCAGCGTCCCTGTTCGTGGAGCCGTCGGCGCTTCCGGCCCTGTCGCGGCGATTCAAGGAACTGCCCGTCATCGAGTCGGTGGCGGTGAAGACCTACACGCTGAGCTCGTTCCTGGACAAGATCGCGGGCATCGTTCTCGTCAGCGCCGGCATTCTCACCGCCTTTGCGGTGATCGTCGCGGTGGGCGTGGTCTACAACAGCGCCCGCATCGCCTTGCAGGAGCGCGCCTGGGAGCTCGCCAGCCTGCGCGTGCTCGGCTTCACCCGCGCCGAGGTGGCGCAGATCCTGTTCAGTCAATTCGCCGCCGAAATCGCGCTGGCGATTCCGATCGGGCTGGTGCTCTCCCAGAGCATCGTCACGCTGATCGCGCGGTTTCATTCCAACGAGAGCTTCCAGATTCCGGGCGTGGTGAGCGCGCGAACCTATGTGGTGGCGGTCGCCATCGTCGTGGCCACCGCCGCGGCCAGCGCGTACATCGTACGCCGCCGGGTCGATCGTCTCGATCTGGTTGCGGTACTGAAGACGAGGGATTGACGATGCAGATGACGGCCGGTCGTGTGGGGTTGGCGCTGGGCGCACTGGCTGCGGCCGCGGGCATCGCCTGGTTTGTGATGCCGCAGGCGATCCCGGTCGAGACGGCGGCCGTCAGCAAGGGGCGCTTTGTCGCCAGTGTCGATGACGACGGCAAGACCCGCATCCGCCAGCGTTATGTGGTGGCAGCCCCGATCGCCGGGCGCCTGACGCGCGTCCGATTGAAAGCAGGCGACCCGGTTGCCGCCGACGAGGTCGTGGCCGCGATCCTGCCGCCGCCGGCGCCGCTGCTCGACCCTCGCAGCCGCCGCGAGGCCGAGGAACGGCTGGGCACCGCCGAGGCCGCGCTGGAGCGCAGCAAGGCTACCGTCGAGCGCGCGCAGGCCCAGGCCGACCAGGCCAGGACCGATCTCGATCGCACCCGCACGCTGGCCTCGAGCGGGGCCTCGACGGTGCAGGCGCTGGAACGCGCCGAACTCGCGCAGCGGATCGCCGATCGCGACCTGCGGGCTGCGGAATTCCAGGATCATGCGGCGGGCCATGAAGTCGCTCAGGCCAAGGCGCTGCTCGGCCGTTACAGCGATGGCGTGGACGCACCGACCGAACCCTGGAACGTCACGGCGCCGGTATCGGGCGTGGTGCTGAAGGTCCTGCAGGAGAGCGAGACGGTGGTGCAGTCGGGAATGCCGCTGATGGAAATCGGCGATCCGCGCGACCTCGAAATCGTGACTGACGTTCTCAGCACCGATGCGGTCGAAATCCGTCCCGGCGCTGACGTTACGATCGAGCATTGGGGCGGGCCCGGCGCGCTTTCGGGACGGGTGCGCCGGGTCGAGCCCGCGGCGTTCACCAAGGTGTCGACGCTCGGCGTCGAAGAGCAGCGGGTCAATGTGCTGATCGACGTGTTGGCGCCGCCGCAGCAATGGGCCGGCCTCGGCGACGGTTTTCAGGTGGACACGCGGATCACCGTGTTCACGCAGGACGACATCGAGATCATCCCGGCCGGCGCCCTGTTCCGCCGCGGCGACAGCTGGAGCGTCTACGTCGCCGACAATGGACGCGCGCAACCGCGAACCATCGAGCTCATACGCCGCTCCCGCGGTTTTGCCGCGGTCAGGAAGGGGCTCGCCCAGGGCGAGCGCGTGATCGTCTACCCCAGCGATCAGGTCAGCCCCGGTGTCCGGGTCAGTTTGAAATGAGAAACCTCGCCCCGCTTACGGGACGAGGTTAGGCAAGCGGGCTCGCAGCTTGACGCTTCATGAGCCCTCGAACTTGAACGAGACTTTCAGCTTGGCGCGGTAGGCTTCGACCTTGCCCTTGGCGTCCAGTTGCAGATCGAGCTGAACGATTTCGGCAACACGGAGATCGCGCAGGGATTTGCCGGCCCGGTTGACGGCTGCGGTGGCGGCCTTCTCCCAGGATTCCTTGCTGGTGCCGATCAGCTCGATGACCTTGTAGACGCTCTCAGCCATGTCGTCCTCCCGTTGATGTCAGGCAGGACACAGGGTGCTCCTGCCGCGCGGGAAGCCTAACATCGGGATACCGGCGCCGAAAGGATGCGGCGCAGCATGCTTCCGTGCGCCGCAGCCGGCGCATCGGACCGCTGCAGAAAATGGCCGGGCGGCGGCAGCGCTGCCGTCCGGCCGTTTCGGATCATCGGCTCAAGGCGTTAAAGCGTGGGCCTTGCCCGCTCAGATCGAATATTTGAACTCGGGCATTGCCTTCAGCGCATCTCTGGTGGCGCTGAACACGGCGTGGTCCGGATACCACGGATTGGGCTTCGAGGCCGTCGCCGCCGGCGCGGTGCCGGTGGCAGCGCCCGTGGTCGTGGTCGACGACGGGCGGCTGCCCGGCGCGTTCGCGGCGCCGGTGTAGGCGATCGGCTCATTGACGAACCTGATCTTGTCGAAGGGAACGGCGACCAGATGCTCGCCGACGCCGAGGAAGCCGCCGACGCCGAGCACCACCGCCTTGATGTTCCCGCTCTTGTCGGTCAAGAGATCGTTGATCGAGCCGAGGCTTTCATTGGCGTCGTTGTAGACCCTGAGCCCGACGAGCTTCGAGGCACGCCAGTTGCCCTGCATCGAAGTGTCCGACACCACCGACGGCGATGACTTGGCGCTGTCAGTGGTGGCGGTCGGGGTCTGCGCGAACGCAACCGTCGCAAGCAATGCGGATCCGACCAGACCCGCCGTCATGAATTTTGCCAACATCTGGGGTCTCCCTGATATGAAATCGATGGAGAGAAAACCCGCTACGTCCCCGGCCGTTCCAGGGGCGGACGCATTTTCAACATGTGCGATGGATGGCGATCGGTTCCGCGGAACACGTCGCCGTATGCGCGGACAGCTCGCGCTGCTGCGTTGCGCGGCTTTCAGGTCTGGTCTGGGAACTCGATCAGAACCCGCCCCAGTACGGCGGTGTGCGATAATAACGATGCAGCTCGGCTTCCTGCGAGCGGTCGCCCCAGTCGAAATCCTTGTCGGCGCGGAACGACGGCGCGCGCTTGAGCTCCTCGTCGTCGATATCGAGCTGGTAGGCCTCGAACGTCGTATTGTAAGTGAGGCGCTCCCACGGCAGCGGCAAGAGGTTGGTTCCCATGCCGAGGAACCCGCCGAAACTGAGGATGGCATAGGCCACCTTGCCGGAAACCTTGTCGATCATCAGCCGCTCGATGTGGCCGATCTTGTCGCCGTTGGGCCGCCGCACCGCGGTGCCTTCGACCCGGTCGCTCGCAATCAACTGATGTTGTTTGGTCATGACGTCGATCATCATCATCCCTCCCTGGGTTGATGAAGGAGACTAACGCTATGCCCTTCAACGAGTTCCGTCAGGCCGCCAGCGGCGTTTCCCGGTCCGGCTGCGACGCATCGTAGAACGCCACCGCCTCGAAGCGGTAATTGCAGGCCTTGCAGCACCACAGATAGGAAATGCGGCGCGGACCGTTTTCGATCCAGTCCGGGGCGGCGATCGGCTCGCCGCATTGGGCACAAGGATTCTCACGAGGCAGATAGCCGAACTCTTTTCGGGCCATGCGCGTCTCCCTTGTCGTCTCTTGGTTTTGAGTGGGTGGTGGTACTGGAAGCAGATTGGGCAGAATTGCTGCCGGATATTGACGCGAGCGGATTGTAATTCTTGCCGCGCATTGCGTCTATTACGGGGCGATGAACTTCACCCCCCGGAGGGGGAGGGTAAGCAAGATGATATCATTTCGCCTTCGGATCGACCGCCGGCTCCCTGGTGTGCACCGCACCTGATTTACGGAGATGAATCGTGGCAATGTCGTCGCTGTAGGTCTTTTGCCAGCCGTCGACATGGTCGAGCAATTTGGTCGCCGCACTTTGCGTTCGCATCAGCGTCGCCTCGATGTTGTACGCTTCCAGCAGCCGGAACAGGTTTTCCGGTTCCATCAGGCCAGACGCCGCATTGTGGTCGACAAAGAATTTCTCGCCATAGAGTTCGGTGCGGCCATCGATGAAGGGCGCGACGCCGTTGGCGATCAGGTAGCCGCCGAAATCGTAATCGTTGAACACGCGCGAAAGATTCAGCTGCTTCAGCGCAGCCACGGCGGCAACCGGCGAGCCGCGGGTATGCGGCTCGAAGCGATGCACCGACGTCCAGGCGATCGTTCCCGCCAGCAGCGCTGCCGCGACCCCGGCGAACAATAGCCCGCGCATCGGCGCGGCGGCTGAATGGGCCGTCTCTGCGCCGCCGATCTGCTTCGCCAGCGGGGCGGCGAGAACGAGCGGCGCCAGCAGCGCCAGGATTTCGCTGGCGCGGCCCTGGGCGAGCGCCATGTGGACCAGTCCCAGGAGCAGCACGATGCGCACCGGCGGCAGCTTGATGCCGCGGTAGAGCGCGAGCCCGGTGCCGAGCAGCAGGCATGCCTCGAGCGCGCCGAGGCTGCCGAAATCCGCCGGCTTCCATTCCATGATCAGCGGCAGTGCGGCGCCGAGGCCGAGGATCTTTTGCGACGCCAGCAGCGCATTCCAGCCGTAGGGCGTGCCGAAACTCGTCAGCAGCGCCGCCACGCCGAACGCCGCCCAGCGCAGCACCAGCGATTTGCGCAAGCGCGCCTCCGCGCTCCACACCGCGTCGAGCGCAACAGGCGCGATCAAGACCAGGCCGAACACAAAGCCGCCATGCAGGTTGGCCCACAGCGCCATCAGCGGCAGCAGCCACAACGACGGCGCCGCGCGGCGCTCCGCCGCCGCGATCATGCCGCCGACCCACGCCACCATGACCGGCAGCGCCAGCACATGCGGCCGCGCCAACAGATGCGGCACCGCCAGCGCCAAGCCTGCGGCAATGAACACCAGCGTGGTGCTTTCGCTCAAATGCCGGTTCAGGAATTTGGTTGATAGCGCGAAGGTCGCCGATATCGCTGATGCCGCCAGCACCACCGGCCCGCTCCAGCCGAACATCGCGAAAACCTTGGCGTACATCACCTGCGCCAGCCACTGCGTCGAAATCCAGGGCTGGCCGCGCATGGTGAAGGAATAGACGTCGGTCTCCGGCACCGCGCGGTGGTCGATGATCCACTGCCCGACGGTGATCTGCCACATCGTGTCGGGGTCGATCAGCAGCCGGTTTCCGGCCAAAAGAAACAGCGCGTAGATGGCGACGCCGACCCATAGCGGCAGCAAGCCGCGCAAGGGGTGCGCGACCTCCGTGGTGTGGGCAACGGACATGGTCATGGCGCGGCCGGTTTTCTTGAGGTATTCCGGCCAATCGAAGCACGCCAGGGCATAATTCTTGGTAAACCCGGCCCGCCAAAGCATGTGCAAAACGCCCGAGAAAGCCGGGATTTGGCCACATCCCTGCCCGGCGATTGCGGCAATGGAGATGCCCAGACCCCCCATCATCGCACCAAGGCCCTTTTCCCGATGAAACGTTTGCTGTCGCTCGCTTGCTTCGCCGCCATCGCCACGCTGCCATTTTCCGAAACGGCGCTGGCGCAGCGCGCCGAATACGATGCGCTGGTCGCGACCCACGCCAGCGCCAATGCGGTGCCGGAAGCGCTGGTGCATCGCGTGATCAAGCATGAGAGCCGCTACCAGCCGCAGCTGGTCGGGCGCGGCGGCACCATCGGGCTGATGCAGATCAAGCTCGCGACTGCGCGCGGCCTCGGCTACAGCGGCGACGCCGAAGGGCTGCGCGATCCCGCCACCAATCTGACCTATGGCGTGAAGTATCTCGCCGGCGCCTTGCGCGCCGCCAACGGCGACCACAACCGCGCCATGGCCTATTACGCCAGCGGCTATTACCACGTCGCCAAGCGCCAGCGGCTGGAGCGCGTCGCGGTTCAGGGGCGGGAGCCCTCCGGCAATCCGATCGAGATATCCGGCGGTCCGCCGCGGAAACACGCGGCCAGGAACTCCGTCGACGCCAAGGCACAGCAGGTTCCCGCGCGCTAGACCGGTGCAAACCGGGGGCGCAGCGTTGACACTCCCTGCCATCGGCCTACATTAGCCCCGTTCCGAGGGGAGCTCCGATGAGGAGCTGAGATACTGCAAGCTCGAACCTGTTTTCAGGCCAGAGACCGCGGTGACCCTTTGAACCTGATCCGGGTCATGCCGGCGAAGGGACAGGGATGTACCAGAGTTCGAAAGCACAGCGCGGGCAATTGCCCGTCGCGCCCCGGGGGGACTCCCCGGTTTCCATCATCGGCGCCGGCATTGCCGGCGCCTGGCAGGCGCTGTTGTTCGCGCAGGCCGGCCACGACGTCACGCTGCACGAGCGCAGCGACGAGGCGATGATGCTATCCACCAGCCACTGGGCCGGCGGCATGCTGGCGCCCTATTGCGAGAGCGAGGTCGCCGAACCCATCATCAGCCGGCTCGGCCTGAAATCGCTCGATCTGTGGCGCCGCGAATTGCCGGATACGCCGTTCAACGGCTCGCTGGTGGTGGCGCTGCCGCGCGAGCGCAACGATTTCGAACGCTTTGCGAAGCTCACCTCCGGCCACCAGCGGCTCGATGCGCGCGGCCTCGCCGAACTCGAACCCTCGCTCGAGGGCCGGTTCCGCGAAGCATTGTTCTTTGCCGACGAGGGCCATGTCGAGCCGCGCCGCGTGCTGCCGAAACTGCATGAGCGCATCATCGCCGCCGGCGGCACCATCAAGTTCAACAGCGAGCCGGCGCCTGCCGAACTCGACGGTATCGTGATCGATTGCCGCGGGCTTTCCGCGCGCGACACGCAAGCCGAGCTGCGCGGCGTCAAGGGCGAGCTGATCCTGATCGAAACTAACGAGGTTCAACTGGCGCGCCCGGTGCGGCTGATCCATCCGCGCTGGCCGCTCTACGTGATCCCGCGCGAGGACAACCTGTTCATGCTGGGGGCGACCTCGATCGAGGCCGAGGACACCGGCGTCAGCGTCCGCTCCGCGCTGGAACTCTTGGGCGCGGCCTATGCGGTGCACCCGGCCTTCGCCGAAGCGCGGATTCTCGAATTCGGCTCGGGCCTGCGCCCGGCATTTCCTGACAATTTGCCGCGCATCGCGATCAACAAAAAGCACATCGCGGTCAACGGGCTCTATCGCCACGGCTTCCTGATCGCGCCGGCGCTGGCGGAACTGACGCTCAACTTCGTCGAACGCGGCCAGATCGACAACGAGGTGATGCGATGCGTGTGATCGTCAACGGCGAGGCGCGGGAGATTTCCTCGTCAAGCGTCGACGCGCTGCTCGCCGAGCTCGAATATGAGGGCACCCATTTCGCGGTCGCGCTGAACTACGACGTGCTGCCGAAGAGCCGCTGGGCAGAGACGCCGCTTCGGGCCGGCGACGAGATCGAAATCATCACGCCACGGCAGGGAGGGTGAGATGGCGATGAGTCGCCTGCATCCCCAAATTGCGCTGTCATCGCCCGGCTTGACCGGGCGATCCAGTACGCCGCAGCCTCTCGGTCGTCATTCCGGGGCGCGCGCAAGCGCGAACCCGGAATCTCGCGGAAGCAAGTCCTCACACTACTTCGAGATTCCGGATCGGTCCGCTGTGCGGACCGTCCGGAATGACGGAGAGTAATCATGCTGAAATTCTACGACCGCGAATTTTCCTCCCGCCTCCTGATCGGCAGCGCGTTGTATCCGTCGCCGGCGATCATGCAGCAGGCGATCCGCAGCTCCGGCGCCAACATCGTCACGGTGTCGCTGCGGCGCGAATCCGCCGGCGGCAAGACCGGCGATGCGTTCTGGTCGCTGATCCGCGAGCTCGACGTCACGGTGCTGCCGAATACCGCCGGCTGCCGCAGCGTGCGCGAGGCGGTGACCACGGCAAAACTGGCGCGCGAACTGTTCGGCACTTCCTGGATCAAGCTGGAAGTGATCGCCGACAACGACACGCTGCAGCCCGACGTGGTCGGCCTCGTCGAGGCGGCCTCCATCCTGATCAAGGACGGCTTTGAAGTATTCCCCTATTGCACCGAGGACCTCGGCGTCGCGATGCGGCTGGTCGACGCCGGCTGCAAGGTTGTCATGCCTTGGGCGGCGCCGATCGGCAGCGCCAGGGGCATCGTCAACCGCGACGCGCTGAAGCTGCTGCGCGACCGGCTGCCCGACATCACGCTGGTGGTCGATGCCGGTTTGGGCGCACCCAGCCACGCGGCGCAGGCGCTGGAACTCGGCTACGACGCCGTGCTGCTCAACACCGCGATTGCCAAGGCCGCCGACCCCGTCGCGATGGGATCAGCGTTTCGCCAGGCCGTCGAGGCCGGTCGGTCAGCCTATGAGGCGGGCTTGATGGAAGCCCGCGATTTCGCCTCTCCTTCAACCCCTGTCGTTGGGACCCCGTTCTGGCATGCCGTATCCTGATCGCCACGCGTATCCTGATCGATTTTATCCCGTCGTCGACAGCGTCGCCTGGGTGGCGCGGCTGGCGCTGCTCGGCGTCGGCACCATTCAACTGCGCGCCAAGGAGCTGAACGATGCCGACGCGCTGCAGATCGTGCGCGACGCGCTGGAAGTGATCAAGGGCACGCCGGCCAGGCTGGTGGTCAACGACTACTGGCGCGCGGCGATCGCGGCGGGGGCCAAACACCTGCATCTCGGCCAAGAGGACCTCGCAGATCTTGCGGAAGCCGACCTCAAGACGATCCGAAACGCCGGACTGACGCTCGGCATCTCCACCCACGACGACGAGGAGCTCGAAACCGCATTGCGCGCCAGGCCGGATTACGTCGCGCTGGGGCCGATCTTCCCGACCACGCTGAAATCGATGCGCTTCGCGCCGCAGGGCATCCCAAAAATCACCGAATGGAAGAAGCGCATCGGCAACATCCCGCTGGTCGCGATCGGCGGCATCAAGCTCGAACACGCCGCAGAGATTTTCAAGGCCGGCGCCGATTCCATCGCCGTCGTCAGCGACGTCACCCAGAATGCCGACCCCGACGCGCGGGTGCGCGCGTGGCTCGGGTTGAACGCGGAGGCGGCGTGACATGAGTTTCACGGAACTACCAGCCGTCATTGCGAGGAGCGCAAGCGACGAAGCAATCCATCTTTCACCGGGTTCGCTGCACCATGGATTGCTTCGCTGCGCTCGCAATGACGGGATCAAGAATCAGAAATACACAGGAGGATAGGCCATGAACATCCGCTCCAATCCCGACACCACGCTGCCCGCCGTCACCACAGGCCCGCTGCCCTCCTCGCGCAAAATCTTCGTCACCCCGGATGAAGCGCCCGACCTGCGCGTGCCGCTGCGCGAGATCATTTTGAGCAAGGGCGCCGGCGAGCCTGACCTGCCGGTCTACGACACCTCAGGCCCCTACACCGATCCCGCCGTCACCATCGACGTCAACGCCGGGCTCGCGCGCAACCGCATCGCCTGGGTGAAAGAGCGCGGCGGCGTCGAGGAGTATCAGGGCCGCGACATCAAGCCGGAAGACAACGGCAATGTCGGCGCCGCGCATGCCGCGAAATCCTTCATTGCGCATCACAAGCCGCTGCGCGGGCTCGACGGCCACATGATCACCCAGCTGGAATTCGCCCGCGCCGGCATCATCACCAAGGAGATGATCTACGTTGCGACCCGCGAAAACCTCGGCCGCAAACAGCAGCTCGAACGCGCCGAAGCCGCCATCGCCGACGGCGAAAGTTTTGGGGCCTCGGTGCCGGCCTTCGTCACCCCGGAATTCGTCCGCAGCGAGATCGCGCGCGGCCGCGCCATCATTCCCTGCAACATCAACCACGGCGAACTCGAGCCGATGATCATCGGCCGCAACTTCCTCACCAAGATCAACGCCAATATCGGCAACTCCGCGGTCACCTCCTCGGTCGAGGAAGAAGTCGACAAGATGGTGTGGGCGATCCGCTGGGGCGCCGACACCGTGATGGACCTCTCGACCGGCCGCAACATCCACACCACCCGGGAATGGATCCTGCGCAACGCGCCGATCCCGATCGGCACGGTGCCGATCTATCAGGCGCTGGAGAAGTGCGACGGCGATCCGGTGAAACTGACCTGGGAGCTCTACAAGGACACGCTGATCGAGCAGTGCGAACAGGGCGTCGACTACTTCACCATCCACGCCGGCGTGCGGCTTCCCTACATCCACCTCACCGCCAACCGGGTCACCGGCATCGTGTCGCGCGGCGGCTCGATCATGGCGAAGTGGTGCCTCGCGCATCACAAGGAGAGCTTCCTCTACACGCACTTTGAAGAGATCTGCGACTTGATGCGCAAATACGACGTGTCGTTCTCGCTCGGCGACGGCCTCCGTCCCGGCTCGATCGCCGACGCCAACGACCGCGCGCAATTCGCCGAACTGGAGACGCTCGGCGAACTGACGCAAGTAGCCTGGAAGAAGGGCTGCCAGGTCATGATCGAAGGCCCCGGCCATGTGCCGCTGCACAAGATCAAGATCAACATGGACAAGCAACTCAAGGAGTGCGGCGAGGCGCCGTTCTACACCCTGGGGCCGCTGACCACTGACATAGCACCCGGCTACGACCACATTACCTCAGGGATCGGCGCAGCCATGATCGGCTGGTTCGGCTGCGCGATGCTGTGCTACGTGACGCCGAAGGAGCATCTTGGCCTGCCCAACCGCGACGACGTCAAGGTCGGCGTCATCACCTACAAGATCGCCGCACACGCCGCCGATCTCGGCAAGGGCCACCCGGCGGCCCAACTCCGCGACGACGCGCTCAGCCGCGCCCGCTTCGACTTCCGTTGGGAGGACCAGTTCAACCTCGGCCTCGACCCTGAAACCGCCCGGCTCTACCACGACGAGACGCTGCCCAAGGAAGCCCACAAGGTCGCGCATTTCTGCTCGATGTGCGGACCGAAATTCTGCTCGATGAAGATCACGCAGGACGTGCGCGACTATGCAGCGACGCTGAACGACCCCGACAAGCGCGCGGTGGCCGGCGGCGCCGTCGGCATGTCGGTGTCGGGCGTGATCGAGGACGGCATGGCGCAGATGTCGGCAAAATTCAAGGAGATGGGGTCGAGCGTGTACCTGGATGCGGAGAAGGTGAAGGAGAGTAATCGGGTGTTGTGAGGCATCCTCTCCTCGTTGTGCCCGGGAATGCCTCGGGCGTTCCATCGGGCAATCGAAAGGCCGGGCGAAAGCCCAGCCGTTTCATTTTGAGCTGGTAGGATGGGTTGAGCCCTTGCGAAACCCATCGCGATGGCCACGATGGGTTTCGCTTCCACCTTCGCCAGCTTGGGCTTCGGCGGACGCGATCGCTCAACCCATCCTACAGGCCACTGCCAAGCCGCCATAAAGGCGACATCATTTCTTGAACATCGCCTCAAACTGCGTCTTGGCTCGCTCCAATCCTTCTTCCGTGAACACCACCGATTTTACCTTGCCGACGGGATCGTCGATCATGCCCTTGTCGTGCAGGCGATCGAGCACAGCCCAGTCTATTCCTTTCCAGGCTCTGTAGCCGTTGTGAAGCGTCAGATAGAGCAGCGCCAGCGCTGCGTCGTCGATCTTGTCGGTGTCGAGGGCCATCGCGAACCTCCTGCTGCCGGTGTCGCGCCATCGTATTCGCGATTATTGCGGACGCAATTGGAGAATGCCGCGCCGTAATCCGGGTTACGCCTTCCGCCTTAGTCCTTCGAGCTACGGCGGACGTGCCGTGCCACCATTCTTGTTTCGTCGGAAAGATGGTGGGCACGCTGCGCTTTGCCCAAGGCCGGATTGCCTCCGCTGAACCTGTATGCTCGTGTGCGTCTTTCTATGTGCATCTTGCACACGAGACCGCGGGTGCAGCGCGCACCCGGCTTTCCCTGCGCCCTCTTGTTCTCTTCGAGGGCGGCACTCGACGCAAAGCTCGGGCGCATCGCGCCGCGACAATGCGGACGCACGTCCTCTCGCTGTTTGATATTCGAATCTGGAACTTGCCTCATGTCGTCCCTGCGAAACGCAGGGACGACATGGGGAGATCGGCTGCCCACGCACGCGCGCCAGTGCATTTTCCCGACGCTGGCTTCATCCTTCGAGACGCCGCTTCGCGGCTCCTCAGGATGAGGTCCTAGACCCTCATGGTGAGGAGCGCGGCAACGCCGCGCGTCTCGAACCACGAGGCCATGGCATACGACGTCATGATTCCATACGGCTGGAATACGCACTACCGCATGCGCGATTTCAGCCGGATCACCGGGCCGTCCACCACAAAGCTGCCATAGCCGCGATGGTGGATGGTCTTGGGATTTTTCTGCGCCGGGTCGGACCAGGCCGCGAGCACTTCGAGGATAAAGAGATTGTAGGCGCCGACGAGGCGCGTGTCCTTCACCCTGCATTCGAGATTGGCGAAGCATTCCGCGATCAGCGGCGGCGCGACGCGGGAAGCCGGCAGCGGCGTCAGGCCGAAGGCTTCGAACTTGTCGATGTCGCGTCCCGAGCTGTTGCCGACCTTCACCACCTTTGCCGCGAGCCGCCGCGCCGGGATGGCGATGACGCATTCCCTGCCTGCGCGCAGGCCAGCGAAGGAATGATTGGCGGCGGAGACGACGCACGCCACCAGCGGCGGCTCGAACTCCACCATCATGTGCCAGGACATCGTCATCACGTTGGCGCGGCCCTTGCGCGCCGTCGTGAGCAGGACCACCGGCCCGGGCTCGAGCAACTGGTAGACCTTCGACAACGCCAGCGGTTTCAGTCTCGGGATGCGCGGCTTCATGGCCGCTCGCCGCGCCACGTCGCTACTTCAGCGTAATCGCCAGCCCGCTCAGGTCCGCGTTCGCCATCAGGCCGACCTGGCGGCCGGACAGTTCCAGCACCGCGCCCTTCTGGTTGGTCAGCACGATCGCGCGCGCGCCTGAGCCGACCGCGAGCCCCGCGCCGGCCGCGCCGTAGACGCCAGCGACATCCGAGGGCCGGTAGATATTGCTGACGCGGCCGCGCAGCACGGTCTTCGATCCGCCGAACACCAGGCCGTAGTCCAGTCCGCCGGTGGAGAGCGGGTAGACCCGGCCGCGGAAGGTCAGCGTGCCGCTGCCGCCGGAGCCGCCGATGATCCAGCCCGCCTTGTAGATCACGAGCGACACGGTGCCCTCGTCGGCGTGCGAGGCGGAGGACAGCGTGGCGCCGGCGAAAGCGGTCAGCGCGACCAGCGCAACGCGAATGGCGGACAGGATCTTCATGGGGACGGTCTCCTTGAGAGCTTTGCGGGCAGCGCCAGCGACGCAGATTGAGTCGCGTTTTGGCAAGTGTAGCCGATGGGCCGGATCGGCAAAGCGCATTCGTGTGTCCACACTGTGGTGGGCGCACGGAGTTCGTTCGCGCGACCCGGTGGCTTTGCCTACTCTATGCGCATTTTCGCTTGAACCTTCGCGCCGGTTCCCGACACTCACTCCTTGTCCGGGTATCCCGACCCCCGGCACCGTCCTCCCCCAGTCAACCCGCGAGAGGCGGCCAAAACTCTTTCCCCATGGAGCAAACAGGCTTCGCGCTGAATTGAAACCCGGCCCGTCATTGACCTTCATCAATGCCTGACGTCCCCGGCAGGCGCATTCCTTGCCGGCGCCGAAGTTCGGCGCCGCTTGGCCTCAAGGACGGCATGCTGAAAAAGGGGTGCAAGCCCTGGGCCCCTGAAACTGTTCGATCGGCGGAAAGGATGGGCACGTGCGCTAACTGGCGCCGTGCCCATTCCCTTTGGGGACGCGCCGCCCAGCCTCCCTCACCGCTCCTTCATCAGCGCCTCGCGCGCCGCCGACAGCGCCTGGAATTCATGCGCGCTGCCGCCGGCATCGGGGTGTGCGGTCTTGGCGACGCGCTTGTAGGCGCGGTGAATTTCCGTCGCCGTCAGACGGCGGTCGAGCGGCAATCCGAGCAGTTGCCGGTAACGTTCGCCCGGCGTCAGCGTCTTCACCGGGATGTCGCGGCGGCCGAACCGCGGGGTGGTCAGCGTATGCAGCACTTCGCGGATGATCCCGAGGCGGCGCCGCGCGGCCTCGGTGATTTCAGGGTCGCCGCTCTCAGCCGCGGCATGGCGCAGGATCGGCAGCGCCTGCGCCGCCGCGTGCCGCAGCAGCACTTCGGGACTGGTCCGCGCCATCACGTCGGCGAGCCGCGCGGCCTCGCGCCAGTCGGACGCGGGGGCCTGCCAGATCCGCTCGATATCGAGCTGCCATTGCCTGAGCTTGCTATCCATGGCGCAACACCGGACAAGACGAATACAACTCTCCCGGTAAAGCTTTCCGTTTGCGGCCGCTCAAACTTGAATTAGCTTGTCCGAATTCAAAAACCAAAAACACAGAGGAAACGCCAATGCCCCTTCTCCAAAACCACATCGCGGTCGTCACCGGTGCTGCTTCCGGAATCGGGCGCGCGATCGCGGCGGGCTACGCCCGCGAGGGCGCGCAGGTGGTGCTGCTCGACATGAACGAGAAGGCGCTGGCCGAAGCCGCGCAGGAAATTCGCAGTGCGGGCGGCAGAGCCGAGAGTTTCGTGCTCAACGTCACCAAACGCGAGGACTGCGTCGCGGTGGCGAAGAAGGTCGCCGACAAGGTCGGGCAGGTCTCGATCCTGGTCAACAATGCCGGCATCGCGCGGCGCAACGGCATGCTGGGCGCGCCCGAGGCCGTGATCAACGACTGGGAAGACATCATCGCCATCAACCTCACCGGCGTGTTCAACGTGACCAACGCGTTTCTCGCGCCCTTGCGCGCCGCCAGGGGGCGCATCGTCAATATCGGCTCGATCCAGTCCTTCGTGCATCTGCGCACGCCGAGTTCGCCCGCCTACACCGCCTCGAAGCACGGCGTGCTCGGCTTCACCAAGGCGCTTGCCGCCGAACTCGGCAAGGACGGCGTCCGCGTCAATGCGATCGGCCCGGGCTTCATCGAAACGCCGCTCAACGAAAAGGTGCGCGCCAGCAATCCGGAGCTGGCGAAAGTGTTCATCGAGCACACGCCGCTCGGCCGCGCGGGCAAGCCGGAGGATATCGTGGGACCGGCCGTGTTCCTCGCCTCGGATCTGTCGGCCTATGTCAGCGGCACCATCGTGATGGTCGATGGCGGCTACCGGACGATCTGAGCGAGCCCAACGCTGT
This sequence comes from Bradyrhizobium sediminis, assembly GCF_018736085.1. Lineage (NCBI taxonomy): Bacteria > Pseudomonadati > Pseudomonadota > Alphaproteobacteria > Hyphomicrobiales > Nitrobacteraceae > Bradyrhizobium > Bradyrhizobium sediminis. Next base: position 1,443,198 of record NZ_CP076134.1, on the reverse strand, counting down.
CGTCGCCCGCTCGACCGGGCGACCCAGTACTCCGGGACGGCTGTGATGAATCGAGAGGCCACGGCGTACTGGATCATCCGCTTTCGCGGATGATGACGCTCATTGGGGACCGCAAGGATATGGAACCGGGTGTGGAACCGGGCCTCGTCCGGTTCCATACCGCCGGCGTTAGCAATTTGTTAACCGACTCCGCGCACGTTCTGGTTGTTGGGGGTAGTTTGTTCTCGATGTTGCCGCTCCATGATTCGAGCGGGCGTTGATCGGGAGGTGTTGATGACCCATGCTGTTTCCGCGCCGCCTGTGCCGGCGCCCGCACTCGCTCCGAATGAAATCGTGCCGCTGCTGATCGGGTCCACCGTCGGCGAGGTCGAACGCGAACTGGTGCTGCAGACGCTCGGCCGCTGCGGCGGCAACCGCACCCGCGCCGCGCGCGTGCTCGGGGTGTCCGTGCGCACCCTGCGCAACAAGATCCGTCAATATGTGGCCGACGGCATCGACGTGCCCGAGCATCGGGACTAGGGCGACCGCATCCGGCTTACCGCGGAGGGCGCAACTCAGGCTTGGTATTCACTGTTGCGGGATTCACGCTAGAGTTCCCTGCAGCCGGGCGGAAAGCCCCGGGTGGGGAGCCGAACGCCATGTCCAACGCGCCGCATTTCGATATCGATGTCGCCCGATTCTGGGCCGACCCCTATCCCGATCTGGCGAAGATGCGAAAACAGGCGCCGATCGCGTTCGTGCCGCAGCTCGGCTCCACCGTGTTCACCCGGCGTGACGATATCTTCACCCAGGAAAAACGCATCGACGTGTTCTCCTCGCATCAGCCGGCCGGGCTGATGAACACGCTGATGGGCCACAACATGATGCGCAAGGACGGCGACGCGCACATGGCCGAGCGCGCAGCGATGTTTCCCTCGGTGTCGCCGCGCGCCGTGCGCGACACCTGGAGCCGGCAGTTCCAGGCCCATGCCGACCGCATCCTCGACGAGCTGGCGCCGCTCGGGCGCGCCGACCTCTGCAAGGCTTTCGCGCTGCCGCTGTCAGCCGAGTGCCTGAAGGACATCACCGGGCTCACCAATGTGCGCTTTGCGGACATGGACGCGTGGTCGCAGGCGATGATCGATGGCATCGCCAATTACACCGGCAACAAGGAAGTGGAGGCGCGCTGCCATGCCGCCACCGCCGGCATCGACGCCGCGATCGACGACATGATCCCGGTGGTGACCAAGCACCCCAACACCTCGATCCTCAGCGTGCTATTGGCGGCCGGCCAGCCGATCCCGAGCATCCGAGCCAACATCAAGCTTGCGATCTCAGGCGGGCAGAACGAGCCGCGCGACGCCATCTCCGGCACGGTCTGGGCGCTCCTGACCCATCCCGATCAGCTCGCGCTGGTCCGCGAAGGCAAGGCGAAGTGGCTCGACGTGTTCGAGGAATATGCCCGCTGGATCGCGCCGATCGGAATGTCGCCGCGGCGGGTGGCGAAGCCGTGGTCCTATGGCGGCGTCGATTTCGAGCCGGAGGACCGCGTGTTCTTCATGTTCGGCTCAGCCAATCGCGACGAGGCCTGCTTCGAAGACCCCGACCGCTTCGACCTCACCCGCGATACCCAGAAGAGCATCGCCTTCGGCGCCGGCCCGCATTATTGCGCCGGCGCCTTCGCCTCCCGGGCGATGGTCGCCGACGTCGCGCTGCCGAGCGTGTTTGCGAGATTGAAGGGCCTGCGGCTCGACGATGGCGAGCAAGTGCGGATCGGCGGCTGGGCGTTTCGCGGGCTGTTCAATCTGCCGGTCGCGTGGGACGCGGGTTAGCCAGCCGGTTGAGCCGGCCAGCAGCAGGCCGCCTCCGGCAAACTACGTAGGGAACTCGCCTTAAGGCATCGAGCGAAATGGCGGTCTCCGGCGTCAGCGGTTACCAAGCATCATAAGGAGCATGCGGGCAGATCGGTTGAATGGTGGGGGGCTTGGAATGAATCACTCATTTTACAGCGTCGACAGAACCACACATTTGAAGGTCGTGACCGTGGCGCTGATCGGCGCGATTGCTGTCGCCGGCATCAGCATCGCCGCCCATACCGGCGGCAGCAACGGCATCGCCCAAGGCGGGCATGTCCGTGTCGTCAAGGCCGGCCAGCCCGTGATGGTGACGTCGAATATTCAACTCGCCGTGCAGTAGCAAGCGCCTATCGCTTCGCTGCCGGATCGGCCGGACCTTCGTTTCGTGGCAGCATGCCGGTGCGCTGGAATTGCCAGCGCATGGCGCGGTACCACACATAACCAGCCACGATACCGCAGATCATGAGCAGGATGACGTTGGCGCGCTCGAACGATCCACCCCACCACAGCATCCAGCCGGTCCATAGAACCGTGAAAGCGATGGCGCTGAGTTTCAATGAGGTTCCCGGGTTCATGGTTCTCTCCAGCGGCTGAACGGCTTCAAGCCATCATGAGCGCCGCCGTCTCGCTGCACCGTGAGGCGGATCACGTAACCGCGAACCGCTCAGCCAAACCGCAGCCGCGACCGCTCCTTCGCCCTCTCGGCCTCGGTCTCGCGGTCGCGCGCCGGGGCATGGGTATGCAGCGACGTCAGCAGCCGCCGGGCCGAGGCCGCGACCTCGGCGACGGCGCGGTCGAAGGCCTCCGCGTTGGCCTGCGACGGCTTGTTGAAGCCCGACAGCTTCCGCACGAATTGCAGCGCGGAGGCCTCGATCTCCTGCTCGGTCGCCGGCGGCTCGAAATTGAACAGCGTCTTGATGTTACGGCACATTTATCTTCTCCCTTGCCCGCCGGCGCCCTGATCCTGCGTCCCTACGAAAGGACGAACGGCCAGAAGCAACCCCTACATCGCGCCCCATTTTGTCATAGAATAGGCCGGTCGTTCACCCCCCGGGTCGCCGTGCCCGCGCCAGCAAAACAGCGAGTTCCCGATGAGCCACGTCATCTACCGGATCGTTCAGCACGACGACGGCTGGGCCTACACCGTCAATGGCGTGTTTTCGGAAGCCTTCGCGACCCATGCCGCAGCGCTTGCCGCCGCCAAGCGCGCCGCCGCCGAACAGCGCGTGCCCGGGCGCACCGAAGTGATCGAGTACGAGACCCCCGACGGCATCTGGCACACCGAAACCGCCGCCGGCATCGACCGTCCGGACACCGATGTCGAGGACAAGGCCTAGCTTGCGCGAACGCCCTGGCCCTGCTGTGGAACGCGTCAGCCGCCACGTCGATCATCCGATGACGCGGCGAAGGAACAACCGATGACCGAATTGATCCGCCATGGCCTTCGCCTTGCCGCAGCTTTGCTTGTCCTGATCGGCGCCGCCTCGCCCGCCTTCGCCTGTGCCTGCTGCACCAACGCAGGCCAGCGCAACGTCGCGACGGTGGCGCTGGACTCCGGCAAGCGCCAGGAGATCGAGAGCCTGCGCTTTTCCGGCAAGGCGACGCTGTTCACCGGCGAAGGCGACGTCGAGGGGATCGAAGGCATCGCCACGCCTTCGGGAAGTTATGAATTCACGGCCAAATGGCTGGACGACCGGCTGGTGCTGTCGTTCCGCGACAAGACCGGCCACACCGGCGCCCTGGCGCTGGCCCGTCCCAACACGGTGTCGGTGTTCGAAGTCGACCCGCGCGACCGCCCCGACCGCGGACACGGGCCCGCGCTTTACAAGGAATGGAAGCTCACCGCGCCGGCCGCGGGCAGCGGCGTGTTCCGGCCCGGCATCGCACCGCGTCAGTTGCTGACGCTGATCCTGCAAGGCGCCGGCAACAGCTGCACCAGCGCCGACGATTTTTCGCACTGGACGCTGGTGATGCAGGGGCCGAAAGCCAACTACACGCTGTTCGGCGATCTGGTGACGACGAAATAGCCGCCATATGCCAGGCCCGCTGCCAAGCGGCCGTATTTCGGGAGAGAGCACAGATGTCGTCGAGCCGCTTTCGCCGTGTCGCACTTTCCCAGCCTGAAGCGATCGAGGGCTCGCATCAGGGGCGCACGGACTTCCGCGCCGGCAAGCGCATCTTCGCTACGCTCGGCTATCCCGACGACAAATGGGGCATGGTGAAGCTCACGCCCGAGCAGCAGTCGGTGCTGGTGGAGGCAGAGCCCGAAATCTTCCGCCCGATCCCCGGAGCATGGGGCAAGCAAGGCTACACCAATGTACGGCTTGCGAAAGCCGATCAGACGACGCTCAGGAGCGCTCTTTCAATGGCGTGGCGCAACGTCGCGCCGAAGACGCTGCTCAAGCTGCAACCAACGGCGAAGTCCTGATTCCGCGCCGCATCAAACCGCAGACCGCTCGTCGCATATTTTTTGAGCATGCATCCGCCCGGCAGCTCGGGCCTAATCGCATGCAATCGTTCGATTCGTGGCGGCGGCAAGTCCGGACGTGGCGATGCGGACGCAGAAGCGTGGAGGATCGCATGCGAAGGTTCGCGCAGGCCGCGCTGCTGGCGTGCTGTTGCGCACTGGCGGGCGCGGCGTTCGCCTTCGACAACGGGCAGTACGAGCACGTTCCCCCTGATATCCGCGCCTGGTTCAAGAGCGTGATCGCGCCCAACGGCGTGCCCTGCTGCGACATCTCCGACGGTCATCGCACCGAGTACGACGTCCGTGGCGGCGCCTACTGGGTACCTATCGAGGGCAAATGGATGCAGGTGCCGGCGCACGCCATCATCCGCGACCGCGGCAACCCGGTCGGCGAAGCCGTGGTGTGGTACGTGCATCATCGCGGCAGCATCGTGATCAGCTGCTTTGTCCCTGCAGACGCGGTGTGAGTGAGGCCGCGCTCGCTTTGCGGGCGCGCTTCGTCATGATAGTTTTGCGAGAGCATCTTCCGGCCGGAGAGCAATCTTGACCGAGCTTGCCGCCAGCGACCTCAAGACGATCTATCCGGATCCATCGCCGGGCCGAACCGGCTGTTGATGCCCGACCGCTCCGGCAACAACCGGATCGACAGTTTCAGGAACATCGTGGAGGGTTCGGGCTTGGTGCAGCTGATCTTCTTCGTGCCTGGTATCGACGAGACGCTGCGCGTCGGCGGCAAGGGCAAGGTGTCGGTAGATCCGGACGACTTAGTTGCGTTGCCCTAGCCCTCGCTCTCGAGCCCGCCGACATGCTTCTGGGTGTAGAGCTCGAGCCCGATGCGTTTGATCAGATCAAGCTGGGTTTCGAGGAAATCGATGTGGTGTTCCTCGTCCTTCATCAGGCTCTCGAACAGATCGCGCGAGACGTAGTCCTTGACGCCATGGCAATAGGTCGCCGCTTCCTGATAGAGCGTGCGGGCGCTGATCTCGGCGGCGAGATCGCACTCGATGATCTCCTTGACGTTCTGGCCGATCCGCAAGGGATCGAGCACCTGCATGTTGGGAAAGCCGTCGAGGAACAGGATCCGGTCGGTGAACTTGTCGGCGTGCTCCATCTCCTCGATGGATTCCTTGCGCCAGACCTTGGCCATTTCCAGGAGGCCCCAGTTGGCGAGCAGCCGGTAATGCAGCCAGTACTGGTTGATGGCGGTGAGTTCGCTGCGAAGACCCTTGTTGAGATATTCGATGACCTTTGCGTCGCCCTGCATGATGCACTCCCGCTGCCGAGGTAAGGTGGATTCAGAAGCCTACTAGCGCAAGACCCTCCAAAGGGTAAGCGGTTGGGCGACAGGATCATGCGTTAATATGCGGCAGCAAACCCGTGCCGAACGGGTCCGATGGTGCAAGCGGGAGAATCTTTGCAGGTTTCAGGAGGCCGCGAGCGCGAACTCGGCATGGACATGCGGCTCCGCGGCGGCCGCGCTGTGCGGGCATCCGGCGCCGCAGGACTTGGCGCAGGCGCCCAGGGCGTCGTCGATGATGGTCTTGATGGTGCGCGCGCATCGACCGCACTCGGCGCTGCAGCCGAGGCAGTCATAGACCTGCTTGGGGCTGCGTGGAAGATCGTCCGCGGCGTTGACGGCGCTACGGACATCATGGTCGCTGATGACGTTGCAGGAACAAACAATCATGAAACGGCAGGGCTCATCGGTGATGCGTAAGCCTATCGATATGTAACGGCGCGGCGGGATGCAAAAAGAAAAACCGTCTTTTCAAGCGATTCCAAAGTGATCGCACATGCAGGCTAGAACTGATCTAAAGAGATGCGGTTGCGCCAGATCAAATGGCGCCATTCTTGCGGGTTTTGCAGACTCAATCGCCACCACCGCCGCCGCCTGGATTGCCCGAACTGTCGGACGTGGAATTATCGCCGCCGAACCAGCTCAGCAGGCTCCAGCCGTCACCCCCGGCCATGCCGCCATCCTGCCCGGAACTGTCGCCGGACGAGCCGCCGAGGGCGCGGCGTTTCGGCTTTCGCGTCATCAGCAGATAGCAGATCAGGGAGGTACCGCCGGCCGCAATTCCGAATGCCGCCATCGCGTTTGTCATTGGGTTTCCTTCGCTCCTAAACCCGGCCTGTGCGCCGCAAAAACACCGCGCCAGCCCGGATTCGTCGCCAAATCGGGCAGGTCCGTTCATTGATCATTCAAGCAAAATGTGGAACTTTTGCCCGGACAGACCATTTGGCGGTCCCGGTTCAATGAGAAAGGTGAAGGCCATGAGGAAGACATTGATGGCGCTCGCTGCCGCCGCCACCCTGGCTGTTTCGGCCGTGGCAGCGCCGCAGGCCGCCGAGGCTCGCAACGGCCGGATTGCCGCCGGCGTCGCGGCCGGGCTGCTCGGCGGCGCCATTGTCGGCGGCGCGATTGCGTCCCAGAATGGCTATTACGGGCCGGGCTATTATGGCCCGGGATACGGCTATTACGGCGGTCCGGTCTATGTCGCCGAGCCCAGCTGCTTCTGGCAACGGCAGCGGTTCTGGGACGGTTATGGCTGGCGGGTTCGCAACGTTCGGATCTGCGATTAAGCCGTTTATCTTCATTAAAACCATCAGCGGCGTCCCGGAAACATGGCGTTTTCCGGGGCGTTTTCGTTGATGGCCTGAAAAAACCGTTTTTTCCGGCCACTGCTTCGCCAGCGTTTACCTTCGATTGACCGTTATGCGCTTTCTAAGCGAGACGGACGGTTTCGAATACGGCGTGTGAGTCAATCTAAACCCGGCGCCGGCGCAAGGCGCCATCTCCAGGAGAGTCCAGGACATGAAGAAAACATTTGCTGCCTTCGTCGCGGTCGCAACGATCGCCGGGTCGCTCGCCGCGACGCCCGCCAGCGCGCAGCGCGGCGTGGCCGCAGGCGTGGCGGCCGGCCTGATCGGCGGCGCGATCATCGGCGGTGCCATCGCCTCCAGCCGCCCGGCCTACGCCGCCCCGGCCCCGGTCTATGTGGACGACTACCCGGCCTGCCGTATGGTGCGTGAGCGCTTCTGGGACGGTTACGGCTGGCGCTATCGCCGCGTCGAGGTCTGCGACTGAGCTGACCTGCGCTTCGATTACCGCATTGTGATTCTGAAACCCGGCCCGTGCGGCCGGGTTTTCTTTTGAGACCGTCATTGCGAGCGCAGCGAAGCAATCCATCTTGCCGAGGAAAGAAAGAATGGATTGCTTCGTCGCGGAGCCTGTCATCGGGCGCGCATTCGCGCGACCCGTTGGCTCCTCGCAATGACGAGAACGGTCGTCGGAATCTTGCCTCAGCGCGCTGTGCCGATCGAACGCAGCACGGCTTCGCTCGGCCAGCAGTCCACCTTGAGCCCGGCCGATTTCTGGTAGGCACCGAGCGCCGCGCGGGTCTTCATGCCCGCCTTGCCGTCCACCTTCTCGCCGTAGAGGCCGATGCGCGTGAGGTGACGCTGCATCGCCTCGACCGCTGATGTGCGCAGTTGGGTCGAGGCCGACCACGGCGTCGCGAATGGCTGCGAGCTCAGCATGCGATCGGCGAGGTGGCCGACGAACAGCACGTAGAGATCCGAAAAATTGTATTCCTTGATGACGAAGTAGTTTTTCGTGGTCAGGAACGCCGGGCCGTAGATGCCTTCGGGCTGCAGCAGCGAGGCCGGCTGCGCCTGCTCGGCGGCACTGAGCTTTTGTCCGCGCACCGGCACGAAGCCTTCGCGCAGCCATTCGCGGATCGGCTTCGTCACCTCGGGCACGCCCTGGGTACAGTCGGCGCCAGCCGGCGCGCGCACTTCGTAGGCCCAGCGGACACCCGGCTGCCAGCCTTTGTTGACGAGCTGCTGGGCGGCGGAGGCGAGCGCGTCCGGCACCGAATGCCAGATATCGACCCGGCCGTCGCCGTCGAGATCGACGCCGTGCTTGTAGAGCTCGGAGGGAAGGAATTGCGTCAGCCCGGTGGCGCCGGCCCAGGACGAGCGCAGATCCTTGCGCGTCACCACGCCCTCGCCGATCAGCTTCAACGCCAGGATGAACTCGCCGCGATACTGATCCTTGCGCCGGCCGACATAGGCCTGCGTCGCCAGCACGCGCAAACCGTCATAGGGCAGCGCGTAGCGTCCGTAATCAGTCTCGCGGCCCCAGATCGCCAGCACGATGGCGCCGGGCACACCGAAGCGCGTTTCGATCGCGCTGAGCGCGGCGCGGTGCTTCGCCATCAGCTTTTGCCCCTCCGCCGCCAGCCGCGCGATGCTCGATTCCTTCACATAGTCGGCCGGCACCTGCACGAACTCGGCCTGCGACGGCGCGCCGGTGGCGGGCCGTCCCGGCAGGATCAGATCCGGCAGTTTGTAATCCGGCGCGAGCCCGCGGGTCTCGGCGTCGAACGTCGCGCGCGGCACGCCTTGCGCCTGCGCTTCCGGCCACAGCGAGGCGATGAACCGGGTGAAGCCGGCATCGGCGGCGCGAGCGGAATGCGGCACGCCGATCATCACTGCAACTACCGTCAGAACAAGCGCGGCGAGTACGCCGTTGCGCAGAACCGGAACCCGATCGAATGCCATGTCGCCCATCAGTGCGAAGCGGAGTGCTTTGCTTCTCCGGTCGCAATATTCGACAGACGGTCAACATAGGCGATGCCGATCGCCGACAGGATGAAAACCGTGTGAATGATGGTCTGCCACATCACGCCGGTTTCGGTGTAGCCGGTCTTCCCCGACGCCAGTCCGCCGGCCTCGATGAAGGTTCGCAGCAGGTGGATCGACGAGATGCCGATGATCGCCATCGCGAGCTTGATCTTGAGCACGCTGGCGTTGACATGGCTGAGCCATTCCGGCTCGTCGGGATGACCTTGCAGGTTGAGACGGGAGACGAAGGTCTCGTAACCGCCGACGATCACCATCACCAGCAGGTTGGAAATCATCACCACGTCGATCAGGCCGAGCACCGCCAGCATGATCTGCTGCTCGCTGAAATCGAACGAGTGGGCGAACAGGTGCCACAACTCCTTCAGAAACAGCACCACGTAGACGCCCTGCGCGACGATCAGGCCGACATAGAGCGGCAATTGCAGCCAGCGGGAGCCGAAGATCAGCATCGGGATCGGACGTAACTCTATCCCCTTGCCTTTGGGCGGCAGGGGCGTTTCCGGCGTCATGGACATAGGGCGGGTCTTTCCGTGCGGGAATCAGTGTGCGGAATCGCGTTAACTCTAGCATTCGGATATGGCACATTCCGGACGTCCGGGGCCGAGCGGCCATTTGGCGCAGGCGGGGTGTGAGCGCAGATCAGGGTAGCGCTTCTTTGAAGCCATATTGCATCGATGCGCCTTTTTGTATATGTTGGACATATACACAATGATCAACTTCGACCGGATCGCCGGCTTCGACTGGGACGATGGCAACAGCCGAAAGAGCGCGGACAAACACGGCGTCGGCCAGGCCGAGGCGGAGCAGGTGTTTCTGAACACTCCGCTTCTGCTGCTACATGACCCCGAGCACAGCGCGACCGAACAGCGATACCATGCTTACGGAAAGACACATGCAGGTCGTCTTCTGCAGATCGCCTTCACATTGAGGCAGGACGCAACTCTGTTACGGATCATTTCAGTACGTCCGATGAGCGCGAAGGAGCGTACACGCTATGCCGAAGAAACTTAAACAAGTCCCCAAATTTGCCAACGAATCCCAGGAACGTTCTTTTTGGGAGTCGCACGATACTGCGGACTATTTTGACCTGAGCAAGGCCGCGCGGGTGCGCTTCCCAAACCTGAAGCCATCGACCACAGCCATCTCATTGCGACTGCCTGTGAGCCTGCTGGAGCAGATCAAGATCGCCGCCAACAAGCGCGACGTGCCGTATCAGTCACTGATCAAGATGTGGCTGGCGGAGAAGGTGGGATAATAACGCCTGCCAACCGGCCGCGCCGAGTCGGCCGAAGGACTTTGGCCGCGACAGCCAAATCAATACCTCCGTAACGCGCTGTCCCGTGCGCGGAACTTTCTCGATGGGTTCGGCGATATCAAACGTCGCCTCACCTCGTCAGCTTCTTGTACTTCAGCCGATGCGGGATGACGGAGTCCTGTCCCAGCCGGCGCATCTTGTCCTTCTCGTAGTCCTGGAAGTTGCCTTCGAACCACTCGACATGGCTGTCGCCCTCGAAGGCGAGCATGTGGGTGGCGATGCGGTCTAGGAACCAGCGGTCATGGCTGATGATCACGGCGCAGCCGGCGAAATCCTCCAGCGCCTCCTCCAGCGCGCGCAGCGTGTCGACGTCGAGATCGTTGGTCGGTTCGTCGAGCAGCAGCACGTTGGCGCCGGACTTCAGCATCTTGGCCAGATGCACGCGGTTGCGCTCGCCGCCCGACAGGGAACCCACCTTCTTCTGCTGATCGGCGCCCTTGAAGTTGAACGACGAGCAATAGCCGCGTGAATTGACTTCGCGCTTGCCGAGCAGGATCAGCTCATTGCCGCCGGAAATCTCCTCCCACACGCTCTTCTTGCCGTCGAGACTGTCGCGCGACTGGTCGACATAGCCGAGGTGCACGCTCTCGCCGATGGTGATGGTGCCCTTGTCCGGCTTGTCCTGTCCGGTGATCATCCGGAACAGCGTGGTCTTGCCGGCGCCGTTGGGGCCGATCACACCGACGATGCCGCCCGGCGGCAGCTTGAAGGTGAGGTTGTCGATCAAGAGGCGGTCGCCGAAGCCCTTGGTCAGCCCGTCGAAATCGATCACGTTCTGGCCGAGCCGCTCGGCCACCGGAATCGTGATCTGCGCGGTCTGGGTCTGCTTCTCGCTGGCCTGCTTCAGGAGTTCCTCGTAGCGCTGGTAGCGCGCCTTGGACTTGGCCTGGCGGGCCTTGGGCGAGGCCGCGATCCATTCCTTTTCGCGCTCCAGCGTGCGCTGGTGCGCGGCCTCCTCGCGGCCCTCCTGCGCGAGCCGTTTTTGTTTCTGCGACAGCCAGGCGGTGTAGTTGCCCTCGTAGGGAATGCCCTTGCCGCGGTCGAGCTCGAGGATCCAGCCCGTGACGTTGTCGAGGAAGTAGCGGTCATGGGTGACGATCAGGATGGCGCCGGGATAGTTGCGCAGATGGCCTTCCAGCCATGACACCGACTCGGCGTCGAGATGGTTGGTCGGTTCGTCCAGCAGCAGCAAATCGGGCTGGTCCAGCAACAGCCGGCACAGCGCGACACGGCGGCGCTCGCCGCCGGACAGCTTGCTGACGTCGGCATCGTCCGGCGGGCAGCGCAGCGCGTCCATCGCCTGATCGACCTTGCTGTCGAGATCCCAGAGCCCGGCGGCCTCGATCTGGTCCTGCAGCTTGGTCATCTCGTCGGCGGTCTCGTCGGAATAGTTCATCGCCAGCTCGTTGTAGCGATCGAGGATCGCCTTCTGCTTGGCGACACCCAGCATGACGTTTTCGCGCACGGATTTGGCGGGATCCAGCTGCGGTTCCTGTTCGAGGTAGCCGACCCGCGCGCCCTCGGCGACCCAGGCCTCACCCGAATATTCCTTGTCGAGGCCGGCCATGATCCGCAGCAGCGTCGATTTGCCGGAGCCGTTGACGCCGAGCACGCCGATCTTGGCGTCGGGATAGAACGACAGGTGGACGTTATCGAGCACCTTGCGGTTGGGGGGATAGGTCTTGGAAAGACCCTGCATGAAGTAGACGAACTGGCGCGCCATCGCGATCCTTGAAACCGTTGCATTTATCGGAAATTTGCTGCCGCTGATGTAGCGATGCAGCCCCGAAAGGGCAACCGCGCGCATGCGTTTTCCATCCCTTCACCACGGATGATTACGCGATAGATACCATGCTTGCGCCGGATCATGACAATTGAAACCTTCTTTTAACAAATCGGGCGAAAACTCGTTTTCGGCGCCCCAAAGGGGCTCTCTCGCGGCAAAAGCCGCGCACGAAAAACGGCGGGGCCCGCGTCATGGCAACCAGCAACTCAGCGTCCCTCTCCTCCCCGGCAGCCAGCCGCGACGGGCAGGCAAGCGCTCTCGCCGAAATCCGCGACTTCTGGCACCAGTTCTTCGCCCGGGCCTTCAACCCCTACCGGCCGGAACTGCACTATATGCGCGGCCCCGGCCCGGCCTGCCGCGCCAAGCAGAAGGCCTCGTCGCACCGCCACTCCAGCTGACCATCCCCGACCGCTGACACCGCGGCGCTGATCGGGCTGCGGCGCTTCCTGAACCGCGGGCGCTTTTGAGGCCGCGGGCGCTTTTGGGGCCGCGGGCGCTTGCACGCTGAAAGATTGCACGCGACCATGGCACCTCCCGGACGGCGCGCTTCCGCCCCGTCATCATCGCCATGAACGGACCTCCCATGACGCGGCTGCGCTGTGCAATTCTCGATGACTATCTCAATCTGGCCCTTGATATCGCGGACTGGTCGAAGGTCACAGATCGCGTCGACGTCACCGTATTCAACCAGCCCTTCGCCTCGCAGGAGGCCGCCGCCGCCGCGCTGAAGGATTTCGAGATCATCTGCGCGATGCGCGAACGCACGCCGTTTCCGCGGGCCCTGTTCGCGAGCCTGCCCAGGCTGAAACTCATGATCACCTCGGGCATGCGTAATGCCGCGCTCGATCTGGAGGCCGCCAAGGACCACGATGTGGTGCTGTGCGGGACGCAATGGGGCCGCGACCCCACCGCCCCCCTGACCATGGGGCTGATCCTGGAATTGACCCGCAATATCGGCCGCGAGAACGCCCGCATGCACGCCGGCGAGCCCTTGCAGAAATTCGTCGGCCTCGAGATCGAGGGCAAGACGCTTGGCGTCGTCGGCCTCGGCAAGCTAGGGGCCAAGGTTTCGAAACTCGCACAGGCGTTCGGCATGAACGTGATCGCCTGGAGCCCGAACCTGACGCCGGAGCGATGCAGGGAAGTCGGCGTCGGCTACGCCAGCAAGGAGGAATTGTTCGCCAGCGCCGACATCGTCACCATCCATGTGGTGCTGAGCCAGCGCTCGCGCGGGCTGGTGGGATCCGCCGATCTGGCGCGCATGAAGCCGACCGCCTTCATCGTCAACACCGCGCGCGGGCCGATCATCGACGAAGCCGCATTGCTGCAAACCCTGCAGCAGAAAAAGATCGCGGGTGCCGCGGTCGACGTGTTTTCGGTCGAGCCACTGCCGGTCGACCACCCCTTCCGCAAGCTCGACAATCTCGTGCTGACGCCGCATCTCGGTTACGTCACCGAGGAGACTTTTCGCGCCCATTACAGCCAGATGGTCGAAGGCATCGACGCCTGGTTCAAGGGCGAGCCGGTTCGAAGGCTGGCGTAGCCATCTGCCTCCGTCATTGCGAGGAGCCAACGGGTCGCGCGAATGCGCGCCCGATGACAGGCTCCGCGACGAAGCAATCCATTCTTCGCTTGTGGCCCCATGGATTGCTTCGCTTCGCTCGCAATGACGAAAAAAAGGCCCGCTTCGGCGGGCCTTTCTCGATAGCGGGTTTTCAATCCCTGTTACCGCACCGTCACCGGCGCGGGCAGCGGCGGCACCACGGTGGGCGCCATGCCGGGAACGGGAGCGTTCGACGCCTGCGCCGAGCCCGGCGCGGGCACCGGCTGTGCCGAAGCGGTTGCGGTTCCCGGCGGCGGGCCGCCCGGAAGCACCACCACGCGGGTGCCGACCTTGACGCGCTCGAACAGGTCGGAGACGTCCTCGTTCAGCATGCCGATGCAGCCCGAGGAGACGAACTTGCCGATCGTCGAGGGCTGGTTGGTGCCGTGGATGCGATAGACGGTGGAGCCGAGATACATCGCGCGCGCACCGAGCGGATTGCCCGGTCCGCCCGCCATGAAGCGCGGCAGATAAGGCTGGCGCTCGATCATCTCGGTCGGCGGATGCCAGTCCGGCCACTCGGCCTTGCGCGTGATTTTCTGCACGCCGGTCCAGGTAAAGCCGTCGCGGCCGACGCGGACGCCGTAGCGGACCGCGCGGCCGCCACCCAGGACGTAATAAAGGTAGGTGTTCGGGGTATCGACGACCAGCGTGCCCGCCGGCTCCTTGGTGACGAAAGGGACCTCCTGGCGGCGCAGGTTCGGCGGCAATTGCGCGGGTGCGACTTCAGGCTGTTCTTCCGGCGGCAGCGCGGACAACACCAGCGGCTTGCCGTCGGCCCCCTGGCTCTGCTGAGGCTGTACCGCCCCAGTGACGCCGGCCGGGGCGCCTACCGCTTCGGGCGGACGCAGGGTGTCGTTGCTGCGGTCTGAATAGGTCTGCTGCGGCGGACCGGCGGGGCGGTCCGAATAGATCACCGGCGGCGGTCCGGCCGGCCGGCCGTAGCGCGGATCGTCAGGCGACAGGATCGGGCCGGTGGGCGCGCCGCGGTCGGAATAAAGCGGCCGGGCAGGATCGGGGCGGCCATAGCGCGGATCGGCGGGCGAAAGCACCGGACCGGGGGGCAAGAGCGCCGTCGAACCCTGCGCATTCGGCGCGTCATCGTCCTCCAGCGCGTCGAAATCCGGCGCGCCCGGGAGGCGGCGCTCATCGACCACATAACCGCCGGGCGGATAGGGTGCCGGCGATGCCGAATAGACCGAGCCGGGGGCCTGCGAATAGCCCTGCGCCAAGGCAAGCGGGGATCCGAGCGAGGTTCCCGCTGCACCCGCCGCCAAGGCAGCACAAATCGTCAGAATGCGTTTGATCATCATCGTTCTTGTATAGTCCCCAAGCCGACACCGGACCGTTAACGGCAGATGGCGGAAGATAGCGGCGCATTCAAGACAAATCCGCGAAATCCGGCCCGATTCCGGCATTTTGTGATGGGCCTGGCGCGTCGTGGCAACGATGCCTCACCCCCGCCGAAATCGCCAACCGGCAGGGCCCCTGGGGTGCCGAGGCCGCTGATTTGTAACAAACGTGAACGGGACGGTTGCGGTATCCTGATATCAGCCTGATTCGCTCCGTGTTGGCGGTATTCTGCGCCGCGAAGCCGGCCAAACCTGTGGTGGTCACCGCGTTCCCGCTGGCTCAAGAGCCTTCCAGACCCCTGCGAAGGCGGAATGCTTCCATGCTCCCCGGCTTTCGTTTTCTGTTCGCCGCGATCGTGCTGACGATGTCGATATTGGTGTTCGGGCTCGGAGCAGCGGCCCTGCTCCGCGCCGCCCACGAGGAATTTGCCGCCAACCCCTCATGGCGCGTGCCCGAACCAAGGTTTGCCCAACAAGACGAGGCTCCCATTCCCGTACTGGCGATGCTGCGCCTTGAGCCGGACCCATCCGAGCAGAAGCCACCGGACGGCGTTGCGGCGGCAGCACCGGCCGAGCCCCCGGCGATCGCCACCGTCGCCACTGAGCCCGAGAAGGTCGCAGCGGTGAACCCGCAGGATTCCAGTCCGCCGCAGGCGGCGAAACCGGAAATCCCCGCGGCGGAAAACCCGGCGCAAGGCGCATCCGCGCCGGCCGAAGCGCCCGCCTCCGCTGACGAGACCGGGATCGCAACCGCGGCGCGGGCCTTGCCGCCGACGGATGAAACGCCGGTACCCGAACAGGCGGCCGCGGCGGAAACCGATGTCGCCGCGACGAAAATCGCCACGTTGGGCGATCAGCCCGTCACCATCGAGGCCGAGGCGTCGGCGAAGGCCGCCAGCGCCAAGCCGGACCCCAGCGTCGTCAAGAAAAGGCAGCAGGCCCGCCGGGCGGCCCAGCGCCGCCGGGCCGCGCAACGCGCGCGGCTGGCGCGACAGGTCGCGGCTCAACAACAGGCCGCCGATCCGTTCGCGCAGCCCACGACGAATGTCCGCAGCCGCTGAGGCTTCTTGATTATGCCGGATTATGCCGGATTATGCCGGACCGGTCGCGATCTGCGGGCCGTCCTCGGCACCCCATTCCGTCCACGAGCCGTCGTAGAGCGCCGGGTTCTCGACGCCGAGGCGGTACAGCGCCAGCGTCAGCACGGCCGCACTCACGCCGGAGCCGCAACTCGTCACGATCGGTGCGTCGAGCCTGATACCCGCGCCCAGAAACGCGGCCCGCAACTCGTCCAGCGATTTCATCGTACCGGTCGAGGCGTCGAATAGATTGTTGTAGGGCAGGTTCAGGCTGCCCGGGATGTGGCCGGAGCGAATGCCGGGTCGCGGCTCGGGTACCTTGCCCTGAAAACGTTCACTGGCCCGCGCATCGATCACCTGCTCGGCCCGGCTTGCGATATTGGCGATCATTTGCTGCAGGCTGCGCGTGCGCCGCGCGTCGAAACTTGCCTTGAACGTGCCTGGCTTCGGTGTCACCGGACCGCTCTCGACCTTGCGGCCTTCCGCGACCCATTTTTTCAGGCCGCCATCGAGCACGCGGACATTCCGATGGCCGAAGGAGAGCAACATCCACCACGCGCGGGGGGCCGCAACCCAGCCGCCTGCGTCGTAGACCACGACCGTGTCGTCATTGCCGATCCCGAGCGCTCCGACATCGCGGCCAAACTGTTCGGCGTCCGGAAACATGTGCGGCAGCGGATTTGAATGATCCGACACCGCGTCCACGTCGAAAAACGCGGCGCCCGGGATATGCGAGGCAAGGTAATCGTCGATCGGCAGCGGCATGACGCCCGGCATCTTGAACGATGCGTCGATAACCCTGACCTTGGGATCCCCGAGATGCGTCGCGAGCCAGTCGGTGGAGACAAGCGGATCGTGTGGCGATGTCATGTGATTTCCCGGCATCCCTATGAGCGTCATTGCCGGGCTTGACCCGGCAATCCATCACTCGAAGAAGATGGACCCGCGGGTCAAGCCCGCGGGTGACGACCTTTTAGCCCTTCGGCTTCTTCGGCTCGAACTTCTCGACCGGGCCGCCGGCGTCGCGCCAGGCGGCGAAACCGCCGGCGACATGCGCGACCGGCTTCAGTCCCATGTCCTGCGCGGTCTTGGCGGCCAGGGCCGAACGCAGGCCGCCGGCGCAATGGAAGATGAACTTCTTGTCTTCCTGGAAGATCGCCTTGGCATAGGGGCTCGCCGGATCGATCCAGAATTCCAGCATGCCGCGGGTGCAGGAGAATGCGCCCGGGATCCGGCCGTCGCGCTCGATCTCGCGGGGGTCGCGGATATCGACGATCACGACGCCGTCGTCCTGCGCGGCCTGGATCGCCTCCGCGGCGCTCAGAGTCTCGATCTCGGCATTGGCCTCGTCGATCAGCGCCTTGATGCCGGTGTGGATGTCCTGGGGCATTTGGTGGTCCTCCCGTCATTCCGGGGCAACGCAACGCGTTGAACCCGGATCTGGATCGAATTCTATTGCATCGGGATTCCGGGTTCGCGCTGACGCGCGCCCCGGAATGACGACGGTAACGTCTACCGCACCAGTTCCTTCATCGCGCCTTCGAGGCCCTCGATCGTGATCGGGAACATGCGCTCCGAAAACAGCCGGCGGATGATGGTGGTGGATTCCGAATAGTCCCAATGCTTCTGCGCCACCGGATTGAGCCAGACCGCGTGCGGATAGGTGCGGGTGATGCGATCGAGCCAGACCGATCCGGCTTCCTCGTTGACATGCTCGACCGAGCCACCGGGGACCATGATTTCGTAAGGCGACATCGAGGCGTCGCCAACGAACACCACCTTATAGTCGTGCGGATATTTATGCAGCACGTCCCAGGTCGGGGTGCGGTCGGTGAACCGCCGCTTGTTCTGCTTCCAGACGCCTTCATAGAGGCAGTTGTGGAAGTAGAAATATTCCATGTGCTTGAATTCGCTCTTCGCCGCCGAGAACAGCTCCTCGACCTGCTCGATATGCGAATCCATGGAGCCACCGATGTCGAAGAACACCAATACCTTGACCGCGTTGCGCCGCTCGGGGCGCATGTGCACGTCGAGATAGCCGTGGTTGGCGGTCTCCTTGATGGTGGTGTCGAGATCGAGTTCGTCGGGCGCGCCGGTGCGGGCGAATTTGCGCAACCGCCGCAGCGCGATCTTGATGTTGCGGATGCCGAGTTCGACGTTGCCGTCGAGATCCTTGAATTCGCGCTTGTCCCATACCTTGACCGCGCGATTGTTGCGGTTCTTTTCCTGGCCGATCCGCACGCCTTCCGGATTGTAGCCGTGGGCGCCGAACGGCGAGGTCCCGGCGGTGCCGATCCACTTGTTGCCGCCCTGGTGCCGGCCCTGCTGCTCCTTGAGGCGCTGGCGCAGCGTCTCCATGAGCTTGTCCCAGCCCATCGCCTCGATCTGCTTCTTCTCTTCCTCGGTGAGGTATTTTTCCGCGAGCTTCTTCAGCCATTCGGCGGGAATGTCCGCCTTCTCCATGGCGTCGAGCAGGCTTTCCAGCCCCTTGAACACGGTGCCGAACACGCGGTCGAACTTGTCGAGATTGCGCTCGTCCTTCACCAGCGCGGCGCGCGACAGATAATAGAAATTCTCCACCGTCTGCCCGGCGAGGTCGGCGTCGAGCGCCTCCATCAGCGTCAGATATTCACGCAAGGTCACCGGAACCTGGGCATCGCGCAGCGATGTGAAGAACTGCAAAAACATGGGTCACAGATTGCCCGGCGGGCGGTGGACGTCAAGGGGCTTCCGTGCATGGAAGAGGCCTAGACCTGCCGGGTTTTTCAACTAGAATTAAGCCAACAGGGCTTTTCAACGGGGCATCATAAATGACCATTTTGGCGGTACTCGTGATAGGCGCGATCGCCGGCTGGCTCGCCGGCCTGATCGTGCGCGGCGCCGGCTTCGGGCTGATCGGCAACATCGTGATCGGCATCATCGGCGCGTTCGTCGCAAGCTGGATATTGCCGCAACTCGGCGTCAGCCTCGGCGGCAGCGCGTTTCGCGATATCGTCAACGCCACCATCGGCGCGGTGATCGTGCTCGTCATCCTGTCGCTGGTCAGACGCGCCTGACACATCCCTTCACCCCGATAACGACCGCCGGAACGGCGGTCGTTTCCCGTTCAGACCGTGGCGCGCTGGTGCGCTCAAGAACAAACAACAAGGCAAGTGCTCGATGAAATTTACCGGTACCAAGGACTACGTCGCCACCGATGACCTCAAGGTCGCGGTCAACGCCTCGATCGTGCTCGAGCGCCCGCTGCTGGTGAAGGGCGAGCCCGGCACCGGCAAGACCGTGCTGGCTGAGGAAGTCGCCAAAGCGCTCGGCGCGCCGCTCCTGACCTGGCACATCAAGTCGACCACCAAGGCGCAGCAGGGCCTCTACGAATACGACGCGGTATCGCGCCTGCGCGACAGCCAGCTCGGCGACTCCAAGGTTTCCGACATCAGCAATTACATCAAGCGCGGCAAATTGTGGGAAGCCTTCACCCACGAGAAGCGCCCGGTGCTCTTGATCGACGAAATCGACAAGGCCGACATCGAATTCCCCAACGATCTCCTGCTCGAGCTCGATCGCATGGAATTCTTCGTCTACGAGACCGGCGAGAACATCAAGGCGTCGCTTCGTCCGATCGTGATGATCACCTCGAACAACGAGAAGGAACTGCCCGACGCGTTCCTGCGCCGCTGCTTCTTCCACTACATCAAGTTCCCCGACGCCGACACCATGGAGCGGATCGTCGACGTGCATTTCCCCGGCATCAAGAAGCGCCTGGTGGAAGAAGCGTTGCGGATCTTCTTCGAGGTGCGCGAGGTGCCCGGGCTGAAGAAGAAGCCATCGACCTCGGAGCTGTTGGACTGGCTGAAGCTGCTGCTCAACGAGGACATGACGCCGGAAATGCTCAGGGAGCGCGACCCGCGCAAGCTGATCCCGCCGCTGCACGGCGCGCTGTTGAAGAACGAGCAGGACGTGCATTTGTTCGAGCGGCTGGCGTTCCTGAGCCGGCGCGAGGTTTAGGCGGGAGCCCCGTCATTGCGAGGAGCAAAGCGACGAAGCAATTCACACTTTCATCGCGGCTATGGATTACTTCGCGGAGCCTGTCATCGGGCGCGCATTCGCGCGACCCGTTGGCTCGCAATGACGGTAAACCAGCTGCCGGCTGACTAGACGACCGCCGCTTCCGGCGCGGCCTTGCCGCGGATCATGTCCGAGGCCTTGTCGGCGATCATCAGGGTCGAGGCGTTGAGGTTGGCCGAGATCATCCGCGGCATGATCGAGGCGTCGACCACGCGCAGGCCCTGCAGCCCGTGCACGCGCAGCTGGTCGTCGACCACAGCCCATTTGGCATCGGCCGGTCCCATCCGGCAGGTGCAGCCGGGGTGGAACGTGGTGGTGCCGCGCTGTGTCGCCGCCGCCAGGAACTCATCGTCGGACTGCACGTTGGGTCCGGGAAAGTCTTCATAGGCGAAGTACGGCGCCAACGGCGCCGACCCGAGCAACCGCCGCGCCAGCTTCATGCCGGCAACCACGGTGCGGCGGTCGAGTTCCTCGACCAGGTAATTGGTCTGGATGATCGGCGGCTGAAAAGGATCGGCCGAACGGGCGCGGACATAGCCGCGGCTTTCCGGCCGCTGCTGCCAGGAGGCCACCGTCATGCCGGGCTCGTCCTCGAGCTGGCCCTGCACGCCCTCCTTGTAGCTCGCGGGCGTGAAGGTCAGTTGCAGGTCGGAGCTCTCGGTGCTCTCGCCGGAGTGCCAGAAGCAGTAGACCATGGTCGGCGACAACGACAGCAGGCCGCGCCGCGTGGTCGCCCATTTCAGCGCCTCCACCCACAGGCTCAAGCCCCGCCTGAGCTCGTTGATGGTTTTGATGTTCTTGACGCGGGCGACCGAACGCGGCGCGTAATGGTCCTGCAATCCCTCGCCGACCCCCGGCAGCGCGTGACGCACCTCGATGCCGAGCGAGCCCAGCAGTTCCGGCGAACCGACGCCGGACAATTGCAGGAGTTGCGGCGAATTATAGGTGCCGCCGGCGAGGATGACTTCCTTGCTGGCGCGCACTTCGACCGGGGTGCCGTTCCTGCCGCCCTTGATGTAGCGCACGCCGACCGCGCGCTTGCCCTCGAAGATGATGTTGGTCGCATGCGCGTGCGTGCGCACATGGACGTTCGGCCGTTTCCGCGCCGGGTGCAGGAACGCGGTCGCCGCGCTGACGCGCAGGCCGTTCTGGATGGTGCGCTGGGCGTAGGAGACGCCCTCCTGGATCGCGCCGTTGTAATCGGGATTTCTCGGAATGCCGAGGCTCATGGCGCCGGCCATGAAGGCCTCGCAGAGCGGATCGCGCCAGTCCATGGTGGTGACGGTGAGCGCGCCGTCGCGCCCGCGATAGGTGTCATCGCCCTCGCCGACCCGCCGCTCCAGCCGCTTGAAGTAAGGCAGCACGTCCGGATAGCCCCAGCCGCGATTGCCGAGTTGGGCCCAGGTGTCGAAATCCTGGCGCTGGCCGCGGTTGTAGATGTGGCCGTTGATCGAGGAGGAGCCGCCGAGGGTCTTGCCGCGCGGCGCGTAGATGCTGCGGCCGCCGGTCCACGGCCCCGGTTCCTGCTGGTAGGCCCAGTTGATGCTCTTCATATGGAAGGTCTTGATGAAGCCGGCCGGCAAGTGGATATACGGATGCCAGTCGCTGGGACCTGCCTCGAGCACGCAGAGGCTGGTGCCGGCATCCTCGCTCAGCCGGTTGGCGAGCACCGAGCCGGCAGAGCCCGCGCCTATAATCACGTAGTCGAATGTATCGGTCATCGTGGCTCCGGCGGTACGCTACCGCGCCTTTTCATGAAGTTGATAGGTCAGATGCACCTTCACCGTCGGCCATTCGCTGGCGATGATGCTGTAGACTACGGTGTCGCGCAGCGTGCCGTTCGAGGCGATCTGATGGTTGCGCAGGATGCCGTCCTGTTTGGCGCCCAGCCGCTCGATGCCGCGCCGGCTCTGATGATTGAAGAAATGGGTGCGGAATTCGACCGCGATGCAATCGCGCTGTTCGAAGGCGTGGGCGAGCAGCAGCAATTTGCACTGGGTATTGAGCGCGCTGCGCTGCACGCGCCTGGCGTACCAGGTCGAGCCGATCTCGACCCGCCGGTTCGGCGCGTCGACATTCATATAGGTCGTCATGCCCGCGATCTTGCCGTCGGCATCGAACACCGTCCATGGCAGCATCGACCCCGCCGCCTGCAGGGAAAGCCGGCGGTCGATCTCCTTGCGCATGTCTTCGGCCTTGGGGACGAAGGTGTACCAGAGCTTCCACAGCTCGCCGTCCTTCACCGCCTCGGTCAGCCCGTCGCAATGATCTGGCGACAGCGGCTCCAGCCGCGCATACTGGCCGCGCAGGGTTATCGGTTCAAGCCAGGGCATTCAGTACTCCGTTTCCCGTGCCGTCATTCCGGGATGGTGCGCTAGCACCAGACCCGGAATCTCGAGATTCCGGGTTCGATGCTTCGCATCGCCCCGGAATGACGATTGCGTTTTTCGAAATCGTCACTTGTTCAAGAAATTCAGCGGCAGGCCGGGCCGCGCCCAGTCCATCGCGATCAGTTCGCCCCTGCCTGACAGCGTGATGTAGGCGGTCTTCAGTTCGGGGCCGCCGAAGGCGATGTTGGTGGTAACGCGGTCGCCGGTCGGCACCTGCTCGACGAGAGTGCCGTCAGGCGCGATCACCGAGATGCAGCCGGAGACAAGGGTGGCGACGCAAACATTGCCGGAAGCTTCCACCGCCAGCGAGTCGAACATCTGGTAGCCGCCGAGCCCCGCGATCGGCCTGCCACGCTCGCCGCGATAGATCGGGTCGCGCGGCTTCACCGTGCCGGGCGCCGAAAGATCGAACGCCCACAGCCGCGCCGTCGGCGTCTCCGCGATATAGACCGTGTTTTCATCAGGCGACAGCCCGATGCCGTTGGCGGGCAGCATGCCATGCACGCCCTCGACGATCTCCTTCATGCCGGGCTTGATGTAGTAGAACGCGCCGACATCCATGTCGCGGGCGCGTCGCTTGCCGAGATCGGAAAACCAGAGCCCGCCATGCTTGTCGAACACCAGGTCGTTCGGCCCCCGCAGCGGATGCTCGCCGCATTTATCGACGACCGTCTCGACCTTGCCGCTCTGCATATCGACGCGCTGGATCGAGCCGCCGAGATAGTCGTCGGGCTGCGGCCCCGGCATGATCAGGTTGCGCGTCGGGATCCAGCTGAAGCCGCCATTGTTGCAGACATACATCTTGCCGTCGGGGCCGAGCGCTGCGCCATTGGGCCCGCCCGGAATCTCGGCGACCACCTCCTTGCGGCCGTCTGGCCAGACCCGGGTCAGCCGCCGGCCGCGGATTTCGACCAGCACCACCGAGCCGTCCGGCATCGCGACCGGCCCTTCGGGAAATTCGAGGCCGGTGGCGAGAACGCGAACATTGGACATGAAATCCCCCGCTTTTTTGGCTGCAGGCGGATTCCAGGCTTCTTCCGCACGCGCAACGATTTCGTTGCGCCATGTTATGGCAAAGTCGATATCGCTTGCCAAGCAATGTCGGGACATGCAGCCGCGCAGGGCAGCGTTGCGTGCAAGCCTATCGGGCGACCGGTATCCATATCTCGAGCCCGCCATTGCCGGTCAGCGGATCGAACTTCTCGTCATAACGCTCGAAGTTGGGCGCATCGGCGGCCCTCAGGCCGGACGACGGCAGCCAGTGATTCCAGATCGTGTTGACGGTGCGGCGAATGGTCGAGATGTGCTCGCGGTGGGAAAACACCGCATATCTCTGTTCGGGGATACGGACCCTTGCGAGTTCGCGCGGCAGGTCGGAAAAGTCGGAGACTTCGACGCCGGCGATGTAGTCGAAATTGCCGGCATCGTCGGCGTTGCAGCAGACGCCGTAGGCCACCTTGCCGAGCCGGCCGGGAATGCGGTCGACGGATTGGTGAAAGCGCTGCCATTGGCCGGGAATCGCGGCGCCGCTTTCGCAGGTGTAGCGCTCGCCGATGCCGGCGACGAGGAACGGCTTGCCGGCTTCGAAGCGCGGCGCTTGAAGGTTGTCGATGACGGTCGAATCCATGACGATCGGCTCCTGAAGCTTGAGGCGGTCAAGGCACGTCGAGCCGCGGACCGTTTCGGGCGTGACCCCGAAATGGTCGCGGAACGCGCGGGTGAACGCTTCGTGAGAGCCGTAATCCGCCTCCAGCGCCAGGTTGAGGATATCGGGCGCGCCATTTGCGAGCGCCCGCGCCGCTTCCGTGAGCCGTCGCGCGCGCACGTAGCGCATGACCGACAGCCCCGTCGCGGCGCCGAACGCGCGGACCATATGGAAGCGCGAGATGCCGCCGATCGCGGCGATCCCGTCGAGCGTGAGTTCGCCGGCAAGATGGCTTTCGATAAACCACAGCGCCTTCTGGGCGGGATTCATGGAGTACGGCCCTCATTCGAAGCGCCCGCATCATGATCGATTTGCAGACGCTGCATTTGACAGTCCTTGCTCTCGGTCGCTTGTCCGCGAAACGGGAAAACCGGCTTCCTCCGCATTGCGGAAACATCAGGTGCGCCGAAATTACTTCGCGCCATCCTTGCCCGCCGGCGCGTCGGCCTTCTTCTTCGAATCCTCGGCCGCCTTCTGCTGCGCCGCCTGCAGATCGTCGACGGTCTTCTGCAACGAGGCGAGCGCGCCTTTCAGCGCCTCGATCTGGCGGCTGGCGGCGTCGAGCTTCTGCCGATGATCGGCGCCGAGTTTCGTGATCGTCTTCATCAGGAAGTCGACGTTGCTCTGCAGGCAACTAGTGCGCCGCTCCATGGTCTTTTCGACGGTGCAGATTTCGATGCCGGGAACGTCCTGGGCCCGCGCGTTCCCGCGCATCGCGAGACCGGACGCCAAAACCACCGACGCGACGAGAACGATGCGGCCGATCATCAAAATCCCCATTCAAAAGGCGCCCGTCGCGGTCAATTTGTTGCGAGTTGGCGCAAGACGCCGAACGTTATCATACTGAAACCTCATTCGCGCGTTGAGGTTTGCTGCGTTAAAGGCCTGGACCGGGGAACGGCGCTCAGGGCGCGGGAACCCAAACCGCGGCACCTCGCGCCGCGCTGAAGGAGAGATACGAAATGGCGACGCGCGAACGACGGCTGGCCGAATTCAATGGCAACGGTGAACCGCCGCCGGATCAACCGGTTCAGGTACTTTGCGAGGATCACAGCGGCACGTACCAACTGCCGTTCGCCTGCCGCTTCATCGATGGCGAATGGAAGAATAACGAATCCGGCGGCACCGTCGAGGCGACGGTGGTCGGCTGGCGCCTGCCGGCTCCCGGCGTTCGCACCCGGCCTTGAGACCGGTCTTTGTGCCAAAATGCAACGGGAGCCGGCGGCATCTTAAGGTTCGGAACGCGGACGGAACGAATCGCGCCCGAATCAGCGGTTGGGCTCTGTACTCCCCTGTTCACGGCTAGATATCGGTGCCGGCAGGATCCAGCGCACCACATGCAGGACAGCCACGATCGGCCGCAGCCAGCGGCCGACAACAAAGGTTAATTCCTCCGGGGACGACATGGCAGTTACTTCCAGGGCGTCGCCGGCGGCACCCTGTCGGTGGCCGGCGGCATGTCGACGGTCTTGAAGTCCGCCGGGCTGACGATTTCGAGATACTCCATGTCCGGCGAGTAATCGTAGAGGTAGTGCACGATGCCCGGCCGCTGATGCACGACGTCGCCGGCCTGCACCAGCGTCGGCTTGTCCTCATACATGAAGCGCGCCCAGCCCTTGGTCATGATGACGATCTGGAAATCGCAATCGTGGCGATGCGCCCCCTCGGTGTCGGCGCTCGCGGCCGCCGCGATCATGTCGGAGGACAATCACCTCGCCCGCCCGGCGACTCTGACGCTGATGACCGGTCCCATCGACACCCGCATTCAGCCGACCAAGGTCAACGAATTCGCCAGGAGCAAGCCGATCAAATGGTTCGAGGAGAACCTGATCAATTGCGTGCCCGTTCAATGCAAGGGCGCGTTCCGGCAGGTCTATCCCGGCTTTGTGCAACTCACCGCCTTCGTGTCAATGAACCTCGAGCGCCACATCAAGTCGCACATCGATCTGGCGCAGCATCTGGCCAAGGGCGAAAAGGAGAAGGCCGAGATCATCAAGACCTTCTACGACGAATATTTCGCGGTCATGGACCTGCCGGCCGAATTCTACATCGAAACGGTGCGCGATGTGTTTCAGGAACATCTGCTGCCGCAAGGCAAGCTGATGCATCGCGGCCGGCCGGTGAACCCCGCCTCGATCAGGCGCATGGGACTGATGACGATCGAGGGCGAGAAGGACGACATCTGCTCGATCGGCCAGACGCTGGCGGCCCAGGACCTCTGCACCGGCGTGCGCGCCTATCGCAAGGTGCATCACATGCAGGCCGGCGTCGGCCATTACGGCGTGTTCTCGGGCAAGCGCTGGAACAACGAAATCTATCCGCTGCTGCGGGATTTCGTGCACGTCAATTCGTGAGCTGAAGAAGGGTTCGTCATTCCGGGCCGCGCGCAAAACGCGCGAATCTCAGATGTGCAATTGCACATCGGGGAATCTCGCGGAAAGCAGGTTCTCAGGTCACTTCGAGATTCCGGATCGGCCCGCGCCACGGACCGTCCGGAATGATGGAGATTACTTTGGGCAATTGCCGCGCTCAACGCAGTCGCGCTGCTTGCCCCCGCCCCACTTTTTCTTCTGCTCATCCGTCGACTGGGCAAAAGCCTGGGACAAAGTCAACCCGATGAACGCCGTGAATACAAACAGACTGATTACCTTGCGCACGATGTTTTCTCCCTGATTTTGTTATACCGCCGACATTACTTTCTTTTCCACGATCTCAAAGCTCCAAATCGGCCCGGTTGTGCTTTTGATCCAACGAAGCGTCGCGTCGATGCACATCGCGGACCCGCAGGCATCGCCGTCGTCGACGCAACTCTTCGAATCTCAGGTCTCACTTCATTCGAGCCGCGGTACGGATACAGGCGTCGCGCAATGCTTGAGCTCGGCCGTTCGCCTCGAACCGCGCCCTGACAGCGGCGGCTGTTTCTGGAAGAGCCTCGGCCGGCGTACCCGATCGAAAGGGCGGCTCAGGTGCATACTGCATCGCTAGCTGCACCGAACGGGCGAAGGGCTCGCCAGCGATGCGCGCCGCCATGACCAGACCGAAGTCGACGCCAGCGGTCACGCCGCCTCCAGTCGCTCGATTGCGATCAAAAACGTACCGCGCGTCCGATGGCGTCGCGCCGTAGAGCTCCAACTGATCCAGAAAAAACCAGTGTGTCGCTGCGCGATATCCCTTCAGAAGCCCTGCTGCGCCTAGCAAGACCGCGCCGGTGCATACGCTGGTCACCCATTTCGCCTTTTCACCCCGCGAAGCCAGGAAATGGATTGTTTCATCGTCATCCAGGAGGGCGAACGTCGGGTCGAGCCCACCCGGCGCGAACAGGATGTCGGGATCCTCCCATGCATTGGAAAAACCTACCGTGGCGTTGACCGATAGGCCTGCGTCGGTCGGAATGTCTCCCGGCGCCTTCCAGGCAAATTGCAGCTCTGCATTGGGCAATCGGGCCCAAGTCTGAAGGGGGCCGATCAGGTCAAGTAGCGTCATCCCCGGATATACGAGCATCTGAATTCTCATCGCTGGCCTCTATGTCTGATTGTCCGGAATCCGAACTGCCACTCGCAGCGAGTAAGCAAGATTGATCAATCGGCACTTGGCGGCTATGATAAATATATGGGTGAAACTGCCAAACCGCGGCGCGTTGTCATCGCGCTCTATGAAGATATTCAGCTCCTCGATGCGGCGGGTCCCGCCGACGTGCTCGTACAGGCCGATCGGCGGGCGGGTGGCGGCACTTACGAGGTGATGTTCGTCGCGTCGCAACCCACCGTGCGCACATCTGCGGGGCTGGTATTGAATGCAAAGCCGTTGCCCAGCGCCCGCCGGACCGTTCACACCCTGATTGTGCCCGGCGCCCGAGACGACGCGATGCGCGCCGCGATGGCCGACACCGTACTCATGGACTGGATGTCTAAAGCGGCTGACACGGCGACGCGTGTCGTCTCAATCTGCACCGGGGCTTTCCTGCTTGGCGAACTCGGTTTGCTCAACGGCCACCGTGCGACCACCCACTGGGGTTGGCTCGATAGGCTGGCGGAGAAATTTCCGAAGGCCCGTGTTGAGCGCGAGGCGCTCTTCGTCGAAGACGGACGCCTGTGGACATCGGCCGGCGCGGCCTCCGGAATAGACCTGGCGTTGGCTCTCGTGGCCCGCGACCTTGGGCACGACATGGCCTTACTCGTGGCGCGAGGTCTCGTTTTGCATCTCGTGCGGCCGGGCGGGCAGTCGCAGTTTGCAGCGCCGCTGTCGCTTCAAGCCAGCGCCGGGCCCGATCTCGGCAGGCTCATTTCATGGCTGAGTGAGCGGCGGCACCGTGAAACGACGGTAGCTGAGATGGCGACGGCGATCGGGATGAGCGAGCGCAGTTTCTACCGCCGGTGTTTCGCGGCGTTCGGAATGGCTCCGGCAAAGCTCCTGAACGAGCTGCGGATGGATCATGCACGAGCTCTGCTAAGAAATAATTCGATACCCGTGAAAACGGTGGCGGCTCGCTGCGGCTTTGGTGACGCCGCAGCGTTTTCAACAGCTTTTGCCCGACGATTTGGCGCCTCACCGACCGTGTATCGTCGCGCTTTCGCAATCATGACGGATCAGTAGTCGCGCCGTTCCTGAGCAGGTCATGGGGCGCCGGTCCATGATTTGGCGGATTGACCCAGCTATTTGTCATACCCGCCACGATCCGTTCGCACCATTCTCTCGGCGGCGCTGACCCAGTCGGTGGCTGAGCGCAAATTGCCAATCCAATTCCGGGCCATGATCGATGCAGCCTCAATCGCCCAAGCGCGGTGTCCCTTTAGCGATCGACGACTACGACCAGCAGTATGATGTGTTTATCGCCGCGCCTGACATTCGGCAGGTCATTGCCCGCGGCGCGGACATATCCGCGGTCGTTCGTACGAAGCTCAATGGCCGCCTGGATGTGGCTTATGGGGATGCTGACAAGGAGCGCCTCGACTTCTTTCCGGCGCCGGACGCACGGGCGCCTCTCGTCATGTTTATTCATGGGGGCTACTGGCACGCCCTCGACAAGTCGCAATATTCCTATCTCGCGCCGGCCATGGTCGATGCCGGCCTGAACGTCGCGGTCTTGAACTACCCGCTCCTCCCGAACGTTGCGCTGGACGAGGTCGTGGACAGCGTACGCCGAGCGGCCGTGTGGTTGTGGCGGGAAGCGGCAAGTCTCGGTTTTGACCGTGATCGTGTGTTCGCCGCCGGCCATTCGGCGGGCGGGCACCTCACCGCGATGCTGCTGGCGACCCGGTGGGCGGAGCTGGGGGACGGCCTTCCGGAGAGTCTCGTGAAAGGCGGCGTCTCGGTTTCGGGCCTTCACGATCTGGAGCCGCTCGCCAAGGCTCCATTCATAAAGGACATTCTGCGGCTAGGTGCGGCCGATGTCGCAAGACTAAGCCCGGTTCGTTTTCGCCCCAACGTCGGGGTGAGGCTGGTGACGGCGGTCGGAGAGTTCGAGACCTCGGAATTTCACCGCCAGACGGCGCTGCTCGGCGAAGGATGGCCCGAGGTGCTCACCGAGCAGATTGTCGTTTCCCACCGCAATCATGCCGACGTGATCGAGGACATGGGCGTCCCGGGGAGCGTGCTGTTCCGCGCGCTCTTGCGGCTGGTTTCCGCACCAGAGTTCAGCGCGTAAGCGTAACGCCAACTGCAATCAAGACTTTATTCGGAAAGGAGATCAATGTGACTTCCAGGCGGGATATCGTGGTGCCGGCATCAATGCAGAAGACCTATGAAACGCTGCACTTCGCGCCGGCAGTGAAGAGTTCTGGATTTCTCTTTTGTTCCGGCGTGATCGGATTTGGCCCAGGACGGGAACTGTCGCCCGACCCGGAGATCCAGTTTCCGCTGGCGTTCCAGTCGCTCGGGACAGTGCTCGCGGAAGCCGGCCTGACGTTCGACGATGTGATCGAGCTTACCAGCTATCACGTCGGTCTTCAGGCGACGCTTCTTGCCTTCCTCAAGGTCAAGGACCGGTTCATCCCCGAGCCTCATCCGGCGTGGACGGCGATCGGGATTACAGAGCTCGCGCGCCCCGGCGCGCTGGTCGAGATCAAAGCCGTCGCAAAATTGCGCGCGTGATCGAGGGGTAAGTTTTCGGCCCAGGCGCGCCGGCATTCTGACCCTCCGCCGCTGCCAATCCGTTTAGGCCCGATAGGCCGCACCATCCGGCGGTGTCGAAGACCTCCTGAAAGCTTCGACGCCGCCCTCTATTGATGGGAATTGCCAGGCGCTGCTTCCCGTCCTCGTCCAACTCCTGTGTATTCCCGTGATCGGCTCGCCGATGTTCATCGTCTCCGGCCCAGAATTGGTGATGCCCGGTGCAAGGCCGGTGGCAGCGCCGGGACGGGAGACGACGAAATTCAGGCGACGATCACGGCCGACGACCGAGACAGCCCGAGCAGCCGATGGGTTTCCTTCAGGGGGACGGCCGGGCTGAACAGGAATCCCTGCACCTCGTCGCAAAGCTCCTCCTTGAGGATGCGGAGCTGATCGGCGGTCTCGACCCCCTCGGCATTGGTGGTCATGCCGAGGTTTTTTCCCAGACTGATTACCGCGCGGATGATCGCCAGGGAATCCTGCAGTTTGCCCAGCCCGCGAACGAAGCTCTGGTCGATCTTGATCTTGTCGAAAGGAAAACTTCTGAGATAGCTCAGGCTCGAATATCCCGTGCCGAAATCGTCCATCGAAATCTGAACGCCGTAGCTCTTGAGCTGATGCAGTCTTTCGAGAATGGCCTCGCTGTCCTGGAGCAGGGTCGTTTCGGTGATTTCCAGCTCTAATCTGCCCGGCTCGAGATGGCTGACGGCCAGGGCCGTGAACACGGTTTGAACGAGGTTGGGACTCCTGAACTGAACCGGTGAGAGGTTGACCGCGACCCGGATATTCCGGGGCCAGCTCAGCGCATCGGTGCAAACCTGCCGCAATATCCATTCACCGAGGGGAATGATCAGGCCGGTTTCCTCTGCCACGGGAATGAACTCCGCCGGCGATATCATCCCGCGATCGGGATGACGCCAGCGGATGAGGGCTTCGAACGCGATCACCTCGTTGCTATCGACCGAAACCACCGGCTGATAGAACATCTCGAACTGCTTGCCGGCGATGGCCGCCCGCAAATCGACTTCGAGCCGGCGCCGTGCCTTGACCCTGGCATTCATTTCCGGCTCGAAGAAACGGCAGATCCCCCGTCCGTCGGCTTTGGCGCTGTACAAGGCCATATCGGCGCATTTCAGGAGCTCGTCCGACGACGATGCATCGCCCGGGAAATTCGCAATCCCGATGCTCGCTCCCACGACCGCGTGATTTCCGGCAAGGTCATATGGCGCCTCCAGGGCTTCGGTCACCGTCAGCGCCAGCGTATTCGCGCCATGGGGCTGCGGCTGCCCGCGCTGCAGGATCGCAAATTCGTCGCCGCCCAGCCGCGCCACCATTCCCTGTTCGCCGACGCAGTGCTGCAGTCGCCTGGCGACTTGCCTCAGCAACTCATCCCCGATCGAATGACCGAACATGTCGTTGACGGTCTTGAAGCCGTCGAGGTCCAGGCAGAAAATCGCGAGTTGATCGGTATCTGCAACTTCCAGCGCTTCGGTAAGATTACGTTGGAACAGGTTCCTGTTCGGCAGGTCGGTGAGGGTGTCGTATTCCGCGAGGTAGGCGATCCGCTTTTCGGCTCTCCTCCGCTCGGTAATATCTTCATGCGTATCGACCCAGCCTCCGCCCGGCAATTCGCGCCTCGAAATCGCAATGACCCGGCCATCGGGATACTCCTGCTGGTAGGAGTCGGATCCGTCGACGAAAGCGCGGGCGACGTAGTATTCGTGAAATAGCTCCGCCGTCCCCTCCGGAAAGCCGTTGGCGGAGACAATGCATTGTATCAATCCGAACAGGCCGATGCCGGGCGTGACATCCTGGCGAGACAGCCTGAATATTTCCAGGAAGCGGTCATTGCACAGCACCAGCCGATGCTGCGCATCCAGCATGCAAAGGCCCTGCACCATGTTGTTGAGGGCCGCATCCAGCTGCAGATGAGTGAGGCCGAGCGCGATCGCGTTGCCCTTGAATACGTCGATGGTCCTGGCAATGTCGCCCATTTCGTCGAGGGCTTTCGTATAGGGCACGTCGACGCCGAGTTCGTTGTTGCACAGCCGGTGCATGACCGCGGTGATCTTGCCGAGCCGGCTGAGGATGCGATGTTTGGCCCATAAGGTTACCGGGCCGATCAGCACGAAGGCGACCAATGCGGATGCAACCACCCATAGCATCAGGCCGCTGGAAGCCTCCGAAAGCCGATGGACCTCGCGATCGACGTGGCGGATTTGCTCCTGATACCGTCCCTCCATGGCGCCCTGGATGACGTTGGCCGCCTGCGCATACTCGCCCTCGCTGACCGCGAGCGCCTTCTCCTGAGCGAAATTGTGGGCGAGCATCAAAACCCGATCGCCAGCCTGGCTCAATGTGGGAACATGGGCGGCGATCTGCTGCAGCAATATTTCCCTGGTCGCATCGCTCCGCGACAATTGCGTCCGGACGCTCTCCTCGATCCGCGCATTGAGCGCCGCCACCGCCAGTCGGCTGTTTCGAATGCGACTTCGGTCGAGCAGCGCCGGCGCTGCCGTTATCAGTGCGCGATGCTGCTCGAACAGGACCTCGAGCTCGGTAACGGTTTGGATCCCCACAACCCCTTCGCCGTAGAGCCGTTCGGCGGCTGTTCTGGTTTGACTGGCGAAGTGGGTGGACGCGGCCGCCAGCACCGCCAGCGCCGCAAGCGCGATGGCGGTGAGAAGATAGAACTTGGCCGCGATGCCGTAGCGGATCGACCTCCAAAGCCGGGACAGCATGGCGCGCTCCTCAACTGCCTTGACTGGCGATGCGTCGAAACGCTTCGATGATCGCGCTGGCCGCAGGCGATGGATCGTCGAGGCTGACCAGGCTCAGGATCTGCTCGATCGGTTCGTCCGTCACCAACTCCACCGCGGAACTCGACTTGACGATGGCCAGCTGGGTGATGCCGATGGCTCCGGGCTCCTGCGCCACCACCTTGATGATCTGTGTACCGACCTGAACCCGGATCGTATCGGGAGCCGAAATGTGCGCCGCGCCGAGCAGCCTTGCTTCGACGGAAGCCAGCACGCCGCCGCCTTCGCGGACCGCCACGACCCGGATCGGCAGATCCGGCCCGCCCAGCTGCTTCCAGTTGGAAATCTCGCCGGTTAGTATTTTTCCAATTTCCTGGAGACGCGCCGCGCGAACCGGATTGTCCGGGTGAACGACCAGCGCGGCGCGGGTGCGGGCGATCTCGAACGCCTTCAATCTCCCGAACGGAAGACCTGCATCGGACCGGCGCAGGATCTCCACCTCCCGGTCAAGGGTGGTTGAAATCATCGCCAGCTCCGCGTTCCGCTCCAGCAGGGCGAGCAGCCCGAGACTCGATTTGTTCGGGATGATCTCAAGGTGGTGGCCGGTTTGAGCTTCGACCGAACTCGCGAAAGGTTGCGCTATTCCGGTCGCAAAGGTAGTCGACCCCTGCAGAACCACATCGCTGGAATGGGCCGAGCCAATGCCAGCCGCGCCAGCGACGATCGCTGCGAGAACGAGTTGAATGAATTTCCCTTTTGGGAAATTGCCCGCGACTTGACTCATACCCCCCCCCTTATTCGGCAATGACTCTGACAGGGGGCAGCAAAGACCGGGTTACCAAACAACGTAAATGGGCTCCTAAACTCAGGCGTCAGGCGTCTCCAGGGCGACCCGCCGCGCCAAACCTCGTGAATTCCGGAGCAGGCCGCCGAAGTCTTCCGGCCTTCTCAGCTCCGTACAAATGCGGTCTTCAGGGCACGACCGCTCTCCCTTGCGAGGAAGGAGCCGTCGAACAGCGCCTCTCAGGTGGTTCGAAATCGCGACACGTAGTGCAGGCCGATCACCGACACCAGGAAGGTGAACCATACCGGATCGGCGCGATCGAGGAAGAAGCTTTCCAGCGAGGCGAGGTAGATCCCGAACAGCCATATCCGCAGGAACATCTTGCCAAGCGGCGTCCCCTGACCGCGTGCCTCGGCGAGATGATAGTCCCTCAGCGGTGCAACGATCAGGATCGCCATCAGGAACAGCAGGCCTGGAATCCCGAGCGCTAGCGCGGAATCCAGATAGCCGTTGTGGCTGTGCGACGCGATCACCACCCATTCATGGATGCTTTCGCCGGGATCGGCGTCGCGCACGAAATCGCTGCCCCAGAAAGCAAAATAGCCGTAACCGAAAATCGGGCGCTGCGCGATCGACGCGAAGGCGAATTTCCAGACTTCGTCGCGTCCGGTAAAGCTGGTGTCCAACGGCAGCGATCTGCTGATGGCCGACAGGGTCGGGCTGACGACGGTGCCGATGCTCAGGAGATTGAGAACGATCAGCGGCGCATAACACAGCACCACCCGAGCCCGGAACGTCCTTGCCGCCGCCACCCCTTCGGCAAGCACCAGGACCAGTATGACAAGCGCGGTCGCGCTCTTGCCCCGGGAGAAGAGCAGGAAGACCACCGCAAGAGCCGTGATCAGCGGCCCGACCAGCACCGCTCCCGATCGCATCAGGTAGAACCCGACGAAGACCAGCATCGCCATGATGGCGGACGCCGTGTTCTTGTGATCGAAAACACCCCGCCAGTCCCCGGCCAGATGATATTCCGCGACGTCGGTGGCCTGGTGAATTGAAAACCCGGGCGCCACCATGACCCCGAGGTAGCAGACCGCCAGAAACGACAGCACCGCGGCGCCGAGCCAACGGTTCAATTCGCGCGTGGTCGCCGGCAGCAGCAGCACCGTTGCCGCGACGACGAACACGCAGGCGGTGAGGACGAATCGTTGCGTGGAGGCGCCGGGGTCGCGGGACATCACGAGATTGATGCAGATCCAGCAGCCGAACAGGATGTAGGGTGTCGACACGAACGAACGAAGCGCTTCCGCGTGCCTTCGCGTCACCAGCACCAGCGAAAGCACGGCGAGAAATCCGAACGACGCGTAGGTGAGGCCGCGTCCCGCGGCGGCATCGCCGATCGTGGCGTCGCCGAGATTGGCGAACGGCTGCAAGGAAATCCAGGGCAGCAGGAAGATGGCGATGAACAGCGCGAAGCGCAGGATGTGCGCGATCTCGATCCGGCCGACATAGAGGCCGATCGGCGACTCGATCCAGAGGGCGGACAACCTGTTCACGGCAAGACTCGTCGGCTGTGGTCAGGAGTGGTTGATCGCCCGGGACGTTACGTTCTGGGCGACGTGCAAAAACCCCGAACTGAAATTATAGGGCAGCAAGCGCGCATTGGCGCCGCAATCTTCCCGTGTCGGTTAATGAACTCGCCTTAACCATGCGGCCGCGCCTGCCGCGCACGGCGGCGCGCTGGACCGGATATTGCGGCTGGACCGGATATTGCAAAGACCAACCCACATCGCCGATTTTCTCGGCGAAGGTGTCGACGCATGACGAATGGAACGTATTTCCCGCGGTTTGTTCGCGCTGATGGCGTGAAGGCCGCGGCACCAGCCCTTTTCGGCACAGGCGGACTGTCCGGGGTGTCCGGTTTTGCGACGGCGAAGGCCGTCTGCGGCGACCGCTCCGGCCGGATCGTTAACGCCTTGCGCGCCTCCGCCACGGAACCGGCTCCTCACGTGCTCGCCGCCTTGAGGCGTGGATCATGAAATATCGCGCCGATATCGACGGCCTGCGGGCGCTTGCCGTCGTTCCAGTCGTTCTCTACCACGCCGGCGTTCCCGGTTTCCCCGGCGGCTTCGTCGGCGTCGATATCTTCTTCGTGATCTCCGGCTATCTGATCTGCGGCATGATCGATGCGGACATCCGCAAGGAAACGTTCTCGCTCGGGAGTTTCTACAAGCGCCGGGCGCTGCGCATCCTGCCCGCGCTGTTCGTCATGTTCCTGGTCACCAGCATTCTGGCCTATGTCTACTGCCTGCCGGTCGAGCTCGAAGATTATGCCCGGAGCCTCGCCAGCGCAGCCGGTTCGATTTCGAATATCTACTTCGCGGGCACCGCCGGGTATTTCGACGCGCCCGCCGAGACCAAGCCGCTGTTGCATACCTGGTCGCTCGGAGTCGAAGAGCAGTTCTACCTGATCGTTCCCTTGCTGATGTTGCTCGCCTGGCGCGTCGCGCCGAAACGCGCGAGGCTGCTGTTTGCCGTCGCCGCCACGGCGTCCTTTGCCGCGGCGCTCGCGATCAGCTATCGCAACACCACCTTCGTGTTCTATCTCACGCCGTTTCGGGCCTGGGAGCTGGCGCTCGGTGCGCTGCTGTCGATTGGATTCATTCCGGCGCCCAGGACCTCATTCTGGAAAACTGTCTGCGGCGCCGGCGGGATCCTGCTTTTGCTCGGCGCGATACTCGTTGGTTCGCCCTCGGCTCCGTTGCTCTTGATGACAGCGCTCGCCAGCGTCGGCGCCACCCTGGTGATTGCCTCCAGCGAAAGCGGCGTTTCGACGGTTGGACGGCTATTGTCGCTGCGGCCGGTCGCCTTCGTCGGCCTGATCTCCTACTCGCTGTATCTGTGGCATTGGCCGCTGATCGTATTTCAGCGCACCGACGGGCTGCTGCTTGCCGACTCATCCGGCATCGTCACCAAGCTTGCGCTGATCGCGGCCTCGACCGGCATCGCCTTCCTGTCGTGGAAATTCGTCGAGACGCCGTTCCGCTCGAAGGCTCGCGAAACCTCCAAGGCCGCAGTCTTCGGCATGGCCACTACCGCGGTGGCCTCGGCTATAGCATTTTGTGGCCTCGTGCTGTTCGTCGGCGGCGCGCCGTTCCGCTTTCCCGAGCGGGTGGTGTCGATCGCCTCCTATCTCGCCTACGATCCCTCGGCCGCGTTTCGGTCCGGGCAGTGCTATCTGGCGTCGAGCCGCCAGCATTTCGATACGCCGGCCTGCATGAAGCTGGACGCCATGCGGCCGAATTACCTTCTGGTCGGCGACAGCCACGCCGCCCATCTCTGGTTCGGTCTGTCTTCATCGATGCCGGAAGTCAACGTATTGCAGGCCACCGCCAGCCTGTGCCGGCCGGCCGTACAGCCCGGCTCGCGGCATGACACGCCATCTTGCCGGAGGCTGATGGACTTTGTCTTTGGCAACTTCCTCGTCAACAACAAGGTCGACAAGATTCTGCTCGCCGCGTCATGGAAGGACGAGGATCTGCCGATCCTGTCGGCCACGCTCAGGATACTGAAATCGAGGGGGTTCGAGGTCACCGTACTCGGGCCGATCGTCGAATATGACAGCGCGCTGCCGCGGCTGCTCGCCGATGAAATCCTGCAAAACAATCCGGCGGTCGCCGGAACCATGCGCAAGGCCGGGGTTCTGGAGCGCGACCAGGCGATGCGGCGGGTCGTCGCGGCCGAGGGCGCGGCTTACGTTTCGGTCTATGATTCCGTGTGCCGCAACGGCGTCTGCGACGAATTCGCGGAGGGCGACATTCCCTTGCAGTTCGACGCGGGTCATCTCACGGCGAAGGGATCGGTGGTGGTGGGGCGAAGGCTCTCAACCGCCTTTATCGACAAACTGGCGAGGGCCGACGATGTTTCGAACTGAGCGCGCGCGCGCGGCGCGGGCGCTTCTCTACCCGGCAATCGGCGCTGCGGTTTTGGCGCTGGGCGGCACCGCTCCGGCCCATGGCGCGAACGATGCCGCGCGCAACGCCTCGAACTCCGCCAAACTTGCCGGCGCCTTCGTCAACTGGGGGCCCGACGGCCGCGAACGCATGCTGCAGGCCTGGGAAAAATGGCTGAACCAGACGCCGTCGTCGGTGCTCGGCGTCGATTTCTACGCCCAATCGACCTGGGAGGATTTCTTCAAATTGAGCTGGGTGCCGGGGATGTGGAACAAGCTCAACCCGGCGCGAAACGTGGTCTGGTCGGTTCCGCTGACGGTGAAGGGAACGCCGCTCGCGGAGATCGCCAACGGCCTGCACGACGCCGAGTTCGAGGCCGCGGCGAAAGCGATTGCCGAGGCCCAGCCAAAAGCGATCATCCGGCTCGGCTGGGAGATGAATCTCGTCGACTCCCCATGGTTCGCCAAGGGCCAGGAGACCGACTACATCGCGGCCTTCCGGCGCGTGGTCGGAATCTTCAGGCGCCATTCGGACGGCTTCAAATACGACTGGTGCCCGGGATGGGGCCCGCAGGAACTCGCCGCCGACCTCGCTTATCCCGGCGACGACGTGGTCGATTACATCGGTCTCGATGTCTACGATTTCAAATATCAGGGATCGCCGCAGGAGCGCTGGGACGCTTATTATCTGAAAGCGCCATTCGGCCTGCAATGGCAGCGCGACTTTGCCGCCCGGCACGGCAAGCGCATGAGCTACCCGGAATGGGGCGTCGGCCAGTTCGGCGACAACCCCTTCTTCATCCAGCAGATGCATGACTGGTTCCGGAACAATCAGGACGGCATCGCCTATGCGGCCTATTTCGACGTCGACGGATTATGGCCGACCCAGATCGACAACAACCGGTTTCCCAAGTCGCAAAAGCTTTTCCGTAAGCTTTTCAGGCGCTGAGCCGATGTGAAGGACTGCAGCGTGATGAATATGCGGCGGGTTATCAGGGGCGCGGCCTGGCTCTCGATTGCGATCGTTCTCCTGGTCACGATCGTACCGATCGGCTTCCGCCCCACCACGGGATTGTCGCCAAACATCGAGCGCTTCTGCGCGATGGCTGCCGTGGGCGCGCTGTTTGCCGCGGCCTATCCCAGGAAACTCTGGCTGATCGTGCTGGCGCTGTCGCTGGCGGCGGCGCTATTCGAGCCGCTCCAGTTCATCGCCGCCGGCCGCCATCCGAGCCTGCGCGATGTGGAGTTCAAATCGCTGGGCGCCGCGATCGGCGCCGCCGTCGGCTACGCAATCGCCTTCGCGGCCGGCACCGTCAATTCGCGCTGGTCGCCGGCACCTTGATCTCCGTCGGCAGGATGATGGCGGCGGCGATCACCAGCAAACACAGCCCGCCGAAGGCATGCAGCATGGTGACGAAACCGCCCTGCTCGTACAGCCACGCCACCAGGCCGACCGAAGCGCCGGCCGCGGTGAAGCCGAGGAAATAACGCACCGAATAGGCTCTGCTGCGCCATTCCTCGCTGGTGTATTTACCGACCATGGCGTCGTTGACGGTGACCTGGCCGAACGCGCCCATCACGATGCCGATCGAAGCCAGGATCAGCGGCAGGTTCGACAGCGTCGCCGCCAGATACAAAAACGGCGCCAGCAGCAGGGACAGCGGCATCGAGATGGCCTTCAGCGAGTAGCGGTCGATCAGCTTGCCGATGGTATATTGCGTCATCGCGCCGAACACATAGACGCAGGCCGCGATCACCCCGAGCAGCGCCGGGCTGCTGGTCATGTCGGCGAGCCGTTCCGCGAACAGCTTCGGCAGCGCCACCGTCACCGCGTTGAAGGTGGTGGAAATCGCGATCACCACGATGAACAGCGCCAGGATCACCCGCCACATGTCCTTCTTCGCCACCCGCGCCTGCGCCGCCGCCTGCTTGAAGCCGGAGCGGTCCTCGTGGACCACCATCCGCGCAAACGCGACGCCGATCAGAATGGTGACGATGCCGGGAATGACAAAAGCCCAGCGCCAGCCGAGATACTGGCCGATCGCGCCGGTGACCAGCGCCGACGACGCCACGCCGAGATTGCCCCAGACGCCGTTCAGCCCCATCTCGCGGCCGAGCCGGTCGGCATAGGACACGATCATGGCGGTGCCGACCGGATGGTAGATCGACGCGAACAGGCCGATCGACAACAGCGCCGCGCCGAGCTGCAGCGGGGTCTGCACCAGGCCGACCGCGATCATCGACAGGCCGATCCCGGCAAAGAAGATCACCATCATGTGGCGGCGGCTCCAGCGGTCGCCGAGCCAGCCGGTCAAGAGCGAGCCGGCGCCGAAGGCGACGAAGCCCGGCGTCGCGTAAGGCAGCAGCTCCGAATAGGCCATGCCGAGCGCCGGCCCCATCACGATGACAGCGGCGGCAAAGATCAGCATCGAATAATGGTCGATGAAGTGCGCGGCGTTGACGAAGCCGATCACCCGGCTCGGGCTGTTCATTGGCGAATCCCGCTGTTTCCTGAAATAGGTTATACGTGGTCGGGCTGACGGGATGTGGCCAATGAATATCGCCGAAAAGCCAATTGCAGGGATCAAGGGGCGCCGTATCTCGACCGGCGACGGCGTCCACATGATTGCGAACCACTACCGTAAGGGCGTCCGGCTCGACACCCATATGCACCGCGAGGCGCAACTGGTGTACGCAGCCCGCGGCACCATGCAGGTCACCACGCCGAAGGGACGCTGGCTGGTGCCGCCGGACCGCGCGGTATGGGTGCCCGCGCGGCTTGAACACGCCATCGACATGCTGGCGGATGCCGACATGCGGACGCTTTATTTCGATCTGGCGTGGCTCGA
This sequence comes from Bradyrhizobium sediminis, assembly GCF_018736085.1. NCBI lineage: Bacteria > Pseudomonadati > Pseudomonadota > Alphaproteobacteria > Hyphomicrobiales > Nitrobacteraceae > Bradyrhizobium > Bradyrhizobium sediminis. Next base: position 1,402,502 of record NZ_CP076134.1, on the reverse strand, counting down.
GCGGGAGGACCGCAGCGCCGGCCTCGATGCCGAATTCGTAGTGCGGGTCTCGCCGCTGCTGCACCAAGCCATCCTGGCGCTGTTCGACGGCCGCAACGACCCTGTTCGTACCGGGCTTCTGGTCAAGCTCGCCATGCTCGAACTGCATCAGGCCGAGGACTCCACCACCTTCATCCCATTGCCGCACGAGCCGCGCTGCCGCCGCGCCGCCGACATCGTGCTCGGCGACCCTACCGGCCTGCACGAGATCGAGACGCTGGCGCGCGCGGTCGGGACCTCGGCGCGGACGCTGTCGCGGCTGTTTTCGTCGGAGACGCAGTTGAGCTTCAAGAGCTGGTGCCAGCGCGCGCGCATCGCGGCTGCGATCGAAAAACTTTCCGTCGACGCCAACGTCTCGGTCAAGCAACTCGCCTCCGATCTCGGCTACGCCAGCGTGCCGGCCTTTTCGCATGCGTTCCGGCAGGTCACGGGAAAGACGCCGACGGAGTTTGCGGAAAAGGAATGAGGCGTGAGCACTAATGCCGCTCCAAACGAGATCGTCATACGCGGGCTTGACCCGCGTATCCATCATGCTTCATCAAGAGTCGTTTCGAAGAGGATGGATTGCCGGGTCAAGCCCGGCAATGACAATCAGCCCGTAGGGCGGACTAGCGATAACGTAATCCGCCGTCATTGCGAGCGCAGCGAAGCAATCCAGCTTTCGTGAGGCGACAAGAAAAATGGATTGCTTCGTCGCAAGTGCTCCCTTGCGCAAACGCTTTGCGTTTGTCGCAGGCAATGACGGCACTAGGTTGCCTGCGCCCTACGAGATCGCAATAATCTCAAGCTCCTGACCAGATGCGCCGACGACATCCCCAACCGCCTTCCCCATCAGGGACCTCGCCACGGGAGATACAAAGGAAATAGAACCGGCCTTGGGGTCCGCTTCGTCCTCTCCCACGATCCGATATTTCTGGATGCGCCCATCGTCGCGCCTGAAAACCACCGTGCTCCCAAAGGCCACCGTGTCGGTTGACGCAGGGTCGGCGATGACCTGAGCCGTCCGAACTCTCGCCGCGAAGTAGCGCGCGTCCCGCAAGGGGCCCGCGGCTTGCCGCCGTCTTTCGTTGACGTCTTCGATTTTCTGCGCGGTCTCGTAGGCCTCACGAGCCTGCTGGAGGTGAAACTCCAGAGCCTTCAATCCCGCTTCCGTCACGAGGTTCGGATGAGGTGAAACCGGGCGGTCCGGCAGCAGCGTTTCAGAAGCCGTTTCGGCACTGTCTTCCTTGGTGAAGGCAACGCTCAAGCCCGGGGTCCTTCGATCAACATGTTGGAACTGCCTTCGACGATATCACGCCCGGCCCCTTTGCGCTGTCGCATCATGGCGGTGAGAGCCCCCCTTCCGAAGAGGAATCGGTAGGGCGGATTTCAGCGTAATCCGCCATCCTGTCTTTTTCGTGCCGGCGGGTTGGGCTTCGCTAACCCGCCCTAACGGCTGCCGCCTACTGTGCATGGGGTTGTTTTCGATATTTTTGGTTTGGGGTTGCCACCCCCTTCGGAAACCCGCGACACAACGACGGGGCAAATCAACTCCGATCCTGAAAATGCGGGGTCAAGCCCCGGACTCGAAATAAATCGCTTAACATGTCGGGCAAATCACTTTTAGGAATCCGCCGGTCACCGCGGGTCTTGAGCCATGAGGCCGCTTCATCCCGGGTTCTGGTTTCAGCATGTGAGATTTGCCGGCCAATGCGGTCATCGCTCGCACCGCCGCCGTGGCAACATGATGCCTTTTTGCTCAGTCTCTCCCGCTTGATTGTGATCCCTTCCGACATAATTCTCCTGTAGCATTCCGCCTGATCTGGATTCGACCGGTGCCCATGAGCAGCAACGCCTTCTTTTCCGACCTCCTCGCCTCGATTTCCGAGCGCGGCCGCACCCTGCTGCGCCGCGCAGGGTCCTCGGACGCGAAACAGGACGTCTCCGAGCTGGCCCAGCTGTGCGAGGCGCTGCTGTCGGGCCGCGGCGAGGCTTCCGGCACCGCGATGGCGCGCGAGGTTCTCGACCGCTATCGCAACCTCGACGAGGCCGGCCGGCTTTCGTTCTTCGAAACCCTGGCCCGCGATTACGGCCCGGACCGGGAACGGCTTGCACAGGCGATCGAGGCCTGGCGCAGCCAACCCTCCGACGAGGACGCCAGCGACCTGCACTTTGCGTCGGAGCCGCGGCGGCAGGAACTGATCCGGCGGCTGAACCGCGCGCCCGGCGGCACCAGCGAACTGGTGGCGCTGCGCGCCGATCTGCTCCGCCTCATGAATGGGCACAAGGATCTCGCCGCGGTCGACCGCGACGCCGTGCATCTTTTGTCTTCTTGGTTCAACAGGGGATTTCTCGTGCTGCGCAGAATCGATTGGCAGACGCCAGCGAACATTCTGGAACAGATCATCCGCTACGAGGCAGTGCATGAGATCCGCGACTGGGACGATCTGCGCCGCCGCATCGATCCTGTCGACCGGCGCTGCTACGCCTTCTTCCATCCCGCTTTGGTCGACGAGCCCCTGATCTTCGTCGAGGTGGCGCTGACCGAAGCGATTCCCGCCGCGATCGCGCCGCTGCTCGCCAAAGACCGGCCGCTGGTGCCGGTCGAGCGCGCCCGCACCGCGGTGTTCTATTCGATCTCCAACACCCAGCGCGGGCTCGGCGGCATCTCGTTCGGCAGCTTCCTGATCAAGCAGGTGGTCGAGGAATTGCGGCGCGAACTGCCGAAGCTCGAGAACTTCGTGACGCTGTCGCCGGTGCCGGGTTTTGTCACGTGGCTGAAGCAGGGAAACGACGTTCCGGTCACCGACGAGGAGCGGGCGCTGCTGGAAAGTCTCGACAAGCCCGACTGGTTCGAGGATGCGGAACTGGCTTCAAAACTGCGCGCGGTGCTGGAGCCGCTCGCGGCCTATTACTTCCTGAAAGCGCGCACGCCGAAGGGCCGGCTGATCGATTCGGTGGCGCGATTCCATCTCGGCAACGGCGCGCGGCTGGAGCGGATCGACTGGCTCGGCGATCTCTCGCCGAAGGGCCTGCGCGAATCCGCCGGGATCATGGTCAACTATCTCTATCGCCTCGAGGATATCGAAAAGAACCACGAGGCCTACGCCAACCAGGGCGAGGTCGCCGCTTCCAGCGCGGTGAAGAAATTGCTGAAGACCGAAGGCCGGCGGCTGCTGGATATGCGGCTGTCGTAGCCGGCCGAAACCGGCGCGACCGGATCGGGCGTCGGGCAATCAGACCAGATCGGCATGGTGGGGTACTCATTCCAAACAAAAATCTGCGGTTGACTTTAATACGTACGTACGTATTATATCACTTATGCCAAAGCCATCTCTCAAAGACACAATTCTCGATGCCGGCCTCAAGACGATGTTCCGCACCGGCTACAACGGCACAAGCGTGCGCGACATTGCCGCCGCGGCGGGCGCGCCCCAGGGCTCATTCACCAACCACTTCCGCAGCAAGGAGGCGTTCGCGCGCGAGGTGCTCGACCGCTATTTCGCACATGTCAAAGAATGCGTGGCCCAAGCGCTGAATGACAAGTCGCTGACGCCGCGCCAACGCTTAAGGCGCTATCTCGACATCATCACCGGCAGGCTGGAAGGCGACAATTGGAGCCGCGGCTGCCTGATCGGCGACCTGAGCCTTGAGACCTCGACCAGCAGCGAGGCGCTCCGTGCCCGGCTGGACGAGATTTTTCAGGAGTGGCGCACCCCGTTTGCCGCCTGCATTGCTGAGGCCCAAGCAGGGCGCGAAATCGACGACGCGTTCAATCCGAACGACCTGGCCGAGTTTCTGCTCACGTCCTGGCAGGGGGCCATCCTGCGCATGAAGGTCGAGCGCAGCCCGGCCTCACTCGAGCGCTTCAAGTCGATCGTTTTTTCAACTGTCCTGAAAGAGGTGGAGCAATGACCAACCGTTTGGAGATCGAAGTGAGCACGCGCGAGGTACTCGGCACCACGATGGCGTTTCGTGAAGCCGGTGCGGCCAGCGCGCCTGTCGTGCTGTTCCTGCACGGCAACCCAACCTCCTCCTACATCTGGCGAAACATCATCCCGTTTGTCGAGTCGGTGGGGCATTGCATTGCCCCGGACCTTGTCGGATTTGGACAATCAGGACGCCCAGACCTGGACTACCGGTTTGCCGACCACGCGCGCTACCTCGACGCATTCGTCGACAGCCTCGGCGTTCAATCTGCCTATCTGGTGGCGCAAGACTGGGGCACTGCGCTCGCCTTCCATCTCGCCGCACGCAGGCCAAATTTCGTGCGTGGCCTCGCCTTCATGGAGTTCATCCGCCCAATGGCCTCATGGGAGGACTTCCATCAGACAGCGGTTGCACGGGAGACGTTCAGGAAATTCCGGACGCCGGGCGTCGGCGAGCAGATGGTGCTCGAGGCCAACGCGTTCGTCGAACGTGTGCTGCCGGGCTCGATCGTTCGAAAGCTCGCCGATGACGAACTTGCCGCCTACCGTGCGCCATTCCCCACGGCAGAAAGCCGCAAGCCAGTTCTTGCCCTGCCGCGCGAACTCCCGATAGCGGGCGAGCCTTCGGACGTTCACGCAATGCTTGAGACTGCTCACGCAGCGCTAAAGACCGCGCAATATCCGAAGCTGTTGTTCACCGGCGAGCCCGGGGCACTCGTTTCGCCGGCGTTCGGGCGCGAATTTGCCGCTTCGCTGCGGCATTGCAGCGTGATGAATCTCGGATCCGGACTGCACTACCTGCAGGAGGATCATCCTGATGCAATAGGTCGCACGCTTACAGGATGGATCGCGGGAATCGAAGCCGCCCGAGCGATTTCTGTATTGCCTGCCGCGGCGTGAACGCTGAAGCCAGTACGAGGAGGTCATCATGACGGACGTATCCATCATCTATTGTCGTCCCTGCGGCTATGAGAAGCGCGCCAAGGAGGTTGCGATGGCGCTGCAGCGGCAGCTTGGAATTGTTGCAGACCTCGTGCCCGGCAAGGGTGGCGTGTTCGAAGTATCGGTCGGTGGCAAGACCGTGGCCCGGCGCCTGAAGGGCCATTTTCCGGACGCCGCCGAGATCGTCACAGCGGTCCGCGCGCAGGGCGCAAGGTGAGGTCATGCAATGACGATCACCTGGAGCAACAGTCGAGTCGGCGTCGATTGGCAGGAGCTTGCGGCTGTCTATCGCGCGGCGCCGCTCGGAGACAAGAACGCAACCGACCTGGAAATCGTCTTCGGCAACAGCAGATTTTTTTTGCTTTGCCTCTGACGGAAACCGGCTTGTTGGTGCGGGCCGGGTCCTGGCGGATGGTCGTGATTGCGCCTATCTCTGCGACATTGCGGTCTCGCCGAGTCATCAGGGAATTGGACTAGGAAAAGAGATCGTCGCCAGGCTCGTCACACAGTCGCAATCGCACGCGAAGATAATCCTCTATTCAGTCCCAGGCCGCGAGCCGTTCTATGCGAAGCTCGGATTCTTGCGGATGAAGACAGCAATGGCAATCTTCAGAGATCGCGAGTCCGCGCTTGAGCGAGGCTATTTGTTCGAACCTTGATCTTGTCGGGCTCCACACCCGGGAGGGTCCTGACCGACACGTCAGGCCGCCAGCGCCTTCATCTCCGCGTAGAGATCGGATTTTCCCTCAAACCCGATACCCGGCAGATCAGGCATGGTGATGTGACCGTTCTCGACGCGCACGCCGTCCGGGAAGCCGCCATAGGGTTGGAACAGGTCGGGATAGCTCTCATTGCCGCCGAGGCCGAGGCCGGCCGCGATATTGAGCGACATCTGGTGGCCGCCATGGGGAATGCAGCGGCTCGCGGACCAGCCGCAGGTCTCCAGCACCTTCAGCGTGCGCTGATATTCGCAGAGACCGTAGGACAGTGCGCAGTCGAACTGCAGCCAGTCCCGGTCCTGCCGCATGCCGCCGTAACGAAGCAGATTGCGCGCATCCTGATGGCTGAAGAGATTCTCGCCGGTCGCCATCGGACCTGGATAGAATTCCGCCAGCGCCGCCTGCAGCTGGAAATCGAGGGGATCGCCGGCCTCCTCGTACCAGAACAGCGGATAGTCGCGCAACATCTTGGCGTAGGCGACCGCGGTCTCCAGATCGAAGCGGCCGTTGGCGTCGACTGCAAGCTGCGCCTCGTTGCCGATCTCCTCGAGCACAGCCTCGATGCGTGTGCGGTCTTCCGCAATCGGCGCGCCGCCGATCTTCATCTTGACGACATTGTAGCCGCGGTCGAGATAGCTGCGCATCTCGCCGCGCAGCATCGACAGGCCCTTGCCGGGATAATAATAGCCGCCGGCGGCATAGACGAACACGCGCGGATTCGCCTTGCGGCCGTGATGCTCGGCAAGCAGCCGGAACAGCGGCTTGCCGGCGATCTTCGCCACCGCATCCCACACCGCCATGTCGATGGTGCCGACCGCGACCGAGCGCTCGCCGTGGCCGCCCGGCTTCTCGTTCGACATCAGCGTCACCCAGACCCTGTCCGGATCGAGATTGCGGCCTTCTTCATCGAGCAAGGTCCTGGGATCGGCCTCCATCAGGCGAGGCGCAAAACGCTCGCGGATCAATCCGCCCTGCCCGTAGCGGCCGTTGGAATTGAAGCCGTAACCGACCACCGGCTTGCCGTCGCGCACCACATCGGTGACGACAGCGACCAGGCTGGTCGTCATTTTAGTGAAGTCGATATAGGCGTTGCGAATGGGCGAGGAGATCGGCTTGGTGATCTCTCTGATGTCAGTGATGCGGACGGACATGCGTTGGGCTTTCGGAAGGGGCCTACCCCGTCATTGCGAGCGAAGCGAAGCAATCCATACTGCGCCACAAAGCGGAAGAGTGGATTTGGATTGCTTCGTCGCTAACGCTCCTCGCAATGACGAAGCACAGCGTCAGGACGGGGCCTTGTCCCGGAAATACGGCTCGACCGGGCCGTGGACCTTGATCGTCAGCGGATTGCCGTAGCGGTCCTTGGCGTTGCCCGCGGTCACCCGCACCCAGCCCTCGCTGACGCAATATTCCTCGACATTGGTCTTCTCGACGCCCTTGAAGCGGATCCCGACGTCGCGCGCGAGCACCTCTTCGTTGTAGTAAGGGCTCCTCGGATCGGTCGACAGGCGGTCGGGCAGTTGATCGGCCATTTGATCTTTCTCGTTCATAGCAGCGCCTCGATTTCCTTCATCAGTCCTTCCGGCGTCGCCGTCGGCGCATGCCGCGCGACGACCTTGCCGGAACGATCGACCAGGAATTTGGTGAAATTCCACTTGATCGACGGGCCGAGCAGGCCGGATTTCTCGCTCTTCAGATAGTTGAACAGCGGGTGGGCGTTATTGCCGTTGACGTCGATCTTGGCAAACATTGGAAAGGTGACGGCGTAGTTGTCGGTGCAGAACTCTCCGATCTGCGCGGCGTCGCCCGGCTCCTGGCCGCCGAACTGATTGCACGGAAAGCCCAGCACCGAAAAGCCGCGCGGACCGAACGCCTGTTGCAGCGCCTCGAGACCCCTGTATTGCGGGGTGAAGCCGCACTTGCTCGCGGTATTGACGATCAGGAGAACCTGGCCCTCGAACCGCTTGAGCGAAATGTCCTCGCCGGCGAGCGACTTTGCCGTGAAATCATGAACGCCAGCCATCAGGTTCTTTCGTCTGAAACAGCCATCAGCCTGCGGGATCGATCGCCGCCGATGGGGTCCCGCCGGCCTCGATCGCCTCGCCGGCAGCGAGGCACAGATCCTCGCGATAGCGGCCTGAGACGACCTGCACGCCGACCGGAATGCGGCCCACCAGCCCCGTTGACACGGTCAGCCCCGGCAGCCCCATGAAGGGAATGGCGATTTGCGTCAGCTGCGCGTGCCAGACGCGGGCAAAAGACGCGTCATCGCGCATATCGAGCCCGTCGGGGAACGGCAATTCACCGGACACTGGCATCAACAGGACGGCGTATTTCTCGAAGAACTGCAACCATTCGCGCATCAGCGTGGCACGCCGCGTCAGCACTTTCGACAGAGTGTCGACGTCGAATGGGAAAACCTTGGACCGGCTGCCGCGCAGGCAGGCGAGCGCGCCGGGATCGCCTTCGCGCTCGGCCGCGGCCAGTTGTGCTTCAAAGCCGTCGCCGAGCCACAGCTTGGTCTGAAGTTCCGCAGCCTCGCGCAGCGGCGGCAGCGTCTCGATCTGTTCGACCACCCAGCCCGCACGCTCCAGCCGCTTACCGGCATCGGCGACGGCGACTTTGACTTCCGCCACCGGATCGAGCCCGTCGGGATTGAGACACAGCGCGGCGCGCTTCGGCATCGCCGGGCCCTCCAGCGGCGCCGGCACCCACCAGGGGTCGCGCGCGTCCTTGCCCGACATCGCCGCCAGCGCGATCCTGACATCGCCGATGGTGCGCGCGAGCGGACCCGATACCGCTGATATCTGCGGTCCGATCGGACGCTCGGGCAGCGCCGCATTGAAGGCCGCGATGCGCCCGACGGTCGGGCGCAGGCCATGCACGCCGCAGGCATAGGCCGGATAGCGGATCGATCCGGCGATATCGGTGCCGTGCGCGATATGGCCGATGCCGGCGGCGACCGCCGCCCCAGCCCCGCCGGATGAGCCACCGGGCGTGACGCTCGCGTCGCGCGGGTTCTTGGTGTCGCCATGGATCAGGTTGGTGGTGAACCAGCGGTACGAGAATGCTGGGCAATTGGTGCGTCCGAGAATGACGGCGCCGGCCTTGCGCAGATTGTCGACCACGGGGCTGTTGGTTTTCGCGATGGCATCGCGCTGCAGCTTGAGGCCGTTGGTGGTCGCAAACCCTTCTTGGTCGATATTGACCTTGACGGTGACCGGCACACCCGCCAGTGGACCTGGGTCTTCGTTGCGCGCGATCGCCGCATCGATGGCGGCGGCCTGCGCCAGCACCTCCGCCGGCCGATGGTCGACCACGGCGTTGATCTTGGGATTGACCGCGTCGAGCCGGGCAAGTGCCGCCGAGGCCGCCTCCTTCGCCGATATCTTCTTCGATCTTACCAGTGCCGCGACATCAGCGGCCGACAGACGCCAGAGATCTTCCATTATCAACTCCATTTGCTCGATCGCTTGTAGCGCTGCGCGGCAATGGTTGTCGACCCGCCGACGGTCATCATTCCAAGGAGGGTGTCAGCGCAAACAGGACTGACGCCGGGTAACGTCAGTGTCTGGTGGGAGCGCTTTCCGGCCCGTCGAGGATCGCCTCGGTGAACGGAAACTCCAGCACGATCTCGCCCTGGTCGTCGGTCACTTCGAGGATCGCATTGAGCAGGCCGCCCTCCGCGCCTTCGAGCTTCAGCAACTCCCGGATCATGGCCCGCGCCATTTCCCAGGCGCGATCGGGATCGCGCAGTTCCTCGCCTTCGGGATCTTCGATCAACTCGTCGCCGATACGGGTGTTGAAAAAATACCGGGGCATTGGGCCCAAACCACTTTCCGTTGAGGGCTCCAGCCGAAACCCGGGATATTTCACAAGTTATTTATCCGAAGGCCGCCAGCGACCTCAGGCCGAGCCCCCATCTAAAGCCGATGCGCGCGACTTTGAACCCGTTGATCCCACATTGTTTTGACACTGGCCTGCACAATCCGGTGATTTCCTTTTGCGTTGCAACAAAAATAGCGCCGCGGTTGTGTGGCAAAAGATTTCGCTGGCGAACTTTTCTTTCCGCAGTAGGTTTAACGATGAGGGCGGAAATCGTCCGATCTGACAAGGAGAACCAAATGGCCTGGAAAGCCCCGAAGATCGTCGAAGTGCCGGTCGGCATGGAAATCAACATGTATGCGTGCGCCGCCCGGAAGTAAGCGGCTACGACGGTTTCGTTTGACGTAAGGTGGACCTCCGGGCGTGATACGTTCCCAAGGCGGGATCGTGAACGTCGCGGTGTCCACCTTCGAAACTTTGTAGAAGTGTTGGAATTGCCAGGAGACGAATCATGCTTCGCATCGTCGTCCTGGGCGCCGCGGCGGGTGGTGGCGTTCCGCAGTGGAATTGCGGATGTCGGGTTTGCCGAAAAGCCCGAACCGAGAATCCCGAACTTCAAAGCACCCAGGCCTCGATTGCGATCAGCGCCGATGACGAGCACTGGTTTCTGGTCAATGCATCGCCCGATCTGCGCCAGCAACTGATCGCGACCCCGCAGCTGCATCCCAAGGCTGGACAGCTTCGTCACAGCCCGATTTTGGGCGTGATCCTGACCAACGGCGAAATCGATGCGGTCGCCGGTCTGCTGTCGATGCGGGAAGGCTCGCCGTTTACGATCTATGCCCACGAGAAAGTGCTTGCGATCCTGAAGTCCAACAGCATCTTCAACGTGCTGGCCGAGAACAACGTGCGGCGCCAGCCGATCGATCCGGACCAGGCCTTCGAACCGGCATTGCCCGGCGGCGCGCCGTCCGGCATCGAGATTTTGCCATTCGCCGTGGCCGGCAAGGGTGCGTGGTATCTGGAAGGCAAGGTTCACCCGGGCGGAGACGACGGTACGGGCGACACGCTCGGGCTTCGCATCGCCGACAAGGTTTCGGGCAAATACTTCTATTTTCTCGCCGCCTGCGCCGATGTCACCGACGACCTCAAATCCCGGCTTGCCGGGGCGCCGCTGATCTTCTTCGATGGCACGGTGTGGCGCGACGACGAGTTGATCGCGGCGGGGCTGGGCAGCAAGACCGGACAAGCCATGGGACATATTGCAATGTCAGGCGATAGCGGCGCGATCGAAGCCTTGTCCGGCCTCGGTATCGGCCGGAAAGTGTTTCTGCATATCAACAACTCCAACCCGGCGCTGCTGCGCGATTCCGCCGAGCGCCAGCAAGCCGAGCGCGCGGGCTGGCAGATCCCCGCCGATGGAACGGAGATTACGCTGTGAACGCGATGAACCTGAACGGGATGACGGCCTTTTCGCTCGCCGGCAGCGCGCCGCTGAACAGCGCCGAGGAACTCGAAGCCACGCTCCGCCAGATCGGAGCCACCCGCTATCACAATCTGCATCCGTTTCACCGGCTGCTGCACGGCGGCAAACTGAACAAGGGTCAGGTGCAGGCCTGGGCGCTGAACCGCTATTATTACCAGAGCACCATTCCCATCAAGGACGCGGTGGTGATCTCGCGCTTTCGCGACCGCGGCATCCGGCTGGAATGGCGGCACCGGATCGAGGACCATGACGGCGATCTCGGCACCGAAGGCGGCATCGAGCGCTGGCTGAAGCTGACCGAGGGGCTGGGGCTCGACAACGCCTACGTCGAATCCACCGAAGGCATTCTTCCCGCGACGCGCTTTGCGGTAGAGGCCTATGTGCATTTCGTCCGCGACAAGAGCCCGCTGGAGGCCATCGCCTCCTCGCTGACGGAACTGTTCGCGCCGAACCTGCATGAAGAACGCATCGCAGGCATGCTGGCGCATTACGATTTCGTCAACCCTGATATCATGAGCTATTTCAGCCGGCGCCTGACGCAGGCGCCGCGCGATGCCAATTTCGCGCTCGCCTACGTCAGGCAGCATGCGACCACGCCGGCGGAACGCGAGTTGGTCTGCAATGCGCTGATCTTCAAGACCAATGTGCTATGGGTTCAGCTCGACGCGCTGTATCATGCCTATGTCGACGGTCACATTCCGCCGGGCGCGTTTGTTCCCAAGGACAAATAGAGGCAATCAGCGATGGCAGGCCGCAGCCGCAACATCAGTGTCAGCGAGGCGAGCCAGCCGGTATTGCCGCGGCACGCCAGGCTGAGATTCGATGAGACGCGGCAGGTCTGGGTCATCCTGGCACCGGAGCGCGTGCTGGCGCCGGACGAGATCGCGGTGGAAGTGCTGCAACTTTGCGACGGCGTTCGCAGCGTCGCCGGCATGGTCGACCAGCTCGCGGCCAAATACTCCGCCGAGCGCGCCGCGATCTCGGCCGACGTCATCGCCATGCTGCAGGACCTCGCCGACAAGGGATTCCTCACCGAAGCACGCGAGAAGACGTCATGAGCCCGACGCTGACCGACGCCCATGTGATCGCGAGCGACCCCTCCGACGGGCTCGCGGTGCTGGAGGCGCGCGGCTCGACGGCGGAGGCTTTTGGAATTCCGCTCGCAGTGCTCGCCGAGCTGACGCATCGTTGTCCGCTGCAGTGCCCCTATTGCTCCAACCCGATCGAACTCGACCGCGGCGGCAGCGAGCTGACGACCGAGGAATGGAAGAAGGTTCTCACCGAACTCGCCGACATCGGCGTGCTGCAGATTCATTTCTCCGGCGGCGAACCCACCGCGCGCAAGGACTTGGTCGAACTGGTGCAGCACGCCAGCGATGTCGGGCTGTACTCCAATCTCATCACCTCGGCCGTGCTGCTGACACGCGAAAGGCTTTCCGCGCTGGCGGGCGCCGGGCTGTGCCACGTGCAGATCAGTTTTCAGGGCAACGAGCCTGTGGTCGCCGATCGGGTGGCCGGCTTCAAACACGCGCATGAGAAGAAGCTCAAAGTTGCGAAGTGGACGCGCGAACTCGATTTGCCGCTCACCGTCAATGCGGTGATGCACCGGCAGAACCTGTATCAGTTGTCCGACATTATCCAGATGGCGGTCGATCTCGATGCCGACCGGCTCGAGGTCGCCAACGTGCAGTATTACGGCTGGGCGCTGAAGAACCGCACGGCGCTGATGCCGACGCCCGCGCAGATCGAGGAGACCAGCCGCATCGTCGAGGAAGCCCAGGCGCGACTGAAGGGCATTCTCGCCATCGACTATGTGGTGCCGGACTATTACGCGCTGCGGCCGAAGAAATGCATGGGCGGCTGGGGCCGGCAGTTCTTCAACATTTCTCCATCAGGCAAGATCCTGCCCTGCCACGCCGCCGAATCCATCACCGGGCTGGAATTCCTGTCGGTGCGGTCGAATCATTCGATCGCCTGGATCTGGCAGAATTCCGAAGCCTTCAACCGCTATCGCGGCACCGGCTGGATGAAGGAGCCGTGCAAGAGCTGTGAGTTCCGGGAGATCGATTTCGGCGGCTGCCGCTGCCAGGCCTTCGCGCTGTCGGGCGACGCCGGCAATACCGACCCGGCCTGCACGCTGTCGCCGATACATGAGCATATCTTCAAGCAGGCCGAACTGGAGGCCGCGGCCGGCAACGACCGCTTCATCTATCGTAATTTCGCCGGGGGAACGCCCGAGACGGGCGGCGGCCATGGCGCCTGACGCCGGCGCGGGCAAGGCACGCGGCCACCGCTCCGATCCCTTCGCACCGCTGACATCGGAACTGCTGCCGGTCGGCGATGGCCACGAGATCCATGTCGAGACCGTCGGCCGGGTCGACGGCATTCCGGCGGTCTATCTGCATGGCGGGCCCGGCAGCGGCTACCAGCCCGATCACCGCCGGCTGTTCGACCCGGAACGCTTTCACGCCGTGCTGTTCGATCAGCGCGGCGCCGGGCGAAGCCGTCCCAAGGGCCGCCGCGACGACAACACGCTGCCGCATCTGATTGCGGATATGGAAATGATCCGCGAGAAATTCGGCTTTCGACGCTGGATGATCGTCGGCGGCTCCTGGGGCGCGACGCTGGCGCTGGCCTATGCCGAGACGCACCCCGATCGGGTGACAGGCATCGTACTGCGCGCGACCTTTCTCGGCACCCGAGGCGAACTCGAAAGCGCCTTCCTCGATGCGCTGCCACGCCTGCATCCCGGTCTCTCCGAAGATTTCCTCAGCGTGCTGCCGCCCGAAGAACGGGCGCAACCGCTGGATGCCTACTTCCGCCGTATTCTCGATTCCGATCCGGCCATCCACGGCCCTGCCGCCCGCGCCTGGGGCGAGACCGAACGCATCCTCTCCGAACACGCTCCAAATCGCGTCCGGCTCGATCTGGCGTCGCTGAATTCGTCCCGCGCCCTCCCTGCGACGCCGTTCATGGAAGCGCATTATTTTCGCAACGATTGCTTCATGCAGCCCGATCAGCTTCTCGATCAGGCCGGCAAGCTCAAGGGGATTCCCGGGATCATCGTGCAAGGCCGCTATGATCTGCTGTGCCCGCCGGCAACCTCGCATGCGCTCGCCGCGGCATGGCCCGAAGCCGAAGTGCGTCTCGTCGAGGGCGCCGGCCACTCGCTGTATGATCCCGGCGTCAGGGACGCCGTGATGAAGGCGATCTCGGACCTTGCTTCCAAAATCAATCGATAGGGACGATCCGAACATGCCTCTCGCCGGAAAGGGAATGCTGCTGACATCGATGGACATCGATCCGTCCGATGAAGCCGAGTTCAACCGCTGGTACGACCGCGAGCATCTCAAAGAGCGCGTCGCGATTCCCGGCTTCCTCGAGGCCCGGCGCTATGTCGCGCATGACGGCAAGCCGAAATATCTCAGCCTCTATTCCACCGCCACCTTCGATGTGCTCGACAGCCCGGCCTATCGCACCGCGCTGGCCAACCAGACCGACTGGTCGAAGACCAACATCGCCCGTTTCAAGAACATGATCCGCGCGGTGGCACGCATCACCATCAGCTGCGGTCAGGGCCGAGGCGCCGCGCTCGGCATCATCCGCCTCCGCCCAACCGGCGATATGGATGGACTGCGCAGCGCGTTGCGGAACCAGTTCGATCCGCATGCGCTCGACGGCATCATCTCGATGCATCTGATCGAGTGCGATCCGGCACTGTCACGGCCCATCACCGATGATCCCTCGGCCACCAATCCCGGCGCCGGCGACTGGTTCGTGCTGATCGATGCCACGGATGTGAATGCGATCCCGGCGGCTGCCGCGCGCATCGCCGGCAATGCCGCGTGCAAACCGCTGGTGATCACGAGCGGCGTCTACAATTTGATGTGGGACCTCGCGAAAAGCGACATTTAGCGCTGCGCTGCACATGCTGCACCGCGACATAGCACACGATGACACTAACGTTATGGCGGCCCAGCCATGAAAGCTGGAGATGAGATAAATTTGCCTTTGTGCACGCTCTGGAATGGCTCTAATAAGGTAAGCCTATGATCCAATTCGAAAACCACAAGAACGCCGGCTGAGCGTTCGCGGGCAAAGATAAGGCCGCGCCTTCCTTGAAATTGCGCGGACAAGGTAGGAATGAAACCGACTGATATCTCGGCGCCGGACTACTTTCACAAGGTAGTCGACTGCCAATGGGCCTGTCCCGCGCATACGCCAGTTCCAGAATACATCCGCTTGATTGCTGAAGGCCGCTACAGCGACGCCTACATGATCAACTGGAAATCGAATGTGTTTCCCGGAATTCTGGGACGCACCTGCGATCGTCCGTGCGAGCCCGCCTGCCGCCGCGGCCGCGTCGAGGAGACGCCGGTGGCGATCTGCCGGCTGAAGCGCGTCGCCGCCGACTTCAAGGACGACGTCAAGGGCCGCATGCCGCGGCCGTCGGCGAAGAACGGCAAGCGCATCGCGATCGTCGGCGGCGGCCCCGCCTCGCTGACGGTGGCCCGCGACCTCGCGCCGCTCGGCTATCACTGCACCGTGTTCGACCAGGACCCCAAGGCCGGCGGCATGATGCGGACGCAGATTCCGAAGTTCCGGCTGCCGGATTCGGTGATCGACGAGGAAACCAGCTACATCCTCAACCTCGGCATCGAGTTCAGGGGCGGCCAGCGCATCGACAGCCTGAAGAAGCTGCTCGGTGAGAACTACGACGCCATCTTCGTCGGCTCCGGCGCGCCGCGCGGCCGCGAACTCGACATTCCCGGCCGCAAGGAGGCCGCCAGCCATATCCATATCGGCATCGAATGGCTGGCTTCGGTCTCGTTCGAGCACACCAGCACGATCGGCAAGCGCGTGATCGTGCTCGGCGGCGGCAACACCGCGATGGACTGCTGCCGCACCGCGCGCCGTCTCGGCGGCGAGGACGTCAAGGTGATCGTGCGTTCCGGCTTCGAGGAAATGAAGGCCTCTCCCTGGGAGAAGGAAGACGCCCTGCACGAGGACATTCCGATCCTCAACTTCATGGTGCCGATCGCCTTCACCCACGACAACGGCAAGCTCACCGGCGTCACCTTCCAGAAGGTGAAGGCGGAGTACGACGCAGGCGGCCGCCGCAACCTGGTGCCATCAGGCGAACCTGACCAGACCATTCCCTGCGACGACGTGCTGGTCGCGGTCGGCCAGGAGAACGCGTTCCCCTGGATCGAGCGCGACTGCGGCGTCGAATTCGACAAATGGAACATGCCCAAGGTCGACGCCAAGACCATGGGATCGACCAATCCGAAGGTGTTCTTCGGCGGCGACGCCGCCTTCGGTCCCAAGAACATCATCTGGGCGGTAGCGCATGGCCACGACGCCGCGCTCTCGATCCACAGGCTGCTCTCGGGCGAGGACATCACCGAGCGTCCGCTGCCGGAAGTGCATGTCTCCTCGCAGAAGATGGGCATCCACGAGTGGAGCTACGACAACGACATTTCCCCCGACAAGCGTTACAAGGTGCCGCATCGCGACAAGGTCATCGCGCTGCAGGACATCCGCGCCGAAGTCGAACTCGGCTATGACGTCAAGCTGGCGCTCGGCGAGGCGCACCGCTGCCTGAATTGCGACGTCCAGACCGTCTTCGCAGCTCCCTTGTGCATCGAATGCGACGCCTGCGTCGATATCTGCCCGATGGACTGCATCACCTTCACGCCAAACGGCGAGGAAGCCGATCTGCGGGCGCGGCTGAAAGCGCCTTCGCTGCATCCGGACCAAAACCTCTACGTCGCCGACGGTCTCAAGACCGGCCGCGTCATGGTCAAGGACGAGGACGTCTGCCTGCATTGCGGGCTGTGCGCCGAACGCTGTCCCACCGGCGCCTGGGACATGCAGAAATACCTCATCGATATGACACACGCAGGTTCATCATGCCCGTCCAAAGCCCGATCAGCAGCGTAAACGACTTCGTCGTCCGCTTCGCCAACGTCAACGGCTCGGGCTCGGCGAGCGCCAACGAAATGTTCGCGCGCTCGATCCTGCGCCACGGCGTGCCGGTGTCGCCGCGCAACATCTTTCCCTCCAACATCCAGGGCCTGCCGACCTGGTACGAGGTGCGGGTCACCGAGGACGGTCATCTCGGCGCCCGTGGCGGCGTCGACATGATGGTGGCGATGAACCCGCAGACCTGGGACAAGGACCTCGCCTCGATCGAGCCCGGCGGCTACCTGTTCTACGATTCGACCAAGCCGATGCCGGCGTCGAAATTCCGCGCCGACATCACCGTGATCGGCGTGCCGCTGACCGCCATCACCAACTCGACCTATACCGACCCGCGCCAGCGCCAGCTGTTCAAGAACATCATCTATCTCGGCGCGCTCTGCGCCCTTCTCGACATGGACCCGAAGCTGGTCGAGCAGCTGATCGGCGAGCAGTACAAGGGCAAGGAAAAGCTCTTGTCATCGAACGTCCACGCGCTGCATCTCGGCCGCGACTGGGCGCTGCAGAACCTGAAATGTCCGATCGGCCTGCGCATCAAGAAGGCCGACAAGGTCGGCGACCGCATCTTCATCGAAGGCAACAACGCAGCAGCCCTCGGCGCGGTCTATGGCGGCGCCACGGTTTGCGCCTGGTATCCGATCACGCCGTCGTCTTCGCTTGCCGACGCCTTCACCAGCCACTGCAAGAAGCTGCGGCACGATCCCGAAACCGGCAAGGCGAAATACGCCATCGTGCAGGGCGAGGACGAACTGGCCTCGATCGGCATCGTGATCGGCGCGTCCTGGAACGGCGCCCGCGCCTTCACCGCCACCTCCGGCCCCGGCATCTCGCTGATGACGGAGTTCATCGGCCTGTCCTATTTCGCCGAGATTCCGGCCGTGATCATGAACGTGCAGCGTGCCGGCCCCTCGACCGGCATGCCGACGCGCACCCAGCAGTGCGACATTATCGCCTGCGCCTATGCCTCGCACGGCGACACCAAGCACGTGCTGCTGTTGCCGGAAGACCCGGCCGAAGCCTTCGAATTCGCAGCGCAAGCCTTCGATCTCGCCGAGCGGCTGCAGACCACGATCTTCGTCATGCTCGATCTCGACATCGGCATGAACCACCGGCTGTGCCGCCCGCTGAAGTGGGACGACGCAAGGCAGTATGACCGCGGCAAGGTAATGACCGCCGAAATGCTCGACGACGGCCGCGACTTCGGCCGCTACCTCGACGTCGATGGCGACGGCATCCCCTACCGCACCTATCCCGGCACCCACCCGACCAAGGGCTCGTACTTTACCCGCGGCACTTCGCGCGACCGTTATGCGCGCTACTCCGAGGAAGGCTCGGTCTATGCCGACAACATGCAGCGGCTGGTGCGCAAGTTCGAGACCGCCCAGGACATGGTGCCGCGGCCGCTGCAGGCCAACGCCGCCAAGCCCACCAAATACGGCGTGATCTATTTCGGCTCGACCGCGCCGGCCATGGACGAGGCGATCGGGCTGCTGGAGGCGAACGGGCATCAGCTTGATCGTTTGAGGATCCGCGCCTTCCCGTTCCATTCCAGCGTCGCGAGCTTCATCGCCGACCACGACTTCGTCTATGTGGTCGAGCAGAACCGCGACTCGCAGCTGCGCTCGCTGATCGTCAACGAGAACGGCATCGATCCGGTCCGGCTGGTTCCGATCCTGCATTACGATGGCACGCCGATTACCGCGCGCTTCATCGCCGGCGCGATCGGCGACCATCAGGACCAGCTCAAGCTGACCCCGCTCCGCAAGGTGAAGTCATGACCTATATCGCCAAGCCGAAATTCCATCATCCCGGCCTGCCCAAGAATGATCTCGGCTTCACCCACAGGGATTACGAGGGCAAGATCTCGACGCTGTGCGCCGGCTGCGGCCATGACTCGATCACCGCTTCGATCATCGAGGCCTGTTTCGAGCTGTCGATCGAGCCGCATCGCGTCGCCAAGATTTCCGGCATCGGTTGCTCCTCGAAGACGCCCGATTATTTCCTCGGCAATTCGCACGGCTTCAATTCGGTGCACGGCCGGATGCCGTCGGTACTGACCGGCGCCAATCTCGCCAACCGCGACCTGATCTATCTCGGCGTCTCCGGCGACGGCGATTCGGCCTCGATCGGCTTCGGCCAGTTCGCGCATTCGATCCGGCGCGGCGTCAACATGACCTATATCGTCGAGAACAACGGCGTCTACGGTCTGACCAAGGGCCAGTTCTCGGCCACCGCCGACCGCGGCTCGAAGTCCAAGAAGGGCGTGACCAATACCGACAACGCCATCGACCTGGTGGCGATCGCGCTGCAACTTGGCGCGAGCTTCGTGGCGCGCGGCTTCTCCGGCGACAAGACCCAATTGGTGCCGCTGATCGCCGCCGCGATCCAGCACAAGGGCGCGGCGTTCATCGACGTGATCAGCCCCTGCATCGCCTTCAACAATCACGCCGGCTCGACCAAGAGCTTCGACTATGTGCGCGAACACAACGATGCGGTGAACCGCCTCGACGTCATCACCGGCCGCGACCCGATCTCGGTGGATTACGCGCCGGGCACGGTGCAGGTGGTCGAGCAGCACGACGGCTCCAGGATCGCGCTACGCAAGATCGATGCCGATTACGACGCGCATGATCGCGTCGGGGCGATGACGTTCCTGCAGAAGCACGCCGCCAAGGGCCAGATCGTCACCGGGCTATTGTACGTCGATCCCGAGTCGGACGACCTGCACAGCCATCTCGATACCGTGGAAACGCCGCTCAACACGCTTGAAGCAAAAGACCTCTGCCCCGGCACCACCGCGCTCGACAGGATCAACGCCAGCCTGCGCTAGGGCGTCGTCCAACGCCGCGGCAGGACTGCTGTCCGGTCCCGAACCGCCGACATTCCCTGTGTCTCTGGCGCTCCATCGGGGCAGCGGTGATTGAACGTCCCCCGCACCTGCCGCGACCAAAGCATTGACCCGGCATGCCTGGAACGCAACGCCCCGCGCTGCGTCAAAATGGCTTGCCCGGCGACCGATGGATGGATGGCTATGGCCGCGAATATCAGGAAGCGCTGCTCGATCGTCACGCTGGCTGCCGCCATTGTTGCTGCCGTCTCGGCCACCGGCCACGCCGCGGAGGAAGGCATCGACAAGGCAAAGGCCGATGCGTTCGACGTCAGGATGCTCGCCAAGCCACCCGGCAACAAGGCCTATGCCTGCTTCGTCCGCCGTTACGATCCCGAGCATCTGGCGCGGCATCCGCTCCAGAAGGTCCGGGCCATGAAGCTCTTGATAACGGCGGAGATCCCGCCGGACGAGAACACCACCAATTATTCGTTCCGCCTCGGCGTCAAATATCGCCACCGCGCCGGCGATTTCGATTCCAGCGGCAGTTGCGGCCATGTCATCTCCGAAGACGCCGGCCATGAGATTCGGTTCGGCTGCGGGGTCGATTGCGACGGCGGCGGCATCGTCGTGGCGATGTCGAAGGATGACAAGTCCGCGATCATTCGGCTCGAACGGGTGCGGATCTGGCAGAACAACAAGCCCGACGAAGAAGCCGAGGATTCGCTGGTGGCCGGCGCCGACGACAGGATCTTCCGGCTCGACCGCGTCGAGGCCCGTGAATGCGCGTCATTGGTGACCGACCGCAAGGAACTTGCGGCCATCAGGCACAAATAGCGGTCGCACCGACAACCACCGGGGGACGCTCACGATGGAGGATGCCATGCATCGACGCAGCATGTTGTGGGGGGTGGTCTCCACCCTTGGCGCGGCCTTCGCCGCATCGCGCGCCAATGCCGCCGCTGACGCCGCAGCTCCGGCCAAATTGAAAGTGGTCTACCACCTCAACGACCTCGACAAGGTCTCGTTCGTGCTCGGCAACATCCAGAATCATTTCGACGGCGTCGGCGGCCCCGACCACGTCACCATCGCGCTCGTCATCCACGGCCAGGCGCTGCGGGCGTTTCACTCGGCCTCCGCGAACCCCGACATCACCCGGCGCGTCGGCCAGTTTTCCAAGGCCGGTCTCGAACTCGCGGCCTGCGGCAACACCATGAAATCGCAGAAGGTCGAGCTGAAGGACTTGCTGCCGGGTTTCATCAGCGCCGACCGGGGCGGCGTGGTCCGGATCGCGGAACTGCAGTCGCAGGGCTATCTCTACCTGCGGCCGTGAACCGGCATCCTGGTGTGGTCACAAACAGGTCTGGGGCGGTCGCCGCCTATCGATCGACGACTTGCCCAAAACGGAAATAGACATCGGCCTTCATTCCGACCATCAGCTCTCCCGATCCCGTCAGCTTGACCATGACTTCCACGATATTCACATCGGTCTGATTGCGCGATCCGGAAGGCTCGAGGCGGCCCGGCTCGACGAGCGGCGCGATCGAAGAGACAATTCCCTCGAACTCGCGACCCGGAAACGCCGCAGCCCGTACCGATACCGGTTGCTTCACCTTGACGGATCCGAGGTCGCGTTCGTCCAATTCCGCGCGCAGGCACAGGGCCGAGAGATCGGCGAGTTGCAGCGGTGGCTGTGGCGAACCCGGTGAAACAAGCTCGCCTGCCCGCACATTGACCTGGAGCACGGTGCCGTCGATCGGCGCGCGCACCGTCATCTTGTCGAGGGCGGATCGCACCACCGCATATTCCGAGCGGGCGATGCTGAGCTGCCCCTCCAGCAGGCTGGGTAGAGGGCTGTCCTCCTCGGTTGTCTGGAGCTCCTCCTGGCGTTTGGTCAACTCGACCTGGGCCCGTGCCAGTGCCGAGCGGGCCGTCGTCAGGCTGTCGTCCGGCCCGCCTTTGGCTCGCCATTCGGCAGCCGCACGATCGACGATGGCGCGAACGTCATACACCGCCTGTTCGGCATTGGCCACGGCATCCCTCGCCTTGCGTCGCGCGTTCGCGCTGCCGCTTGCCGACCTTTCATCACGGGCGCGCTTGCGCAGCGCGACTTGCGTTTCGGCGGCGGCGAGCCGTGCGGCGGGTTCGCCGTCAGCGAGATGGATCAGCGGTTCGCCAGCAAAAACCCTGTCACTGGCCTTCACCAGCACCTTGTCGACCACCCCCGTGACATCGGTCGCGACCTTGATCTGGCCGGAGCAGGATTCGACGCGACCGGGCGCAACGGCCTGCCATCGCTTGTCATCGGGTGAGGCGATCGTGACGCCGCTGGCCGCCATCAAGACCCCTGCAGCGATGACCAGCTCAGCGAGCGCAACCAAGGCCCCGCGGCGTTTCGACATGGATAATCGTCCCCGATAACATTCACATGCAATCATTGCAGCTCCGCTCCGCGCCGCGGTGCTCCTCCCGGACAATCCGCCCGTCTTCGATATGGACAACCCGATCCGCCAGCGGCAGCAGCCGCGGATCATGCGTCACTATGAGCACCGCGCGTCCTTGTTCCCTGGCGATTCCGGCCAGGATCCTCATGACCGCCTGGCCGTTCTCGCCATCCAGGGCGGCCGTTGGCTCATCTGCAAGAATGATAGACGGATTTCCGACGATGGCGCGAGCAATCGCAACGCGCTGCTGCTCCCCGCCGCTGAGTTCGCGCGGAAACGCCTTCAACTTGTGCGGCAGTCCGACCCTGGCCAGGGCTTCGCGTGACTTAGCCTTTGCGCGTCTGGAACGCTCGCCGCGTATATCCAGGGCCAACCGGACATTGTCGGTAGCGGACAGCGTCGGAAACAGATGAAACGACTGGAAGACGAAGCCGACATGCTCTCTCCTGAGAAGTGCGAGGTCCTCGGGTTCGGCGCCGCCGGTTGAACGCCCGCGGATACGAACCGTCCCTTCCGTCGGCGTCAGCATACATCCGAGTATCGACAGCAGCGTCGTCTTGCCGCTGCCGGAAGGTCCCATCAGCAGCGTCAGCTCGCCGCCATTAAGCGCCAGGCTTACGCTCTTGAGAGCCGCCACCTTCGCTGCGCCGCTGCCAAGGTCCTTCGACACATTCACCGCTTCGATCATGGGATCTGTCATCGCGTGAACACCATGACCGGGTCGATGCGGGTGACTTGAATGATCGCGGCGATGGCCGATCCGACACACATCACGACGGTCAGCAGAAACAGCCCGATCGTCAATCCGGGCGTAATGACGATCGGCAATGCGGTGGCCGCAGTCAGCTTCACGATGGCCTCGCCGACAAGCGCGGCGATAGAGAAGCCGATGATGGCATTGAGGAGCGCCTGGCAGACGATCACCGCATAGATATAGCGCCGGGACGAACCCATCGCACGCAGAGTGGCGAACTCGTTCAAATGCTCTTTCGTGCTTGAATAGAGCGTCTGGGCGACAATGACGGTACCGACGATCACGCCGAGCAACGCTCCGGCGAACAGCGCGGCGCCCGCGCCGGTACTGAACAGCCAGAAGGCGCGGCTGCGCTCGCGAAACTCGGCCGGTGTCAGCACCTCGACATCGGAGATGTTCGACAGGATTTGACGGCGGACGGAGGCCACGTCGGTGTTAGGGCTCAGGCGAACCAGAAAATAGGTGGCCTTGCCGGAAGGGACTCCGGTGTGAGCGCGCGCCCGATCGACGTCCATGAAGACGAAAGGCGTCGTGGTGAATGAACGGATGCCGTTGGTGACGACCGCGACCCGCACGAGTTGCTGGCGGATTTCGGCGGTTGCCCCGATTCCCGAGATGCCGAGCCGGTCGAAATAGGAGCGATCGACGGCGACCGCCTTGGGCGTCGACAGCGCTTCGATCCGGCCTTCCACCAGGTTCCAGGGCTGCAGGCCGCCGGACCGGAGATCCGAGCCAACCACGAAAACCGGAGTCGTCGCACCGCCCGGCATTCGCCAATCTGCAAATCCGATCACGACAGGAATTGCCTCCGCCACACCGTTGATCGAAAGCGCGCGATATCGCTCACGCGCGTCCAGCAGCGACGGGTCCTCGAAGCACTTGGTGCCTTGCGGCATGATCCAGAGATCGGCCGACGCATGATCGATCATCGTCGTCACCATTCGCCCAAAGCCCAGATACAGACCCATCTGGACGGTTACCAGAACGATCGAGAATACGATCCCGATCACGGTCGCGATGAAGCGAAGCCGGTCATGAAACAGATTCCGGAATGCGAGAATAAAAACCAGTGGCATTATTACGGGGACTCGATCACTTTCCGTCCAACATCAGTTCAGTCTTCACGCGCGGCGTGCTCCGCGCGTGGTTGCATTCAGTCGCGAGACCGGCGGTGCGCCGCCAATGGCGGCGGCGATCGACCAGCTCATGATCAGTGTACCACCGAACACAATCGCGGCCTTGCCGATCGCAAACAGATCGTTGCCCAGCAGCGCATATTGCAGCCAGACGGCAAACGCGTAATGGATCAGGTACATTCGGTAGGCATTGGCTGACAGGCTGTCAAAGGCCCGCAGGCGCCAATGTGCAAAGCGCAGGCAGATCGCCAGCGAGCACATGCAGCCCGCCGCGCAGGCGACGACAAAGCCCATGCCAGCGGCCAATTTCGCGAACAGGGAGGCATTGCTCCAATCCGCCATCGTCACCGAGGTCGGCACGGCCCAGAGCAGGAAACCGGCAAAGGCTGCGGAGAGCCATGCCGGCCAGCGCCGCGCGAGGACCCCATCGCGGTCAAGCAGGCCACGGTCGAGGCCATAGGTCCCGACCGCTACTCCCGCAAGAAAATAGACGAGGTAATGCAACGGGCGACTGGATTGAAACGAGATGGGGCCGATGTTCACCCATGCGAACGGTGAAAACGCCAGCACCAGGGGCACATAGGCCAGCGCGGAGATCGTCACCAGTACAACAAGGAACCGCACCGGATTGCCGCTGGCGAAGGCCGCCAGCTGGACAAGGAACTGGCCCCATCCGCGAACGAAACCATGCATCGCGGCCGCGAGAGCATTGAATATCAACAGCATACCCAGGAACCACTGCGGCCCACACGGCCAGAACGGCAGCGCGAGCCAATGTTGCCAATATGCGTTCGGGCTGGGGTCAGTGGCAGTCGTGCGATAGGCGGCATAATACGCGAGCGGCGCAAGAAGAATGATGGCCAGCGCCATCGGCAGGCCAATCCGCAGCAGGCGATCCGACAGAAACTTCCAGCTTCCCTTGCGCGCAAGGCTTGATGGCACGAACAGGCCCGAGAGGAAGAACATCAGGGTCATTAGAACCACGTCCTGCCAGGCGCAGAACAGGTCGAAGCCGAACCATCGCTGGCTGTCCACGATCGGAAAGGCCAGCCATAGATAAGGTTCGCTGCCGAAGGGATAGGCGGCCGGCGGCAGGGAAGCGAGGTAGGGAAGGACCGAGTGGAAAGCCAATACGATGAGGATCACAACAGCTCGAAGATTAACGAGGGCAATGCTTGATCCGCTCATTGTCGCGCAAGTCCCACGCCAATCCACCGAATCGCCCTCCCCGGGGATTATTCTTGCCGGTCGGAGCACATAATCTGTCAATCGCACGCACCTTGCCTTGATCTGATGCAATCTGGGCGCAAATACGGATGTTCGCTGCCAAAAAAACATCCCAGGCAATGGCATATTCGCTGCGTTAGCGAACGCGGCGACCGGCCAGCGACCGTTTCTGCCTTCACTTACGTTTTCTGCCTTCACTCAAACGTCTATGGCGAGCGACCGCGCGCCCGCAAGAGTTCGGCGGCTGGAAGGTTGATGTAACGCAAGTGACGCCTTTTGTAGTGTGGCATTTTCCCAAGAGGCGGGCACTTTGAAGCAGGAAATGACTGACATCACACCCCTACGAGCGACCTCGGAAAAGCGGCAGTCCGTTCGCGCACTCCGCCTTGGCCGTCGCCTCAGGCTGACAGGCCTCGAGGCTGCAGACATCAATCAAGCAGAAGCGATCACGACGTCGCCCTTGATATTGCGCCTCGGCGGTGGAGGCATTGCCGCGCTGTTGCCCTACGGTACCGTTGTCCTCATCGGGGTTTCGCCTGGCGAGGAAGAAGCCTTGCTGCAAAAGCTCGGCGGCCGCGTCGAAAGCCGGTTGGACGCGCCGGTCATCGTTGCATCGGAGATCTCGATCGGAACGAGCGAGGGGATCTCGGGGGATATCATCACCGTTCGGGACCTGTCACCGGCGCGCCTCGTTGCCGTTGCCGACGCGCTGGCCAAGAATGTCGCGCTCGCCTTTGAGGAAGAGGAAGTCCGGAATGTACTGGAGGCGCTGGAACCGATCGCCAGCGACCTCGCCAGCTCCGGCCAGCTGCCGTGGAAACGGAGACGGATGCTGCGCACCGTGGGCCATGCCTTGCTGACCCATCATCGCCTTCTCGAACGGGTCGAGGTTGAAGAGCGACCCGAGCTGTTGCCAAATGACGGTGAAACCGGACGTTTGCACGACCGTCTGGCCGAAGCCTATCATTTCAAGAAGCGAGCCAAGGCGTTGTCGCGCAAGCTCGACGCCGTCGAGGTGATGATGACCGCGCTGACCGAACTGATCGACGCGCAGCGCGGGATTCGGCTGGAAACGATGATCGTGCTCCTGATCATGCTCGAGATTTCGGTCTATCTCTACGACCTCTTCTTGCGCCCCGGCTGACTTCTGCGTCGCGCCATGACCGCCGCCGGTCGCCGCCGCCAGAAAAGGCCGGTTCAATCGACCTTCAAAAACCTGGATCGCCACCAAACTGCCGTCTCCCGGTGGGATCGATATGTTGCGGGTGGCGTTATGGTGCCGGGATACGCATAATCCCTTCATCAGCGCCGCCTAACGACGTGTTGACAACCCGGCTTCTCGCCAGAAAAGGTGCGGGAACCCAGCTCGAACAGAACAAGGCACCATGAATCCCGTCAAAGCACTCGAAAACCACGGCCAGGCGGTCTGGCTGGATTTCCTGGCCCGCGGCTTCGTCGCCAAGGGCGACCTGAAGCAGCTAATCGACACCGACGGCGTCAAGGGCGTTACGTCCAATCCCTCGATCTTCGAGAAGGCGATCGGCAGCTCGGACGAGTATGACGGCGCGATCGGCGTTGCCCTGAAAAAGGGCGATCGTCCGATTGCCGAGCTGTTCGAACATCTGGCGATCGAGGACATCCAGAACGCGGCGGACGTGCTGCGCCCGGTCTACGACCGATTGAATGGCGGCGACGGTTTCGTCAGCCTGGAAGTGTCCCCCTATCTGGCGATGGACACCAAGGGTACGATCACCGAGGCCGAGCGGCTCTGGAGCAACGTCAAGCGCCGAAACCTGATGGTAAAGGTGCCGGCGACGCCGGAAGGCCTGCCCGCGATTCAGCATCTGATCGGCGAAGGCATCAGCATCAACATCACGCTGTTGTTCTCGCAGAAGGTCTATGTGCAGGTCGCCGAGGCCTATCTCGCGGGCCTCGAAGAATTCGTCAAGAACGGTGGCGACCCCTCGCGCGTCGCCAGCGTCGCCAGCTTCTTCGTCAGCCGGATCGACAGCGCGGTAGACAAGGCACTCGACGATAAGATCGCGAAGGCGAACGACCCCACCCAGAAAGCGCGGTTGGCCGCATTGAAAGGCAAGGTCGCCATCGCAAATGCAAAACTCGCCTACCAGGATTACAAACGCCTGTTCTCCGGCGCGCGCTGGGACAAGCTCGCCGCCAAGGGCGCCAAGCCGCAGCGTTTGCTGTGGGCTTCGACCGGCACCAAGAACAAGGACTATAGCGACGTGCTCTATGTCGAGGAGCTGATAGGTCCCAATACCATCAACACCGTGCCGCCGGCCACGCTCGACGCCTTCCGCGATCACGGCAAGCCGCGCGACAGCCTCGAGGAAAATGTCGAGGATGCCTGGCGCGTGCTCACCGAACTCGAAAAATCCGGCATCTCGCTCGACGCCATCACCGCCGAGCTGGTCAAGGACGGCGTCAGGCTGTTCGCGGACGCCGCCGACAAGCTCTACGGCGCAGTAGCGCACAAGCGCGCCACCGTGCTCGGCGGCGGCATCGACCGTCAGCAGCTCAAGCTCGGAAGCCACCTCGGCAAGGCCGTCGAGAAGGCCACCGAGGACTGGCGCGCATCGGCCAACATCCGCCGCCTCTGGCACAAGGACAAGTCGGTGTGGACCGGCACCGATGAGCACAAATGGCTGGGCTGGCTCGACAGCGCCGCCGCAGCCGATATCGCCAACTACGAGGACTATGCGCAGCGCGTGAAGGGACAGAACTTCACCGACACCGTGGTGCTCGGCATGGGCGGATCGAGCCTCGGGCCCGAAGTGCTGGCGGAGGCGTTTGCAAAGAAAGCCGGCTTTCCGAAACTGCACGTGCTGGATTCGACCGATCCTGCCCAGGTCCGCACCCTGCAGGCTTCCGTCGATCTCGCCAGCACGCTGTTCATCGTCTCCAGCAAATCGGGCGGCACCACCGAGCCCAACGTGATGAAGGATTATTTCTTCGCGCAGGTCTCCAAGACCATCGGCGCCGACAAGGCCGGCCACCGCTTCATCGCGGTGACCGATCCCGGCTCCTCGCTGGAGAAGGTTGCCGTCAAGCAAGGCTTTGCCCGTATCTTCCACGGCGATCCCACCATCGGCGGGCGCTACTCCGTGCTGTCGCCGTTCGGGCTGGTGCCGGCCGCGACCGCCGGCATCGACGTCAGCGCCCTGATCAGGCATGCGCTTGCGATGGTGCGCTCCTGCGGTCCCGACGTGCCGCCGCACGAAAATCCCGGCGTGCAGCTCGGCCTCGCGATGGGGCTGGCCGGTCTCGAAGGCCGCGACAAGGTCACCATTCTCTCGTCTCCCAAGATCGCCGATTTCGGCGCCTGGGCGGAGCAGTTGATCGCCGAATCCACCGGCAAGGACGGCAAGGGCCTGATCCCGATCGACGGCGAACCGTTGGGCGACCCCTCGCTCTACGGTAACGACCGGTTCTTCATCGATCTCAGAACCGAAGCCGAGAACGACGCTGCGCATGACGACAAGCTCGCTGCACTGGAAGCGGCCGACCATCCGGTGGTCCGCATCGTCATGAAATCGATCGACCATATCGGCCAGGAATTCTTCCGCTTCGAACTGGCGACGGCGGTGGCCGGCGCCGTGCTCGGTATCAATCCGTTCAATCAGCCCGACGTCGAGGACGCCAAGGTCAAGACCCGGGAACTGACCGCGGCCTTCGAGAAATCCGGTTCGCTGCCCGCCGAGAAGCCGGTGATGTCCAGCGCGCAGGCGGACCTCTACACTGACGAGAAGAACGCCGCCGACCTGCGCAGGGCCGGCGCCGACGGTGATCTCGGCTCCTGGCTGAAGGCGCATCTCGCCCGCGCCGGCGCGGACGACTACATGGCGCTGCTTGCCTATATCGAACGCTGCCCTGCGCATATCGGCAGCCTGCAGGCGATGCGGCTGAAGGTGCACGACCGGCGGCATCTTGCGACCTGCGCCGAATTCGGCCCGCGCTTCCTGCATTCCACCGGCCAGGCCTACAAGGGGGGGCCCGACAGCGGCGTATTCCTGCAGATCACATCAGATGACGACAGGGATCTCGCGGTGCCCGGCCAGAAGGCCAGTTTCGGCGTGATCAAGGCGGCGCAGGCCCGCGGCGATTTCGACGTGCTGACCGAGCGCGGCCGGCGCGCCTTGCGCGTGCATCTCAAGGGCGATCTCGCAGCGGGCCTGAACATGCTCGACGCAGCGATTCAGGATGCACTCAACTAAGGGTACTGCAGATGCAGCTCGGCATGATCGGCCTGGGGCGGATGGGCGGCAACATCGTCCGCCGGCTGATGAAGCACGGCCACTCCACCGTCGTCTACGACAAGGACCCGAAAGCGGTCGCGGCGCTCGCGGCCGAGGGCGCTACGGGCGGCCGTTCGCTGCAGGATTTCGTCGGCAAGCTGGAGCGGCCACGCAGCGTCTGGGTAATGCTGCCCGCGGGTAGGATCACGGAAGCGACGATCGATGAACTGACCAAACTGATGCAAGCCGGCGACGTCATCATCGACGGCGGCAACAGTTTCTGGCAGGACGACGTCCGCCGCGGCAAGGCGCTCAGGGAACACGGCATCCATTATGTCGACGTCGGTACCTCCGGCGGCGTCTGGGGCATCGAGCGCGGCTATTGCATGATGATCGGCGGCGACAAGGCGGTGATCGACCGGCTCGATCCGATCTTCGCGAGTCTCGCGCCGGGCCCCGGCGACATCCCGCGTACCGTGGGACGCGAGGGCCGCGATGCCAGGATCGAACAGGGCTATATCCATGCCGGTCCTATCGGCGCCGGGCACTTCGTCAAGATGATTCATAACGGCATCGAATACGGCTTGATGCAGGCCTATGCCGAGGGCTTCGACATCCTCAGAAATGCCAATATCGAGGCGCTGCCCGCCGAGCACCGGTTCGATTTCGACATTGCCGACATCGCCGAAGTCTGGCGGCGCGGCAGCGTGATCCCGTCATGGCTGCTCGACCTCACGGCCTCCGCGCTCGCCAAAAACCCGACGCTCGAAAGCTATTCGGGATTCGTGGAAGATTCCGGCGAGGGCCGCTGGACTGTCAACGCCGCCGTCGATGAGGCAGTCCCTGCCGAGGTGCTCACCGCAGCCTTGTTCGCGCGGTTCCGCTCGCGCAAGGACCATACCTTTGCCGAAAAAGTTCTTTCCGCGATGCGCGACGGCTTCGGCGGCCACAAGGAGCCGCAGCAGCATCCTGGGCCGGTGCAACAGAACGCCCCTGACATCGTCAAGCCAAAGGCGTAAATGCCGATGCCGTCAGACCAGCCGATCCAGAAGAAGCCCGAGCCCTGCTCCTTCGTTATCTTCGGCGCCACTGGCGACCTCGCGCACCGGCTGGTGATCCCCGCACTCTATAACCTTGCGGCAAGTGACCTTCTGCCAGACAGGCTCTGCGTGGTGGGCATCACCCGCAAGGTGATGTCGAACGAGGCCTTGCGCGACAGCCTGATGAATGGCTTGCGCCAATTCGCCACCCGCCCTGTGGAGGACGCAACGGCCGAACGCCTTTTGGAATGCGTCACCTGCATCGCCGCCGATCCCGGGGAGCCGGCCTCGTTCGACCGCATGCGAAAAGAGCTCGACGAACTCGAAGCTGCGCGGCAGACCGGTGGCAACCGCCTGTTCTATCTGGCGACGCCGCCCGACGCCTTTGTGCCGATCAGCCGTCAGCTCGGCCGCACCGGCATGCTGCGGCAGGACGCCGGCGCGTGGCGGAGGCTGGTGATCGAAAAGCCGTTCGGCACCGACCTCGCCTCGGCGAAGGCGCTGAATGCGGAATTGCTGGCGATTACCGACGAACACCAGATCTACCGGATCGATCATTACCTTGGCAAGGAGACAGTGCAGAACATTCTGGTGCTGCGCTTTGCCAACGGCATGTTCGAGCCGATCTGGAATCGCAATCACATCGATCACGTCCAGATCACGGTCGATGAGAAACTCGATGTCGGACACCGCGGCGGATTCTACGATTCGACCGGTGCGCTGCGCGACATGGTGCCGAGCCATCTGTTCCAGCTGCTTTCGCTGGTGGCGATGGAGCCGCCGATCCGTTTCGACGCCCATTCGGTGCGCGCCGAGAAAGCCGACGTGCTGGCGGCGATCCAGACCCAGAGCGAGAGCGAAGCCCTGCAGAATTCCGTGCGCGGTCAATACCGCGCCGGCAGGATCGACAATACCGAGGTCAGCGATTACCGCAGCACCAGGGATGTCAGGCCTGGCAGCACCACGGAGACCTATGCAGCGCTGAAGCTTTCCATCGATAACTGGCGATGGGCCGGCGTTCCCTTCTGCCTGCGCACCGGCAAGGCGCTCGGCCTCAAGCGCACCGAGGTCGCGATCAAGTTCAAGCAGGCGCCGTTTGCGATGTTCCGCTGCACGCCGGTGGAGACGCTGGCGCAGAACTACCTCGTGATTGGCGTGGCGCCGACCGAGGGTATCGCGCTGCAGTTCAACACCAAGGTGCCCGGCCCCTCAATCCGGATCGACGGCGTCGAGATGAAGTTCCGCTACAAGGATTATTTCCAGGCCGAGCCGAGCACCGGCTACGAGACGCTGATCCACGACTGCATGATCGGCGACAACATCCTGTTCCAGCGCGCCGACAGCGTGGAGGCCGGCTGGAAGGCCGTGCAGCCGTTCCTCGATGCCTGGAAAAAAGCCGGTGCCGACGGTCTACTGCCCTACCAGGCCGGCAGCGAAGGTCCCACTGAGGCCAATGCGCTGCTGACGCGCGACGGCCGCAGCTGGCGAAAGCTCGGCTAGATGGCGCTGCCGGAGAATGTCGTGAGCGATGAAATCGGCAAGATGCCGTGCGTGCTTGTCGTGATGGGCGTGTCCGGCTCCGGCAAGAGCACCATCGCGGACCGCCTCGCCCAACGACTGAACTGGGATTTCGAAGATGGCGACGTTTTTCACCCCGCCGGCAACGTCGCCAAGATGAGCGCCGGCCAGCCGCTGACCGACGAGGACCGCCGACCCTGGCTGCAGGCGATCGCCGATGAGATCGACCGGGCTTGCGAAGCGGGCGAACGTACAATCATCGCCTGCTCCGCGCTGAAACGCGCCTATCGCGATATTCTGGTGCATGGCCGCGACGACGTCAGGATCATCTTTCTCGATGGCACGCAGGATTTGATCGCAGCCCGCCTCGCCGCGCGCAAAGGCCATTTCATGCCGCCGGGACTATTGGCCAGTCAGTTCAGGACGCTTGAGCCGCCGGCCAACAGCGAAAATCCCGTCACCGTGTCGATCGATGCACCGGTCGAAGCCATCGTCGATGACATCATCAGCCGGTTGGGGCTCATTCCCGCCGACAACGCCGCGAACAGCCGGAGCCGCCCGTGACCCGCATCGCCCTGCTCGTCTCCGACGTCGACGGCACGCTACTGACCAAAGACAAGACCTTGACCGACGGCGCGAGGAACGCGGTGCGGCGGCTGCGCGATGCCGGCATCGGCTTTACCCTCACCTCCAGCCGCCCGACCGTCGGCATGCGATTCTTGATCGAGCCGCTTGGGATCACATTGCCGGTCGGAGCCTTCAACGGCAGCGCCATCGTCGACCCGCAGCTCAATCCGATCGAACAGCATCTGATCCCCGCAGCCGCGGCGCAAGCCAGCCTCGATGTGCTCGACGAATTCGGCCTCGATACCTGGCTGTTCACCCACGATCGCTGGCTCACGCGTAATCCTGACGGCGAATACGTCCCGAATGAACAACGCGCGATCCGGGCCGATCCGACCATCGTCGGGGATTTTGCGCCTTACCTGACGGCGGCCTGCAAAATCGTCGGCGCCAGCTCCGATGCCGCGCGGCTGCAGCGCTGCGAGGCTGCGATGCAGCAGGCGCTGGGCGCGCAGGCCACCGCCGTGCGCTCGCAAAGCTATTATCTCGACGTCACTCCGCCCGGCCGCAGCAAGGGGACTTTCGTGCAGGCGATGGCCAAACGCCTCGGCATTTCAACTGACGCAGTCGCCACCATCGGCGACATGGAAAACGATCTGGCGATGTTCGAAGCGAGCGGCATCTCCTTCGCCATGGGCAACGCCGCCGACAACATCAAAAAGATGGCGACGCATGTCACGGCCTCAAACGAGGACGAGGGATTTGCGAAGGCGCTGGAGATGATTTTGAGGAACAGTGAAGCGGGCTGAATCGAGGCGGGTACCCTCTTCTCAAGTCGCCCCGCGCGACCGCTCCCACGTTGCAACCTTCAGCGCGGCGAGATCGATCTCGGACGCCATCGCTTCGATCGCCACCGGCAGGCGCCGCCGCCAGTTCGGATGTTCGTTGACGGTGCCGGGAATATTGGGCTGGTCGATCACGCCCAAGAGATCCTCCAGCGAAATCACCAGCAGGCGGGATTTGGTCCGCGCCAGGAAACCGGCGACGGCATAGAGATCATGGCTGTCGATGGCGTGATGGCGTAGCGCGTCGCTCAGCATGGTCAGAGCGTGCCACCGCGCGTCGTCGCTTTCGCCGGGATCGATTCCGAGCGAGCGCTTCAGCTTGAGATCGCTGAACGAGCGCCAGCCGGCATAGGTCGAGAGATCGTGGGTGTTGAAGGTGACCAGCGCATTGGCCGAGTAATGGTCGATGCCGCGAAACGAGCCTTGATCGTCGCGCTCGAACATCATCACCTGGTACGACCAGATACCCCACTCCGCCATCGTCTCGCGGAAGCCCTCCGGCACGGTGCCGAGGTCCTCGCCGATCACCACGCAGCGGTGCTTCACGCTTTCCTGCGCGGTCGCCGCCAGCAGTGCCTCGAACGGCATTTGCACATAGACGCCCTGGGCCGCATCGAACCCGTGCGGCACCAGATATAGCCGTTTCAGGCCCAGCACGTGATCGAGCCGGATCGCCCCGGCGTGGCGCATCGACGCCCGCAGCATCTCGCGATACGGCTCGAACGAGGCGACCTCCAGCCCCGCGGCGTTGAAACCCGCAAGCCCCCAGTTCTGGCCCGCGGTGTTGAGGGGGTCCGGCGGTGCGCCGACGGCGAGATGGCGGGAAATCGCCGATTGCTCGTTCCAGGCATCGAAGCCGTCGGACTGCACGCCGACGGCGACGTCGAGATAGAGACCAACCTTCATGCCGAGTCGGGTCGCGAGTTCCTTGCAGGCCTGCAACTGCCGGTCGGCGGTCCATTGCACGAATTCGACGAATTCGATTTCAACGGCATCCGGCCCCTCGCGGAGGGTTGCGCATTTGACTTCATCGGGCTGCTGCAATTCCGCGGGCCATTCCCACCACGGCTTGCCAAATTTGTGCCGCAGCGCCTCGAAACAGGCGAACCGCGACAGCAGCGGCGCGCGCTGGCTGCGAAACTGTTCGAAATCTTGCCAGCGTTCGGCTTTGGGATCGGCTTTGAAGGCCTCGAATGCGAAGCGCAGCGCCCGCCATTTCAAGGCCGCGACGGCGACATAATCGACGATATCGCCCACCCGCAGCCGAGCGATCGCCTCACTACTCCCGGCGACGGCGTCGGGCTGGAATTCGGGAAGCTTTTCGACATCGATATAGAGCGGGTTCAGAAACAGCCGACTGTTCGGCGAATATGGGCTGCAATCGCCGGGCCGATCGTCGAACAGCGCATGCAGCGGATTGAGCCCGATGCCGTCGGCACCCAGACCACCGGCCAGTTCGATCAGCCCTTCGAGGTCGGTGAAATCCCCGATCCCCCAGTTGCGCGCCGAGCGGACGCCATAGAGCTGTACCGCCACCAGCCAACAGCGGTCGAAATCGCCGCCAAAAGCCTTCGGCGGCGCGACCATCAGGGGCGCTTGCTCGGTGAAGCCGGACTCATCGGTCAGATGCAGCCGGTACGAACCCTCAGGCAGATCCTTGGGCCACACGATGACACGGTCATGGGTCTCACCCTCCGCGATAACCTTAATGCCCGCAACGATTTTCCAGCGCAGCGGGAACGTGGCAGCCTGATTGAGTTCGGTGCGAGCGGGATGGCCTGACCGGATCACCACCGCCTGGTCCAGGAGGCGGCGCGGGATGCCGGCCGGAAGGGCATCGAGGATGATTTTCAGCGCGGCCGCATCCGTCACACGCCGGTGACCCTGACCGTCCAGGAATTCGGTCTGGATTCCCAATTCTTTGGCTCTGGCGAAAAGGTCCATTCGGCACGCAGTTTGCACGCAACGGTGAAGGGCGTCGCGAAATTCTCTAAATGCAGGAAGAGGATAGCCGTGGTTAACTCTCTGGCGTCCCCGGCGTTCCCCGGGAACCAATGCCCGGCGAACGGCTTTGTATATATGTCCGGAACGTCTCCTTTCCCGCAATCGAGACGGGACGTGTTTTCCATGTCACTGGCATCACCGTGAACAAAACAACTCAAACTGTCGAGAGCGCTGGCGGCGCTTTCCATATCGAGGATGTTTACCCGCTTGTCGATGCTGGCCGCTTCCCCGTGAAACGGATCGTCGGGGAGCGCGTCGAGGTCTGGGCGGATATCTATCGCGACGGCCATGATGTGATTTCAGTGGCGCTGGTCTGGCGCCGCGAGCGCGACCGCGAATGGCGGCGCGCGCCGATGACCCATCACAGTAACGACCGTTGGGGCGGATCGTTCGTACCGGATAGCCCCGGCCGCTACATCTATGCGATCGAGGCCTGGACCGACGAATTCGCGACCTGGCGGCACGGCTTCGAGCTCAAGCAAAAGACCGGCGCCGACCTTCCCCTGGATGCGCTCGAGGGCGCGGGCATGCTGACCAAGGCGCAGGCCGGCGGACCTGCCGCGTCCGCCGTGATCCTGCAGCAATGCGAGGATTTTCTGCAGACCGGCGACGCCGCGCCGCTGCTGACCGATGAATTGAAGATCGCCATGGCCGAAAGCCAGTTTCGGCCGGACCTGATGCGATCGCAATTCTTTCCGTTCGTCGCCGATAGGCCAAGGGCGCGCTACGGCGCGTGGTACGAGATGGTGCCGCGCAGCCAGGGCAAGACGCCCGGCCGCCACGGCACCTTCAAGGATTGCATGGCGCGGCTGCCGGATATCGCGGCGATGGGCTTTGACGTGGTCTGTCTGACACCGATTCACCCGATCGGCCTTACCGGCCGCAGGGGCCGTTACAACGCGCCGACCGCTGGTGAAGGCGATCCGGGCAGCCCCTACGCCATCGGCTCGGCCGCGGGCGGCCACGATGCCGTGCATCCCGAGCTGGGCACGCTTGCGGATTTTCGCGAGTTCATTGCCGCCTGCAAGGTGCTCGACATGGAAGTCGCGCTCGATTTCGCCGTGCAGTGTTCGCCCGATCATCCCTGGCTGAAACAGCACCCGCAGTGGTTCAGACGGCGGCCGGACGGCTCGCTGCGCTATGCGGACGACCCGTCCGGGAAGCATCAGGACAGCGTCAATCCCGATTTCTCGTCGGAGGACGCCGGCGCCTTGTGGAATGCGCTACGCGACGTGGTGCTGTTCTGGATCGAACAGGGCGTCAGCATCTTCCGGGTCAAGGATCCCCACACCAAACCCTTCAGATTTTGGGAATGGTTGATCCACGAGGTTCAGCTTCGTTATCCCGAGGCGATCTTCCTCGCGGAAGCCTTTACCCGGCCGAAACCGATGAAGGGCCTCGCCAGGCTCGGCTTCACCCAGTCCTGCACCTACTTCATCTGGCGTACCCGGAAGTGCGAGCTGGAGCAGTATCTGGGCGAACTGACGGGTTATCCGGAGCGTGACTACTTTCGCCCGAATTTCTTCGTCAATACGCCCGATATCCTGCCTTATCATCTACAGAGCGGCGAGGCCTGGATGTTCAAGTCCCGTGTCGCGCTGGCCGCCACGCTGTCCAGCGCTTACGGCGTCTACAGCGGGTTCGAGCTCCTGGAGCACGAGCCGATTGCGGGCCGTGAGGAATATCGCGATTCCGAAACATACGAGATCAAGGTGCGCGACTGGGACAGGCCCGGCAATATCAAGCCCTATATCAGGGATCTCAATCGCGCCCGCCGGCAAAACGCAGCGCTGCAGCAGACGGCCAATCTTCGCTTCATTTCGGTCGAGGACGAAAATATCATTGCCTTCGTCAAGGAATCCGTCAACCAAACCAACAGCGTTGTCGCCGCGATTGCGCTGTCGCGCGACGTATACGAATTCTGGCTGCCGCTCGGCGACATTCAGGTCGGTATGGCCGACGATCGCCGCAACGTCGCCGCGCTTGAGAACGTCATCACCGGCGAACGCTACCCACTGGAGTGGGGCGGCATTCGGCTGCGGATCAATCCGATGAACGATCCCGCCCTGCTGTTTCGCTGTCTGGCGTAAGGGAGCGCCATGAACCTCTTGTCCTCTATCGATGCAACGGAGCTGCCGGTCCCCGCGCTGGATGGCGACGAGCTCTGGTACAAGGACGCCATTGTCTACCAGCTTCATGTCAAGGCCTTTGCCGACAGCAACAATGACGGTATCGGCGATTTCGCCGGCCTGACCGAGAAACTCGGCTATCTGCAGGATCTCGGCGTCACCGCGCTGTGGCTGCTGCCGTTCTATCCCTCGCCCGGCCGCGACGACGGCTACGACATCGCCGATTACGGCGCCATCAATCCCGATTTCGGGACCATGAAGGATTTCAGGCGCTTCATCGTCGAAGCCAAGCGGCGCGGCCTGCGGGTCATCACCGAGCTCGTCGTCAATCACACATCCGACCAGCACCAATGGTTCAAACGCGCCCGCCGCAGCGACCCGAAGTCGAGTGCGCGCAACTGGTACGTCTGGAGCGACACCGACCAGAAATATCTGGGCACGCGGATCATCTTCACCGACACTGAAAAATCGAACTGGACCTGGGATCCGGAAGCCGGCCAATTCTACTGGCACCGCTTCTTCTCGCACCAGCCGGACCTCAATTTCGACAATCCGCGTGTGGTCCGCGCGATCGTGCAGGTGATGAAGCGCTGGCTCGATGCTGGCGTCGACGGCTTCCGTCTCGACGCCATCCCCTATCTGTGCGAGCGCGACGGCACAAACAACGAGAACCTGCCGGAAACCCATGCCATCATCAGGAAGCTGCGCGCCGAGCTCGACACCTATGCCAAGGGCAAGGTGTTGCTGGCTGAAGCCAACCAGTGGCCGGAGGACGTGCAGGAATATTTCGGCCGCGGCGACGAATGCCACATGGCCTATCATTTTCCCTTGATGCCGCGGATCTACATGGCGATCGCCCAGGAGGACCGCTTTCCGATCACCGACATCCTGCGCCAGACGCCGGATATCCCGAACAAATGCCAGTGGGCGCTGTTCCTGCGCAACCACGACGAGCTGACGCTGGAAATGGTCACGGACGTCGAGCGCGACTATCTGTGGTCGACCTATGCCAACGATCCCCGCGCCCGCATCAATGTCGGTATCCGCCGGCGCCTGGCGCCGCTGATGGACAACGACCGGCGCAAGATCGAACTGATGAACTCACTGCTGCTGTCGTTCCCTGGTACGCCGATCGTCTATTACGGCGACGAAATCGGCATGGGCGATAATATCTATCTCGGCGACCGCAACGGCGTGCGCACGCCGATGCAATGGTCGCCGGACCGCAATGGCGGATTTTCCCGCGCCGATCCAGCGCGGCTTTATGCCCCGACCATCATGGACCCGGTCTATGGCTACGAGGCGGTCAATGTCGAGGCGCAGTCACGCAGCCTGTCGTCGCTGCTCAGCGCCACCAAGCGGCTGATCTCGGTGCGCAAGTCAACGCTGGCGTTCGGCCGCGGCACCATGACGTTCATCCGTCCGGCCAATCGCTCGGTGCTGTGCTACGTCCGCCAGTATCAGGACGAAATCATTCTGTGCGTCGCCAACCTGTCGCGATCGGCGCAGGCGACTGAACTCGATCTCTCAGCCTGGAAAGACCGCGTTCCGCTGGAGATGCTCGGCCGCACCCGCTTTCCGGCGATCGGCGACCTGCCCTACATGATCACGCTGGCGCCCTATGGCTTCTACTGGTTCCAGCTCAGGGAGCGCGACAGGTCGGAGCATGTCGAACCTTCGGTGGTGCCGGAATTCGAGACACTCGTGGTGCCGCTGGGTGCGACCTGGATGTCGCTGGCGCGCACCCGCAGTGTGTTCGAGCGCGACGTGCTGCCGGGACACCTGTCGCGGACCCGCTGGTATCCGGAGCGTTCGCCGCAGGCGATCCAGCCAACCCTGACATCGGCAATTCCATTCTGCGATATCGGCGACAACCGCCCCTGGCTCGCTTTCTTTGAAGCGACGCAACACGGCGAGACCGCGCGCTACGTGCTACCGATGCGGATCGAATGGGTGCGCTTCGACCGCGAGCGCTATAACCCTCACGCATTTGCAGCCGTTCGTCAGGGCGCTCGGGAAGGAACTTTACTTGACGTTGCGACCGACCAGATCTTCATCGCGCTGCTGCTGCGCAACCTGCACGAAGCCCTGACCGTCGAGGAAAACGGCCTGCGCCTCGAATTCCGACCGACAGCAAGGCTTTCCGACAAGCCGATCAGACAGCCAGATCACATCCGCGCGGTCGAAACCGAACAATCCAGCAGCATGGCGCTGGTGGACAACGACTATGTGGTCAAGGTTTATCGCAAGCTCGAATCCGGCACCAACCCCGAAATCGAGATCGGCCGGTTTCTGACCGAGGTCGCGGGTTTTGCCAACACGCCGGCACTGATCGGCAGCGTCGAACTGGTCGAGGGCGACAACAAATTCGCAATTGCGATCGTGCATGCCTTCGTGGCAAATCAGGGCGATGCCTGGACCGTGACGTCGGCCTATCTTGATCGTTTCGTCGACGAGCAGCGCCTGCTGGCGAGTAGCCAACATGCGAGCGAAAGCGACGAACAGGTTCCCTATCTGCGTTACATGTCCCAGGCTGGACGACGCGTCGCCGAGATGCAGCTCGCATTTGTCGGCAATGGAGGAGGTGTCGACTTCGCGCCTGAAGCGACGCGACCTGAGGACGTCCGGCGTTGGGTCGAACATGCAGTGACCCGCGCCGAACGGATCTTCGACGTCCTGAAGCAGCGGCGCGACACGATAAAGGAAGCCGATCGTCTGCTGGTCGAGCTGGTGTTGGCGCAACGTGAAGGCCTGCACGACCGCCTCAGCGCTCTGCTGCCGCCTGAAATCGACGGCCTGAATATCCGCCATCACGGCAATTTCAATCTCGCTCGGATATTGATCGTCAAGGACGATATCTTCATCATCGGTTTCGAGGGCGAGCCCCGCCGATCGCTGGAAGAACGTCGGCGCAAGGCGCCGGCGGCGCGCGATGTCGCGGCGTTGATCCGTTCTATCGACTACTCCGCCACGGCCGCGCTGGAGCGCGCGCTGAAAGTGGCGCCCGACGAGCACGGCAAGCTTGGTGCTGCGCTCGCGGAGTGGCGCGACCGTTCCGCGGCAGCGTTTCTTGCCGCCTACCGCGAAACCCTGACAAATCAGCGCCTGTGGCCTGCCGATCCGGCCGCGGCCGAGCAGATGCTGAAGTTCTTTCTGCTTGAAAGGACCTTCTATGAGATCGAATACGAACTAGCCCATCGGCCGGAATGGCTGCGCGTCCCGCTGACCGGGTTGCTCAGATTATTGTCCGGGAATACCAACGAGGCCGCATGACCGAACTGTCCGCTGAGGCCTATGCGATCGTCGAAGGCCGCCAATCCGATCCCTTTCACTATCTCGGCTTGCATACCGAGGACGGCCAAACTGTGGTCCGCGCCTTCCTGCCGGAAGCGTCGAAGGTCGACGCGATCGACGAACATGGCGCAATGGCGGAGCTGTCGCGCATCCATGACGCCGGCCTGTTCGCTGGCGCGCTGCCGAACGGCTCCAGGCGCTACCGGCTGCGCGCCTGCTTTGGCGACACCGTGGTCGAACTCGACGACCCCTACCGTTTTCCACCCGTGCTGA
The DNA here is from genome assembly GCF_018736085.1 of Bradyrhizobium sediminis. Classification (NCBI taxonomy): domain Bacteria; kingdom Pseudomonadati; phylum Pseudomonadota; class Alphaproteobacteria; order Hyphomicrobiales; family Nitrobacteraceae; genus Bradyrhizobium; species Bradyrhizobium sediminis. The sequence continues at coordinate 1,361,293 of NZ_CP076134.1, read as the reverse complement.
GCGATTTGGATCTTTATCTGCTCGGCGAGGGCACCCATCAGCGGATCTACGACAAGCTTGGCGCTCATCCGATGACGCTGGACGACGTTCCCGGCGTGGCCTTCGTGGTGTTCGCGCCCAATGCGCGGCGGGTCAGCGTGGTCGGCGATTTCAATTTCTGGAATCCGCGGCGACATCCGATGCGGGTGCGCGGCACCGGCTATTGGGAGCTGTTCGTGCCTCACGCCGCCGCCGGCGACCACTACAAGTTCGATATCATCGGACCGCAGGGCCAGCATCTGCCGCTGAAGGCCGATCCGCTGGCCTTTGCTGCGGAGCTGCGCCCGAGCACCGCGTCCATCGTGCTGGACGAGACCAAGTTGCCGCGTCCGCGGCCCGCACCATCCGGCATCAACGCGCTGGGCGCGCCCGTCTCGATCTACGAGGTCCATCTCGGCTCTTGGCGGCGCAAAGGCGGCAACGAATGGCTGAGCTACCGCGAGCTGGCCGAGCAGCTTCCGCGCTATGTCAGGGATCTCGGCTTTACCCATGTCGAATTCCTTCCCGTCAACGAGCATCCGTTCGACGGCTCCTGGGGCTACCAGCCGACCGGCATGTTCGCGCCCACCAGCCGGTTCGGGACACCGGCGGATTTTTCCACACTGGTCGACGCCTGCCATGGCGAAGGCCTGGGGGTGATGCTGGATTGGGTGCCCGGGCACTTTCCGGATGATCCGCACGGTCTCGGCCATTTCGACGGCACCGCGCTCTATGAACACGCCAACCCGCTGCAGGGCCGTCACCTCGACTGGGGCACGCTGATCTACAATTACGGCCGCACTGAAGTCGTCAATTTCCTGGTGTCGAACGCGCTGTTCTGGCTGGAGCGCTATGCCATCGACGGGCTGCGCGTCGATGCGGTCGCTTCCATGCTCTATCTCGACTACAGCCGGCCCGCCGGCGGCTGGATCCCGAACAAACATGGCGGACGCGAAAATCTCGAGGCGATCGATTTCCTGCGCCGCTTCAATACCGAAGTGTTCGCGCGCTTTCCGCAAGCCACCACGGCCGCCGAAGAATCGACCGCATGGCCGCAGGTGTCGCGTCCGGTCGAGTATGGCGGGCTCGGCTTCGGCTATAAGTGGAACATGGGCTGGATGCATGACACGCTGAACTACATCGGCAAGGATCCGATCCACCGCAAGCATCATCACGGCGACATCCTGTTCGGCCTGCATTACGCGTTCTCGGAAAACTTCATCCTGCCGCTGTCGCATGACGAGGTGGTCCACGGCAAGCGCTCGATCCTGGGGCGGATGCCCGGCGACGACTGGCAGCGCTTTGCGAACCTGCGCGCCTATTACAGTCTCATGTTCGCCCACCCCGGCAAGAAGCTGATGTTCATGGGTTGCGAATTCGGCCAGGAGCGCGAATGGAATCACGATCGCGCGCTCGACTGGCACCTGCTCGAACAGAAGAGACACCTGGGCATCCAAGGCCTGATCCGGGACCTCAACGGACTTTACCGCACGCTGCCGGCACTGCACGAGCTGGACTGCGATCCATCCGGCTTCGAATGGATCGTCACCGATGACGCCGCTGGCAACGTATTCGCCTGGATCCGCAAGGGCAACGATGCCCGTTCCCGCTGCCTCGTCGTCATCAATTTTTCGCCGAATGTCTATTACAACTACCGCGTCCAGGTGCCGATCGCCGGCGAGTGGCGCGAGGTGCTCAATTCGGACTCCGCGCATTACGGCGGCAGCAATGTGGGGAACGTCGGCGAGGTAAAGGCGTCGGAGGGCCTCGTGCCCGAACTCAATCTCACCGTTCCGCCACTGGCCGCGATATTTCTCGTACCGGAAAGCTGACGCATGCGCCTGACAGCCGGAACGTCCTCTCGCCTCGGTGCAAGCTGGGACGGCCGGGGCACCAATTTTGCGCTGTTCTCCGCCAACGCGCACAAGGTCGAGCTGTGCCTGTTCGACAGCCAGGGCCGCCGCGAGCTCGAGCGCATCGAACTGCCCGAGCGCACCGAGGATGTCTGGCATGGCTGTCTCAACGATATCTCGCCCGGCCAGCTCTACGGCTATCGCGTTCACGGCCCCTATGAGCCCGAACATGGCCACCGTTTCAATGCCAACAAGCTGTTGCTCGATCCCTATGCCAGGCGCCTCGCCGGCCGGCTGGTCTGGAGCGATGCGCATTTCGCCTATCGCACCGGCAGCGCCCGCGAGGACCTGTCGTTCGACCGCCGCGACAATGCGCGCGGCATGCCGAAGGCCGTCGTGGTCGACGAGACCTTCAACTGGGGCCGGCGCGAAATGCGCCCCAACGTCCCCTGGGAATACACCATCATCTACGAGGCGCACGTCAAGGGCCTGACCCAGAAGCGCGACGACGTGCCGCCCAACCTGCGCGGAACCTATGGCGGCCTGTCGTCGCCGGCCATGATCGAGCATCTCAAGCGCCTCGGCGTCACCACCATCGAACTCTTGCCGATCCACGGCCTGATCGACGATCGGATGCTGGTTGAAAAGAAGCTGTCGAATTACTGGGGCTACAACACGCTGGCTTTCTTCGCGCCGGAGGCGCGCTACGCACAGGACAACCCGCTCGACGCCTTCCGCACCACCGTGGCGCGGCTGCACGATGCCGGCATCGAAGTAATGCTCGACGTCGTCTACAACCACACCGCCGAAGGCGACCATATGGGCCCGACGCTGTCGTTCCGCGGCATCGACAACGCCTCCTACTACTGGCTGAAGCCGGATAACCCGCGGTTCTACGACGATTTCACCGGCTGCGGCAGCTCTGTCAAACTCACGCATCCGCGCGTGCTGCAGATGGTGATGGACTCGCTGCGCTACTGGGTCGAAGTCTGCCATATCGACGGCTTTCGGTTCGACCTCGCCACCACGCTGGCGCGCGGGCCGAATGGCTTCGACCGCAACGCCGCCTTCCTCACTGCGATCCGGCAGGACCCGGTTCTGGCATCGGTGAAGCTGGTCGCCGAGCCGTGGGACCTCGGCTTGGGCGGCTATCAGGTCGGCGCATTTCCGTCGCAATGGTCGGAATGGAACGACCGCTACCGCAGCACCATGCGACGCTACTGGAGCGGCGAAGGCAGCCTGATCGGCGAAGTCTCCCGCCGCATGACCGGCTCGTCCGACCTGTTCAACCATGACGGCCGCACGCAACGCGCCAGCGTCAACCACATCACGGTGCATGACGGCTTCACGCTGGCGGATCTGTTCAGCTACAACGAGAAGCACAACGAGGCCAACGGCGAAGATAACCGCGACGGCTCCAACGACAATCACAGCAACAATTGCGGCCATGAAGGCCCGACCGACGACGAGGGCATCGTCGTGCTGCGCCGTCAGCTGCGGAAGAACCAGCTGGCATGCCTGTTGCTGGCGCAGGGCCTGCCGCTGATCCTGGCCGGCGACGAGGTCGGCAATTCGCAGTCCGGCAACAACAACGCCTATTGCCAGGACAATGAAATCGGCTGGGTGAGCTGGGACGGTCTTGACCGCGAGGGCGATGACCTCACCGACTTCATCGGCCACATCACCGGGCTGCGAAGGCGCTTTCCGCAGATCCGCGCACACCGCTGGCTCGATGGGCGGCGCGCCGACGGTTCCTACGGCGTGTTGTGGCTGACGCCGGCGGCCGAGGAAATGAAGGAGCAGGACTGGAATTTTCCGGAAGGCCGGTTCCTCGCTTACGTGCTGGGGCCGATCGAGCATGGTCAGCAACCGATCTTCATCGTGCTGAACGCAGCGCCCGAACCGATTGCGTTCAAGCTGCCGACGATGCCGGAATACGCCAACTGGCAGCAACTGTTGAACACCGCCGACGTCAAGCAGGAGGCCGCGGACTTCGCGCCGGGAGACGAGACGATGGCACCTCCCCGTTCGGTCCTCGCCTTTGCGGGGTCGGCATGAATGAGCAGCCATTCGGCGCACGACTGACGGCGGACGGTGCGTCATTTCGGCTTTGGGCGCCCGCGGCAAAGCGCGTCGACCTGCTGCTGGATCGGCCTCACGCCCTGCAGCGCGGCGACGATGGCTGGTATTCCGCCGATATCGCCGGCGTCAAAGCCGGCGCACACTACAAATTCCGGATCGACAGCGAGATCGACGTACCCGACCCGGCCTCGGCGTTTCAGCCCGAGGACGTATCCGGCCCGAGCGAGGTGATCGATCATTCCACCTACCAATGGCGCGCGAGCTGCTGGCGCGGACGCCCATGGCAGGAGACCGTCCTGCTCGAAAGCCATGTCGGCGCCTTCACGCAACAAGGCACCTACCGCGCCATGATCGAAAAACTCGATCATCTCGCGGCCACCGGAGTAACCGCGCTCGAATTGATGCCGCTGGCGGATTTCGCGGGCTCCCGCAACTGGGGCTATGACGGCGTGCTGTGGTATGCGCCCGACAGCGCCTATGGGCGCCCCGACGATCTCAAGACCCTGATCGACGAGGCGCATCTGCGCGGACTGATGGTGTTCCTCGACGTGGTCTACAACCACTTCGGCCCCGAAGGAAATTACCTCGGCCGCTATGCGCCCGCTTTCTTCACGCAGGCGCAGACGCCCTGGGGCAACGTCATCGACTATCGCGTGCCCCAAGTGCGCGCCTTCGCCATCGGCAACGCGCTGTACTGGCTGCGCCAATACCGCTTCGACGGGCTGCGGCTGGATGCGGTGAATACCATCGCCGAACCGGGCGGGCTCTCGCTGCTGCACGATCTCAGCCGCGCGGCCGGGGAGCTCGCCGCTGCGACCGGCCGGCACATCCATCTGGTCGTCGAAAACGGCGATAACCGCGCGAGCCTGCTGGAGACGGGGCAAGACCCGCCGCGCGGCAAATACCGCGCGCAATGGAACGACGATTATCATCACGCCTGGCACGTTTTCCTGACCGGAGAGAGGCAGGGCTATTACGGCGACTACACGACATCTCCGCTGCGGGACATTGCGCGGGCGCTCGGCTCCGGATTTGTCTTTCAGGGCGAGGACTTCGCGTTTCTGGGTGGGCGACCGCGCGGCGAATCCAGCGGCACACTTTCCCCCACCGCCTTCGTCAATTTCCTGCAGAACCACGACCAGATCGGCAACCGCGCGCTCGGCGACCGGCTCGAAAGCATCGTCGATAGCCGCGCGATCGAAGCGGCCCTGGCGGTTACCTTGCTGGCGCCGTCGATCCCGATGCTGTTCATGGGGGAGGAATGGGGCTCGAAAACGCCGTTCCCGTTCTTCTGCGATTTCAAGGGCGATCTCGCCGAGGCGGTGCGCAAGGGACGACGCAGGGAGTACGACTGGGCCTACGCGACCTATGGCGACGAGGTGCCCGATCCCCTGCAACAATCAACGTTTCAATCCGCAGTGCCGGATTGGCAGGCGTGCAACGAGGAGCCGGGACAGACACGGCTGGCGCTGGTGCGGAACCTGCTCGCGACCCGCCGCCGGGAAATCGTCCCGCGGCTGGCGGGCACAGCGTTCGGCGAGGCGCATGCAGCGGACAACGGCTTGCTGACGGCAAGCTGGCGCATGGGCGACGGCGCGACGCTGCATCTGCTGGCCAACCTGTCGCCGGGCGGAATCGCCAGCCAACAAGGCAAAACGGCCGGCACGCCGATCTGGGGCGGCGAAATCGGCGACGTGCTCCCGCCGTGGTCGGTGTTCTGGCGCGTTGCCGCAGGGTAACACCGCGTCAATCAATCCTTCTTGGTCAGCAGCAGATTGCCGCGTTGCTTGATCGCGGCGTGCGCGACTTCGGCAAACCGCTGCAGCAGCCAGGGCAGCGTGACCTCCAGCCGGACATGATCATCGGCGACATCGATATGACCCGAGGCCGCCTGCCCGAGCGCGCGGATGCGGAAGATCATGCGGTCCTGCTCCCATCGCTCCTCATCGACGGTCAACACCGGCACGCTGGAGGCGGCCCGTGTCAAACCGGTTTTCAGGCGGCGCACCGCCTCTTCGCGGCCAAGCCGATGTGGAATCGAAACGATGAGTGGTGCGGACATCTTGACATCCTCCAGAGACTATCAGCGCGAGATTCCGGGTTCACGCTTCGCGCGCCCCGGGATGACAACGGTTAGATCTTCTCCGCCAACTTCTTCATCGCAGCCTTGATCGACGATGCCGCATCATCGTAGCCCTCCCACGCCTTTGTCCGCGCCAGCAGCGCCGGCACGGTTCGCACCGTATAGCGCCTGGGATCGAGATCGCCGCGCAGCTGGGCCCAGGTCAGCGGCATCGAGACGGTGGCGCCTTCGCGCGCCCGCGGCGACAGCACCGCGACCGCGGTGGCCAGGCGGTCGTTGCGGAGATAATCGAGGAAGATCTTTCCGCTGCGCAGCTTCTTCGACATGTTGAGCAGATAGCGCCCGGGTTCTTCGTTCGCCATCCACTGGCAGACGCCAAACGCAAAAGCCTTGGCTTCCTTCCAGGTCACCTGGTCCTTGGCGCCACAGGCCAGCGGCGTCACCACATGCAGCCCCTTGCCGCCGGTGGTCTTGCAGAAGCTTTCCAGGCCGAGAGCGGCAAGATGCTGCCGCATGTCCTTGGCCGCCTCGATGACGTCGGAGAATTCGACTTCCGGCGCGGGATCGAGATCGAACACCAGCCGGCCGGGCACGTCGGGCGCATCAGGCGCGCAGTTCCAGGGATGCAGCTCGACGCCGCCGAGCTGCGCCACCGCGGCGAGACCCTCGACGCGGTCGATCTGCAGATATGGCTTGCGGTCGCCGGAGACCTTGACGAGCTCCAGCAGGTGCGAAGTGCCGGGCATCGCATGGCGCTGGAAGAATTTTTCCCCCTTGATGCCGTCGGGCGCGCGGACCACCGAGCACGGCCGTCCCCTGAGATGGCCGATCATCCAGCCGCCGACCGCCTCGAAATATCTGGCGAGATCGAGCTTGGTCACGCCCTTGCCGTCGCCGGCGTCTGGCCACAGCTCCTTGTCGGGCTTCGAGATGATCACGCCCATCACCTCGGCGGACCTGCCCGCCGACACGGACCGCGCCTTGCCGGGATTGCCCGCGGCTTTGCCGGAGGGGTTGGCGATGTTCACCGTGGCAGGGGTTTCCGCCTCGATCTCCTCGGCCGGCTTGTCCTGGCGCAGCCCCTTGAACGCCGCCTGCCGTATGTTGCCATCCGCGGTCCAGCCGGCGAATTCGATCTCGGCGACCAGTTCGGGTCTCAGCCAGTGCACGTCGCGGGTCTCCTTCGGCGCATCCTTGCCGCCGAACGGGTTCTTGTCCGAGGCCGCCGCCTTCAGCGCCGGCATGATCCGCCGCACCGTGTCCTGACCGAAGCCGGCGCCGACGATCCCGACAAAGGCGAGATGATCGCCGCGATGGACACCGGCCATCAGCGAACGGAATTTGCCGTTGGTGGTTTTCCAGCCGCCGATCACGACCTCATGCCCGGCGCGGCACTTTGCCTTGGTCCAGCTCTCGGAACGCCCCGAACGATAGGGCGCGCTGAGCCTCTTCGAGACGATGCCCTCCAGCGACAGCTTGCGCGCCGACTGCAGGATGGCGTCGCCGCCGGTCTCGAAATGCTCGACATAGCTGATCAGGTTGCTCTTGCCCTTCCGGGCCCCCAGCAATTCCTTCAACCGCTCTTTCCGCTGGCCGAGCGGCACGCTGCGAAGGTCCTCGCCGCCGGCAAACAGCAGGTCGAACGCAAAGAAGACGAGGTTGTCGGTCTTGCCATCGGAAATCGCGGCCTGCAGCATGGAGAAATCCGGCACGCCGTTGTGGTCGAGCGCGACGATCTCGCCGTCGATCAGTACGTCCGGCAGCGCGCTGCCTTCCCTGGCGATGGCCTCGAACTTGTCGGTCCAGTCCAGTCCCTTGCGGGTCTTCAGCGTGGCCTGGCCGCCCTCGACACGCAGTTGCACCCGGTAGCCGTCGAACTTGATTTCGTGGCACCAGCCCTGCGAATCCGGCGGACGCTCGACCAGGGTGCAGAGCTGCGGCGCGACGAAATCCGGCATCGCGGCGACTTTTTTGCCCTTGTTTGCCCTGGCGGGCGCTGGCCCTGATGCGGATTGCTTCTTCTCCGCGCGCGCCTCTGCCGCACTTCCCTCATTCGAATCCCAGACCGCGTCGGCGTTGCCGCGGCCGGCCTTCGCCAGCATGAACGGTTTCGGCGCCCTGCCCTTGCCGGCCGCGATCTCCGCCATCGTCCGCCCCGACGCGATCGATCTGTCCTCGTCCAAGATGCTGTTGGCCTCGCCCTCCTTGGCGAACGCGTCGCGATGCTTGATCAGCAGCCAGTTGGTGCGGGTGCCGCCGTTACGGTCATGGCGCATGCGCACCAGCACCCAGCTGCCGCGGAGCTTGCCGCCGTGCAGGGTGAATTTCAGGTCGCCCTTTCGGAATCCCTTTTCCGGGTCGTCGGATTCCCAGAAGCCGCGATCCCAGAGCTGCACGGTGCCGCCGCCATACTGCCCCTTCGGGATGGTGCCTTCGAAATCGCCGTAGTCGAGCGGATGATCCTCCACCTCGACCGCCAGCCGCTTGTCGTGCGGATCGAGCGACGGCCCGCGCGCCACCGCCCAGGACTTGAACACGCCGTCGAATTCGAGCCGGAGGTCGTAGTGCAGCCGGCTCGCATCGTGCTTCTGGATCACGAACCGCCGCTGCTTCGAAGGCGCGACCTCGACCTCGCCCGAGGGCTCGGCGGTTTTTTCGAAGTCGCGCTTCTTCCGATAGGTGGACAGGCTCTTGGGGGGCACGGATCGATCCGTTTCGCGCCGGGACATGCCGGAGATTGTAGTGCCCCGCCGCGGCTATTGGAGAGAAAATAATTGGCACCGTTGAAGATTGTTCCCGGGCACCGGGTGTTGCGACCCGTTGGCTCTCCCAATGTCGTCCCTGCGAACGCAGGGACCCATAACCACCGGCGCTTGTTGTTGCAGAAAGTATCCAACGCCTGCGCCTATCCGAAAGGCCACGGCGTATGGGTCTCTGCGTTCGCGGGGACGACGAAAGAGGATTCAGGCTTTCGAACGACCACAAACACGGCTTCGCGATCTCGCGGCCTGAAATGCCCGAGGTTTGCTGGAATTTTCCGCCCCCTCCATTCAGAGGGCGCAGGGAAAGCCGGGTGCGCGCTGCACCCGCGGTCTCGTGTGCAAGATGCACATAGAAAGACGCACACGAGCATACAGGTTCAGCGGAGGCAATCCGGCCTTCCCTGCGCAATGGTTTTACGGCTTACTCCGCGCTCTTGTGTCCGCAAAATCTGCCAGAATGTGCGAACGGGCGGTTCTCACCAACCGCCCGTCGCTGGATCTGAGCCCGTTCGTGCTCGAAGGCCGTTAGAGCCTGCCGGGGAGCGTGGGACAGATCCGGTGTCTTCCTCAACCCGAACAGTTGCATGGGCTTAGAGCCCGGACCGAGCAAGGAAGGGAGCTGGATGATGGCACAAAATGATCTCGTTGTCGCGGGGATCGATGTCGCTAAAGACAAGGTGGATGGTTGCATTCGTTCGCTGTCGTTGAGGCGCACGTTCGCAAACACGGCGGAGGGCCGGCGCGAGTTGGCCTCGTGGCTCCGCCGGAAGAAGGTCGGCAAGGCGGTGATGGAGGCGAGCGGCGGCTACGAGCGCGAGTGGGCCAAGGTGCTGCGTGACGCCCGGATCGAGGTTCGGATCGTCGATCCGAAGCGGGTTCGCAGCTTCGCTCAATCGGCCGGGCGGCTCGCCAAGAATGACACGATCGATGCCGAGATGATTGCCTGGTTCGCCGAGACCTTCGACGAAGCTCGGGGCCAGGCCTACGATGCGACGTGCGAGCAGCTTCACCAGATGGTCAATGCGCGCCAGGCACTGAAGGATATGCAAACCAAGCTGGCAAGCCAGGGCGAGCATGCGTTACCGGCTGCGGTGCAGCGGATTCACGCCCGGATATCGAAGACGATCGCCGTCGAGTTGGTCAAGATCGAGGCTGAGATCTCAGCCATGATCCAGGCCACGCCGCGTTTTACCGAACTCGCCGAGATCATCGAAAGCGTTCCGGGACTCGGCCGTGTCACCTCTGCTGCGCTCATTGCCGCCATGCCGGAGCTGGGCCAGGCCAACAACAAGATCGTGGCCTCCTTGTTGGGTGTAGCTCCTTACGATGACGACAGTGGCCGACGTCGAGGCGAACGGCACATCAAGGGCGGACGGCGCCGGACCCGCAACATGTTCTATATGGCCTGCCTTGGGGCGGCGACACAGCACAATCCAGTGTTGAAGGCCTTTTACGACCGCCTGGTGGCGAAGGGAAAACTGAAGAAGGTGGCGCTCACTGCCTGCATGCGCAAGCTGATCAGCATTCTCAACATCATGATCGAGCGGCGCCAGAAGTGGGACGCCAAACGCTACGCGGTCAGCTGATCGAGCGAACCCTGCGCTCGGTCCAGGACCGAGCGCATGCAAAGCCAAAAGACCGGTGAGCGGACGGGGTCAAGGCCGTCAGCCGCCGAAGGCGGTGGCGCGCAGCGCCAGCCTTGAGGCCGGCCGATCACAGGTCTACGTAAAATACAGTTGCTCCCCGGTGATCAGGATTTGTTTGTCACCGTCGCCAAGCGGATATGGCGTGCCTGCACCCGGTCGGGCCGGCATGCCTCCGCCGGACTTGACGCCAACCCAGAGGCGTCAGGACCACACGGCTTCACCGTACGCTTCAGCATCGTTCGTCAGCGCGCCGTTTCATCGCTCACGGATTTGAACCCGCCCTACGATCACTTGCGCGCCCGACGCTGCCGCGTCCACCGCATCCCGCCCCTACGTTCGTGACGATCATGATACGCCCCTCATCGGAACAGGATGGGCGAATCAGTAATGGTGTTTCTACCAAATCGCGAAGCAGAATATTTTTGCGAAGGGGGCTGGACACGCCTCCTGAAAAACAACCCGTCGGGCAAATCGCCTGCCTCGCGCACTCGATCGCTTCGTCGCGGACCCTATCATCGGGCGCGCAGTGCTCAGGCGACCGCCGCATAAAGCTCGGTCGTATTCATGGCGGCGCGCAAGCGGGCAAGATTCTCCGGCGGCCTCAACGTCCGCGCCACCAATGCGAGCGGCCCGATCTGTCCGCTTTCCGCGGCGGCCGGCGACAGCAGCACGAACACGATGTCCACCGCCTGCCCGTCGATGGCGTCGAATTCGACCGGCGCTTTCAACCTCGCCAGCAGCCCAAAGGGGCGCTGCAGATCTGGTAGCCGGGCGTGCGGGATGGCGACGCCGCGGCCGATCCCGGTCGAGCCCAATTCTTCGCGCTTGAGCAGGTAGGGCGCTACCTGGTCGACGCGCAGGCCGAGGCTGTCGGCGGCCTTGGCCGCGAATTCCTGCAACAACAGCCGCTTGTTCGAGCCACGGACGTCGATCAGGACGTCGGTTGGCGACAGCATATCGGAAATCTTCATGGGCGCTCCAGGAGCACGTATGGTCAACAGTCGATCGGGCCTCCGGCCGGGAGGGGCGGATCTAGTCCGGCGCGCGCAGCCGGTAGCCGATCCCGGTCTCGGTCAGGACGAATTGCGGGCGCTCCGGATCGGCCTCGATCTTCTGCCGGAGCTGGCGCACATAGACCCGCAAATATTGCGCGTCGGTCAGTTCGTCCCACAGCTCCTTCAAGAGAAAGCGGTGGGTCAGGACCTTGCCGGCGTGCTGCACCAGCACGCGCAGCAATTCGTACTCCTTCGGCGACAGCTTGACATCGCGCTCGCCGACCTTGACGATACGGCGCACCAGGTCGACCGAGAGATCGCCCGAGCGAAACACCGGGCGCTCGCCATGGACCTGCAACTGATGCCGCAACGCCGCGCGCATACGGGCCAGCAGTTCGTCCATCCCGAACGGTTTGGTCAGATAGTCGTCGGCGCCGAGATCGAGCGCCTGGACCTTGCCCGCCTCGTCGCCGCGGCTCGACAGCACCACGATCGGAACGCTGTCGTTGAGGCCGCGGATCATGCGCAGCAGTTCATGGCCCTGGATGTCGGGCAGGCCGAGATCGAGGACGATGAGCGCCGGATTCTGCTCCAGCAATTCCAGCGCGTTCTTGCCATTGGACGCCTCCAGGATCTCGTAGCCCTGGGTGCTCAGTCCCATGCGCAGCAGTTTACGGATCGGCGGCTCGTCGTCGATGACCAGGACCTTGATAGGCGTGGCGTTCATGCGGCGGTGTCCAGCGCTTTTGATGCAGCGGGTATCGGCAGCCGGATCGTCAGCACGGCGCCGCTGCGGTCGGTGCGGTTGGCGGCCAGGATCGTGCCATGCATGGCCTCGACGAAGCCGCGCGAGATCGCAAGCCCGAGGCCGGTGCCGGGGCGGACATGATCGCCCTTTTGCGCGCGATAGAACTTGTCGAAGATCATCTCCAGCTCCGCCGGCGGAATGCCCTCGCCCTCGTCGAGGATTTGCAACGACACCCAATCCTCGTCGAGAAAACTCCTGATCGAGATCGTGGTGTCGGCAGGGGAATATTTTGCCGCGTTGTCCAAGAGATTGAACAGCACCTGCTCGAACAGCACCGCGTCGAGTTGCAGCATCGGCAGATCGGCGGCGAGCTGCAGCGAAACCTTGTGACGGGCGAGAATCTTGCTGGCGCGCCGCAACACGCTGCCGACGATTTCGCCGATATCGTGCGGCGCGGTGTTCGGCACGATGGCGCCGGATTCCAGCTTGGTCATGTCGAGCAGATTGGCGATGAAGCGGTTGAGCCGCTCGGATTCGTCGATCACGGTCGCCAGCAGGTCGCGATTTTCCGATTCGCTCAGCCCGCTGGCGAGATCCCGCATCGTCGAGGCGGCGCCGAGCACCGACGCCAGCGGCGTCTTGAGATCGTGCGAGATCGAGGTCAACAACGCCGAGCGCAGCCGGTCCGACTCCACGGTACGCTTGACCCGGTCCATGTCCTCCACCAGTTGCACCCGCTCGATCGCGAGCGCGCCCTGATCCATCAGCGCATCGAGCAGACGGCGCTGATCCGGCGTCAGCAGCGGCCCGGTCTTGTCGTCGTCGATGCCGATGACGCCGATCGGCCCGCGTCCGGTCCGCATCGGCAGGAACAGGCGCTTGGCACCCGGCAGCGTATCCGCGCCGCGCCCGGCCGCGCGGTCGTTGCCCCACGCCCAGTTGGCGGCGGCGAGATCGGCCTGGTCGAGCTGATCCTCCGGCGGATAGCCCGCCTTGACCGTGATGACGCCGTCCTCCGGCAACAACAGGACCACCCGTACCTTCAGCATCAAGGCGGTCTGATAGGCGGTCGCCCACAACACGTCGTCCAGCGTCGCGGTGCCGGCGAGCTTGCGGCTGAAGGCATAGAGCGATTCCGTGGTCCGCACCCTGCCGATCGCGGAGACGGCCTGGGTGCGCACCCGCGCCGCCACATTGGAAACCACGATCGCGATCAGCATAAAGAAGAAGAAGGCCGCGACGTTGGTCGGGTCGGTGATCGTGAAGGTGTAGATCGGCGGCAGAAAGAAGAAGTTGTAGCAGAGCGATGCGACGATGCTCGCCAACACCGATGGCAGCAGGCCGTAACGCACAGCGGCTGCGACCACCGCCGTCAGGAACACGAGGTCGACGTTTTCGATGCCCATCCACGGATGGATCAGCAGGCCGGCGCCAAGCGCCGCGGCAACCAGCAGCAGCGATATCGCATAGGGAACGGGATCGAACGGCTCCTGCCGTTCGGCCGTGCGCACCGTCTTCTTTGGAACCGGCTCCGCCGCGAGCTCCTCGCCGGCGATCACGTTGATACTGATATTGCCGGCGCGCCGCACCAGATCGTGCACCACCGAGCCGCGCCTCATCTCGAACCACCAGGAACGCATCGACTTCCCGATGATGATCTGGGTGACGTTATTGGCCTGCGCGAAGCCGATGATGTCGTCGGCGATCCGGCGCCCGACGCCGGGAATGGTGAGCGCCTCGCCGCCCAGCGCTTCCGCCAGCCGCAGCGTGTCGGCCAGCCGGTCCCGCTGCTCGTCGGTCAGTTGCAGGCTGCGGCGGGTCTCGATACTGAGCGCGGTCCAGGGCGCGTGCAGGCGATCCGCCAGCCGCCTGGTGTAGCGCACCAGCCCTGCGGCGCGCGGATCCTCGCTGATGCAGACCAGGATGCGCTCGCCGGCCGCCCAGGGGCCGGCGATGGCGTTGGCCTGCATGTGGGTCAATAGCTGCTCGTCGACGCGCTCGGCGGTCCGCCGCAGCGCCAGCTCGCGCAGCGCGGTCAGATTGCCGGGCGAGAAATAATGCTCCAGCGCGCGCTCGGCCTGCTTGGGAACGTAGACCTTGCCCTCCTTCAGCCGCTGGATCAGGTCGTCAGGCGTGAGATCGATCAGCTCGATCGCATCGGCGCGGTCGAACACCGAATCCGGCACGGTCTCGCGCACCCGCACATGCGTGATCTGGGCGACCACGTCGTTGAGGCTTTCGATGTGCTGGATATTGACCGCGGTATAGACGTCGATGCCGCGGGAGAGCAGCTCCTCGACGTCGAGGTAGCGTTTGGGGTGGCGGCTGCCGGGCGCGTTGGTGTGGGCGAGTTCGTCGACCAGCGCGATTCCGGGGCGGCGTGCGATCAGCGCGTCGAGGTCCATCTCCTCGATGAGCTGATCCTTGTACTCGATCCGCTTGCGCGGCAGGACCTCGAGCCCGTGCAGCAACGCTTCCGTCTCCGCCCGGCCGTGGGTCTCGACCACGCCGACCACGACATCGACGCCGCCCTTGCGCTTGGCGTGCGCGCTCTGCAGCATCTCATAGGTCTTGCCGACGCCGGGAGCCGCGCCGACGAAGATCTTAAGCCGGCCGGCGCGGCTTTCCTCCCGCCGGGCCGCTTCCAGCAGGGCCTCCGGCGAGGGACGTTGTTCGGGATCGCGGCGCTGCTGAGCCATTATTCCATTATAGTCCTCACTTCAGGTCCAGCCTAGGCGCATGCTCCTTCGACGCCGCGCGATCCAAAACCAGATTCAGCGCCAGCACATTGACGCGCGGTTCGCCCAGCAATCCGGCGAAGCGGCCCTGGGTATTTGCGATCACCAGCTGGCGAACCAGCTCTTCCGGCATGTTGCGGGCCTTGGCGACGCGCGGCACCTGGAACAGGGCAGCTTCCGGCGAGATATCGGGATCGAGGCCGCTGCCCGAGGTGGTGACGAGATCAACCGGGACGGAGGCCGAGGGGTTTTCGGCCTTCAGCTTCTCGACGTCCTCCTTGATCCGGTCGTTCAGCGCCTTGCTGGTCGGGCCAAGGTTGGAGCCGGCGGAGTTCGCCGCATTATACGGCGCCGAAATGGTCTTGGTCGAATCGGCCGGATCCGGGGCCGAGGTCGCCGACGGCCGGCCATGGAAGTATTTGTCGTCCTTGAATTCCTGCCCGATCAGGGCGGATCCGATCACCTTGCCGTCCTTCTCGATCAGGCTGCCTTGCGCCTGCTTCGGAAACAGCACGCCGGCAATGGCGGTCATGGCGAGCGGATAGGCGAGGCCCGTGATCAGCGTCAGCAGGACGAGGATCAGGATGGCGGGGCGGATTTCTCGAAGCATGATGTTTCTCCTTGGAACATTCCGTCATTGCGAGCGCAGCGACGAAGCAATTTTGACTCCGTCATTCCGGGATGGTGCGTTAGCACCAGACCCGGAATCTCGAGATTCCGGGTTCGATGCTTTGCATCGCCCCGGAATGACCGTCTGTGGATCGCTTCGCTGCGCTCGCAATGACGGTTGGTTTCAGGCCAGGTGCAAGGCGGCGACAATGAGGTCGATCGCCTTGATGCCGATGAAGGGAATGATGATGCCGCCGAGGCCGTAGATCATCAGGTTGCGGCGCAACAGCGCGCCGGCGCCGATGGCGCGATACCCCACGCCTTTCAAGGCCAGCGGAATCAACGCGATGATGATCAGCGCATTGAAGATGATCGCCGACAGGATGGCGCTCTGCGGGCTCGCCAGATGCATGATGTTGAGCGCATCGAGCTGCGGGTAGAACGTCAGGAAGATCGCCGGGATGATGGCGAAATACTTCGCCACGTCGTTGGCGATCGAGAACGTGGTGAGCGCGCCCCGGGTCATCAGCAGCTGCTTGCCGATTTCGACCACCTCGATCAGTTTTGTCGGGTTGGAGTCGAGATCGACCATGTTGCCGGCCTCGCGGGCGGCCTGGGTGCCGGTGTTCATGGCGACGCCGACGTCGGCCTGCGCCAGCGCGGGCGCGTCATTGGTGCCGTCGCCGCACATCGCGACCAGCTTGCCCTTCGCCTGCTCGTCGCGGATCAGCTTCAGCTTGTCCTCGGGCGTCGCCTGCGCCAGGAAATCGTCGACGCCGGCTTCCGCCGCAATCGCCGCCGCCGTCATCGGGTTGTCGCCGGTGATCATAATGGTGCGGATGCCCATGCGGCGCAGTTCGGCGAAGCGCTCGCGGATGCCGCCCTTGACGATGTCCTTGAGCTGGACGACGCCGAGCAGACGGCCGTCCTTGGCGACCGCCAGCGGGGTGCCGCCAGACTTGGCGATCTCATCCGAAATAGCCTGGATCTCGCGGGCGACATCGGAATTCGCGGCGGACTGAAGCGACCGCACGGTGTTTCCAGCCGCAATCGTATGCGTTCCGCTTCCACCGGTGACGTAGTTCAGGATGGCATCGACCGCGCCCTTGCGGACCGCGGATGCGCCGGCATCGACGCCGCTCATGCGGGTTTGCGCCGTGAACGGAATGAACGTCGCGTTCAGTTCCGCCATGTCGCGGCCGCGAATGCCGTATTTCTCCTTGGCCAGCACGACGATCGAGCGCCCTTCCGGGGTCTCGTCCGCCAGCGAGGCGAGCTGGGCCGCGTCGGCGAGTTCCTGCTCGGTCACGCCGCGCACCGGGCGGAATGCCGTGGCCTGGCGGTTGCCGAGCGTGATGGTGCCGGTCTTGTCGAGCAACAGGGTATCGACGTCGCCGGCGGCCTCGACCGCGCGGCCGGACATCGCCAGCACATTGAAGCGCACCAGCCGGTCCATGCCGGCGATGCCGATCGCCGACAGCAGCGCGCCGATGGTGGTCGGAATCAGTGTGACGAACAGCGCCACCAGCACCACCACCGACACTGAACCGCCGGCATAGGCCGCATAACTCGGGATCGTAACCGTCGCGAATATGAAGATAATGGACAGGCCCGCGAGCAGGATATTAAGCGCGATCTCGTTCGGTGTTTTCTGCCGCTCGGCGCCTTCGACCAGCTTGATCATGCGATCGATGAAGGTCGATCCCTGCGCCGCGGTGATGCGGACGCGGATCCAGTCGCTCAATACCTGGGTGCCGCCGGTGACCGCCGAGCGGTCGCCGCCGGACTCGCGGATCACCGGCGCGGATTCGCCTGTTATCGCGGCCTCGTTGACCGAGGCAACGCCCTCGATCACTTCGCCATCGGAGGGAATATTGTCGCCGGCCTCGACCAGAACGATGTCGCCGACCTTCAGGCTGGTGCCGGGGACCAGACGATAGGTCTTGTCGGAACCGGTCACGAGCTTGGCCTGGCTCTCGGTGCGGGTCTTCTTCAGCGACTCGGCCTGGGCCTTGCCGCGGCCTTCGGCGACGGCCTCGGCGAAATTGGCGAACAGCACCGTGAACCACAGCCACAGGATGATCTGGAAAGTGAAGGCGAGGTTGGCGCCGCCGGTCACGAGGTCGCGCAGGAAGATCACCGTGGTGAGCGCGGCGACGACCTCGACGACGAACATCACGGGGTTCTTGATCATCAGCCGCGGATCGAGTTTTGTCACCGCCGCGCCTATGGCGGGCATCACGATCTTCGGATCGAGCATCGCCGACACCGGCATCCGCTTGTTCAATTTATGAACGACTTCCATGGACGTAACTCCGAAATGAGTTCGATCAGAACAAGGTGTTGGCGTTGCCGGCGAGATGCTCGACGATCGGGCCGAGCGCCAGCGCCGGAAAGAAGGTGAGACCGCCGATGATCAGGATCACGCCGACGACGAGGCCGACGAACAGCCCGCCGGTGGTCGGCAGCGTGCCGGCCGACGGCGGAATCGACTTCTTGGCGGCCAGCGATCCCGCCAGCGCCATTGCCGGGATGATCATGAAGAACCGGCCGACGAACATCGCACTCGCCAGGGTCAGGTTGTAGAAGAAGGTGTTGCCGGTCAGCCCGCCGAAGGCCGAGCCGTTATTGCCGGTCGCCGAAGTGTAGGCATAGAGCACCTCGGTAAAGCCGTGCGGACCGGCATTGGCCATTGACGCGACGGCCGGCGGAAACACCACAGCCACCGAGGTCCAGCCCAGATACATCAGCGGCAGCACCAGGATGGCGAGCATCGCCATCTTGACTTCGCGCGCCTCGATCTTCTTGCCGACATATTCCGGGGTGCGGCCGACCATCAGGCCGGCGACGAAGATCGCCAGCACGACGAACAGCAGCATGCCGTAGAGGCCGGCGCCGACGCCGCCGACGATGATTTCGCCGAGCTGCATGTTGATCAGCGGGACCATGCCGCCGAGCGCGGTGAACGAGTCATGCATGGCGTTGACGGCGCCGCAGGAGGCCGCCGTAGTGATGACGGCGAACAGCGAGGACGCGACGATGCCGAAGCGAACCTCCTTGCCTTCCATGTTGCCGCCGGTCAGCCCGAGCGAGCTGAGCGCGGTGGTGCCGCCCGCTTCCGCCCAATAGGTGACGGCCACGCCCGATATGAACAGCACGCCCATCACGGCCAGGATCGCCCAACCCTGGCGCTGGTTGCCGACCATGCGGCCGAACACGTTGGTCAGGGCTGCGCCGATCAGGAAGATCGAAAGCATCTGGACGAAGTTCGACAGCGCGGTCGGGTTCTCGAACGGATGCGCGGCGTTGACATTGAAGAAGCCGCCGCCATTGGTGCCGAGCATTTTGGGCGCGATCTGCGAGGCGACAGGTCCAACCGCAATAGTCTGCTTGGCGCCTTCCAGCGTCGTGGCATCGACGTAGGCCCCTAGCGTCTGCGGCATGCCTTGCCAGACCAGGAACAGCGTGTAGACGACGCAGATCGGCAACATGACGTACAGCGTGGCGCGGGTCACATCGACCCAGAAGTTACCGATGGTGCGCATCGAGGAACGGGCAAAGCCGCGCACCAGCGCGATCGCCAGCGCGATGCCGGTCGCCGCCGACAGGAAATTCTGGTGGGTGAGCCCCAGCATCTGCACGAGGTAGGACATCGCGCTTTCGCCGCCGTAGTTCTGCCAGTTGGTGTTGGTGATGAAGCTGATGGCGGTGTTGAACGACAGATCCGCGGCGACCGCGGATTGCTCCTGCGGGTTGAACGGCAACACCGCCTGCAGGCGCATCAACGCATAAAGGATCAGGAAGCCGCCGACATGGAACAGCAGCATCGCGACCGTGTAGGTCAGCCAGTGCTGCTCGCGCTTCTCGTCGACACCGCCGATCCAGTAAAGTCCGGCCTCGACCGGGCGCAGGATTGGGGACAGGAAAGTGCGCTCGCCGTTGAAGACGCGCGTCATGTACCAGCCGAGCGGCTTTGCGAGCGCGACGACGATGGCGCAGTACAGAATGATTTGAATCCAGCCAATGACGGTCATGGTCGTATGCCTTTAGATGTGCGGGATCGGCGCGCGAAGCAGTCAGAACCGCTCGGGCCGCAGCAGGGCGTAGGTCAGGTAAAACAGCAGCCCGGCGGAGACGATGGCGGCGAGTGAATAGTCGAAGATCATGATCGTTCTCCCCCTAAAGCCGTTCGCAGGCATAGGCGCAGCCTATGCCCACCGCGAACAGGCCGAGGCCGAGGGCCAGCATGACGATGTCCAGCATGAGGTGCTCCTGTGCGCAGTGATCCGCGGGACCGGGACGCGGCCTTCGCGATGTCGGGGCTGAGGTGCCACCCGGCGCATAGGTTTTCGAGACGGGAGTTGGGGCGAGGTTATAGGAATCTCATAAAGATCACGGGTCGTCCCTGCGAAAGCAGGGACCCACAACCACAGCCGCTTGCTGTTGATTGAAGGTGTCTCCCAGCTCGCGTCACCGATAAGCCGCGGCGTATGGGTCCCGGCGTTCGCCGGGACGACGCGGATACACTTATGAAATCCCTATTTCTCCGGTCCCCGCCCCACCTCGTTTTCAAATGGCGTCTTGACCATCTTGCGGGAGCGGCCGGTCGCGGCCGCGCTTGAAGCGAGATACCGCCATGCTTGCCCTTTCAGGACGTCAGCAACCCGCCGGGATCCATGATCGGCTGCGCGAGGCGCATGCCGTGACGGCAAAACTCCTGTCGGATCTGATCGGCGAAACCTGCCGGCGCTTTCCGTCCGCCGGCCAGAGCGAAAAGACCGCGCGGATCGAACGCCTGATCGGCTCGGAAGCCTGGACCGAGGTGGCGCTGGCGTTGATCGATCTGGAAATGCCGCAATGGCAAGTTCGCCGCATCGCCTATGACGAGGGCGAGTGGCATTGCGCGCTGTCGCGTCAGCGCGAACTGCCGGAATGGCTCGACCAGTCGATCGAGGCCCGTCATGTGGATTTGCCGCTGGCGATCCTCAGCGCGTATGCCGACGCCCAACGCATCAATGCGCCGCCGGCGAGCCGGACCAGCGTCCCCACCGTGCCGCGCAACGCCGACGCGTTCTACGAGCCGGCCGGCTGCGAAAATTTCGCCTAGGGACCGGCGCGTCTACTCCGCCGCGGCGCGAACCTCGGCGCGCTCGGCCTTGACCGCGCAGAACTTGAATTCGGGAATCTTGCCGAACGGATCGAGCGCGGGGTTGGTCAACAGGTTGGCGGCGGCCTCCGCGTAGCAGAACGGCATGAACACCATGTTCTCCGGCACGTCACGGTCGGAGCGCACCTTGACCTCGACGGCGCCGCGCCGGGTTTGCAGACGCACCTTGTCGCCCGGCCAGACCTGCAGCTTCCGCATGTCCTTCGGCGACATGAATGCCACCGCCTCCGGCTCGATCTGGTCGAGCACCTGGGAGCGCCGCGTCATCGAGCCGGTGTGCCAGTGTTCGAGCACGCGCCCCGTGGAGAGCACCATCGGATATTCGCCGTCCGGCAACTCGTCCGGCGGCGAGACATTCGCCGGCACGATCCTGCCGCGGCCGCTCGCGGTCGGGAACCCGGTGGTGAAGATGATCTCGTTGCCGGGCTTGTCGGGGTCGTCGGCCGGATAGGTCACCGCACCCTCGCGCACCAGCCGCTCCCAGCTGATGTTGCGCAGCGACGGCATCACCTCCGTCATTTCGGTGAAGACGTCGGCCGGGCCGGCATAGTTCCAGGGCAGTCCCATGCGCTTGGCGATCTCCTGGATGATCCAGAGATCCTGCCGCGCGTCGCCCGGCGACTTGACCACCTCGCGCGCCAGTTGCACGCGACGGTCGGTGTTGGTGAAGGTGCCGGATTTCTCGGCGAACGCCGAGGCCGGCAGGATCACGTCGGCATGAAACGCGGTTTCGGTGACGAACAGATCCTGCACCACAAGATGATCGAGCCTGGCCAGCGCTCCGCGGGCGTGCTGCAGATCCGGGTCGGACATCGCCGGGTTTTCGCCCTCAATATACATGCCGGTGATTTCGCCGGCATGTATCGCGTTCATGATCTCGACCACGGTCAGCCCTCGCACGGGATCGAGGTCCTGGTGCCAGAGCCTTTCGAACGGTTCGCGCAGGTCGGTGCGGCCGACCGGCTGGTAATCCGGCAGGAACATCGGGATCAGGCCGGCGTCGGAAGCGCCCTGCACGTTGTTCTGGCCGCGCAGCGGATGCAGGCCGGTGCCCGGACGGCCGATCTGGCCGGTGATCAGCGCCAGCGCGATCAGGCAGCGCGAATTGTCGGTGCCGTGCACATGCTGGCTGATGCCCATGCCCCAGAAGATGAGGGAAGCGCGCGAGCGCGCATACATCCGCGCCACTTCGCGCAAGGTCTCGGCTGGAATGCCGCAGATCGGCTCCATCTTCTCCGGCGTGAATTCCTTGATGCGCTCCTTCAGCTCATCGAAGCCTTCGGTATAGCCGACGATATATTGTTCGTCGGTCAGGCCTTCGCTGATGATGGTGTTGAGCATCGCATTCAGCATCGCGACGTCGCTGCCGGGCTTGAACTGAAGGTGCTTGCAGGCGTGGCGCGACAGCGTCTGGCGGCGCGGATCCATCACGATCAGCCTGGCTCCGCGCTTGGCCGCGTTCTTGATGTAGGTCGCGGCGACCGGGTGGTTCACGGTCGGATTGGCGCCGATCACGATGATGACTTCGGCGTCCATGGCCGCCGCAAACGGCGCCGACACCGCGCCGGAGTTAAGGCCCTCCATCAAGGCCGCCACCGAGGAGGCGTGGCACAGCCGCGTACAGTGATCGACATTGTTGGAGCCGAAGCCGGTGCGCACCAGCTTCTGGAACAGATAGGCTTCCTCGTTGGACCCTTTGGCAGAGCCGAAACCGGCCAGCGCCTTGACGCCCTTGCCGTCGCGAATCCTGACGAGGCCGTTGGCGGCGAGATCAAGCGCCTCTTCCCAGGACGCTTCGCGGAAATGGGTGAAGGGATTGGCCGGATCAACCTGGTCGTTGGCGTCCTTCTTTGCATTCGGCAGCCGCACCAGCGGCTTGGTCAGGCGATGCGGGTGGTGGATGTAGTCAAATCCAAAACGGCCCTTGACGCAGAGCCGGTTGTGATTGGCCGGGCCGTCGCGGCCCTCGGCGTAAATGACCTTCTCGTCCTTGACCTGGTAGGTCATCTGACAGCCGACGCCGCAGAACGGGCACAGCGAATCGACCTTCCTGTCGGCATAGGTGACGCGGGTCTGGTTCTCGTCGAGCATCACCGCGGGCATCAGCGCACCGGTCGGACAGGCCTGCACGCATTCGCCGCAGGCGACGCAGGTCGATTCCCCCATCGGATCGTCGAAGTCGAACACGATCTTGGATTCATGGCTGCGATAGGCCATGCCGATCACGTCGTTGACCTGGACCTCGCGGCAGGCGCGCACGCACAAGCCGCACTGGATGCAGGCGTCGAGATTGACGCGCATCGCCGGATGGCTGGCGTCGCCTTCCCAGCGCTCCGCCGCGGGAAAGCGGCTTTCGGTGACGCCGGTTTTTTCAGCCCAGTGCCAGAATTTCGAATCGGGATCGTGCGAGGTTGCACGCGCCGGCTGGTCGGCGACCAAGAGCTCCATCACCATCTTCTGCGCCGAGACGGCGCGCGGGCTCGCCGATTTCACCTTCATGCCGACGCTCGGCGTGCGCTTGCAGGAAGCCGCCAGCACCCGCTCGCCCTCGATCTCGACCATGCAGGCGCGGCAATTGCCGTCGGGGCGGTAGTCCGGCTCCGGCGAATAACAGAGATGCGGAATCTCGCGGCCCTGGCGCTTTGCCACCTGCCAGATGGTCTCGCCGTTGACGGCTTCGACCTGCTGGCCGTCGAGTTCGAACTGAATCTTCATCATTCCGCCGCTTCCTTGAACTCGTCGGGGAAGTATTTAATGACCGTGGTGAGCGGATTCGAGGCCGCCTGGCCGAGGCCGCAGATCGATGCATCGCGCATCGCCTGGCTCAATTCGTCGAGCAGTTCACGGTTCCACACCGGCTTCTGCATCAACAGCGCCGCCTTCTGGGTGCCGACACGGCAGGGCGTGCACTGGCCGCAACTCTCGTCCTCGAAGAAGCGCATCAGGTTCAGCGCCGCGCCCTTCACGCTGTCCCGATCGGACAGGATCATGACCGCGGCGGAACCAATGAAGCAGCCGTATTTTTCCAAGGTGCCGAAATCGAGCGGAATATCGCCCATCGAGGCCGGCAGGATGCCGCCGGATGCGCCGCCCGGCAGGTAGGCGCGGAAGGTGTGGCCGTCGGCCATGCCGCCGCAATATTCGTCGATCAGCTCGCGCACGGTGATGCCGGCCGGTGCGAGCTTCATGCCGGGATTCTTCACCCGCCCCGACACCGAGAAGCTGCGCAGGCCCTGGCGGTCATGGCGGCCGTGGCCCTTCCACCACTCGGCGCCCTGCTCGACGATGTCGCGCACCCACCACAGCGTCTCGACATTGTTGATCAGCGTCGGCAAGCCGAACAGGCCGACCTGGAACGGATATGGCGGCTTGTGCCGCGGCAGGCCGCGCTTGCCCTCGATGCTCTCCAACAGCGAGGATTCCTCGCCGCAGATGTAAGCGCCGGCGCCGCGCCGCATGTGCAGCTTGGGGCCGCCTGGCGGCAGCCTTGCGATCTCGCGCGTCAGGATTTCGCGCGAGGCCGGGTATTCGTCGCGGATATAGATGTAGACCTCGGAGGCCTCGACGACATGCGCGCCGATCAGCATGCCCTCGATGAAGCGATGCGGGTCGGTCTCGAGGTAGTAGCGGTCCTTGAAGGTGCCGGGCTCGCCCTCGTCGCCGTTGATCGCCATCAGCCGCGGCCCGGGTTCGCCCAGCACCGCGCGCCATTTCCGCCCCGTGGGGAAGCCCGCGCCGCCGAGCCCGCGCAAGGACGCGTCGTCGAGCACCTTCAGCAAATCCTCTTTGGCCAGTTCGCCCGAGCGCAAACGCTTGAGCAGCTGGTAGCCGCCGCCGCCGAGATAGGCATCGTAGTCGACATATTTCGGCAGATGCGCGTGGGTGTCGCCGGCCTTGGCCGCTGCCAGCACTTTCGCAGCATCGGCGTGATCGACGAAGTGGTGGCCGACTTCGGCCGCGGGCGCGGTGTCGCAGCGGCCGACGCAGGGCGCGCGCACCACGCGAATGCCGGGGCCGGCCGATGTCTCCAGCTCATGCAGCAGTTTTTCCGCGCCCAGCATGGCGCAGGTCAGGGAATCGCAGACCCGGATGGTCAGCGGCGCGATATCCGGCTCGCCCTCCTTCACCACGTCGAAATGCGCGTAGAAAGTCGCGGTCTCGAACACCTCTGCAAACGACAGCTTCATCTCGTCGGCCAGCGCTGCCAGATGCGCTGCAGAAACCTTGCGATATTGGTCCTGGATGAGGTGCAGATGCTCGATCAACAGGTCGCGCCGGCGCGGCCGGTCGCCTAGCAAAAGCGCAATCTCTTCAGCGGCTTGGGGATCGACCTGGCGGCCCTTGGGGGTCGATTTGGCCCGTTTTCGTCCCGCGCCGGGATGTTCGAACGAGCGCACTGTCTGGACGTCATGACTCATTGAAACATCTCATTCCCGGTTTCCCCCGGTGGCAATCCTAATTCGTGGCATACCACATGCCAAGGAAAAAGAGCGCCATTCCGAGCTTCGCGCCCGATCAGAAGATCTTGACCGCGCTTTCCAAGGTTTTCCACACACCCCACGCCAGCGGAACCCCGACCAAGGCCCAGAACAGCGCGGCTTCAACGTCGAGCCCGCCTTTGCCTATGCCGAACGAGCCGGGCTGCGCCGCCGCCGCGCTCTTCGCACTCGCCGCCTGCAGCCTGGCGACTGCCTCGGCGCTCATGTGCCATTTGGCGTCGACCGGCTTGATCAAATAGTTGCAGACTAGGCCGACGATCAGCATCGCGCACAGGATGTACATGGTGGTGTTGTAGAGGTGATCGCGCGGCACGCCGGCGGCAAGCTGCGCCTCGCGGATATAGTTCACCACGACGGGACCGATGATGCCGGCGGTCGACCACGCCGTCAGCACCCGACCATGAATCGCACCGACGAACTGGGTGCCGAACATATCGGCGAGATAGGCCGGCACCGTGGCGAAGCCGCCGCCATACATCGACAGGATGATGCAGAAGGCGGCGACGAACAGCAGTATCGAGCCCATACTGGCGAAGGTCGGCGCCAGCGCGTAAAGCGCGATGCCGAGCAGGAAGAACGCGTAATAGGTATTCTTGCGGCCGATATAGTCCGACAGCGACGCCCAGAAGAACCGGCCGCCGATGTTGAACAGCGACAACAGGCCGGTGAAACCGGCCGCGATCACCGCGATGGCTGCCTTCTGCTCGGTCGAGAGGGCGTTGAAGCTGACGCCGGGCTGGTCGATCAGGGAGCCTGCGAAGATCTCCTGCAACATCGGCGAGGCCATGCCGATCACGCCGATGCCGGCCGACACGTTCATGCACAGCACGATCCAGACCATCCAGAACTGCCTGGTCTTGTGCGCGTCGTTGAGGTGGACGTTGTACTGCGAGATCATCGCATTGTCCTGGTGCGGCGGCGTCCAGCCGTCAGGACGCCAGCCGGGCGGCGGAATGCGATAGCGGAACGCGCCGATCGTCATGAAACAGAAATAGATCGCCGCCATGGCGACGAAGGTTTCCCAGGCGCCGACCGAGGCCGGGGTCCTGAAATAATTCATCAGGAGGTCGGCGAGCGGCGCCCCGATCATGGCGCCGCCGCCGAAACCCATGATCGCCATGCCGGTGGCCATGCCGCGGCGATCGGGAAACCACTTCACCAAAGTGGACACCGGGGAGATGTAGCCGATGCCGAGGCCGATGCCGCCGATCACGCCGGAGCCAAGCCACAACAGCCAGAGCTGATGCAGGTAGATGCCGAGAGCGCCGATCAAGAGGCCGCCAACCCAGCACAAAGCGGCGACGAAGCCGGCCTTGCGCGGGCCGGAGCGTTCGAGCCAGCCGCCCCAGATCGCAGCGGAGACCCCAAGCAGCACGAAGAACAGCGTGTACATCCAGCCCATGCTGGCGACGCGCCAGTCGCAGGTCGTCGTGAACAGCTCCTGCATCAGCGACATATCCGGGCAGGACTTCGGCGCGTCCACGCCGAGGGCACGCGACAGCGGCAGCCAGAACACGCTGAAGCCATAGGCCATGCCGATGCAGAGATGGATGCAGAGCGCCGCGGGCGGCACCAGCCAGCGGTTGAAGCCGGCGATCGCAATCGTCCGCTCGCGATCGAGAATGCCGACGCCGGGCAGCGCGCCCACCTGCTCGGCCTGGCTCACGCTCATCCAGCCTGCGCCCCGGCGCTATCGGTCTTCTCGATCAGAAACACGATGCGCCGTTCGGCGCGCTCGGTGATCTCGACCTTGTCGCCGGTTTCCCGGATCAGATTGGGGATATCGATCACCGACAGGGGATCGGTGCAAAGAACTTCCAGGAGGTCGCCCGGCTTAAGCGTCTTCAGCGCCTTGCGCGTCTTCAAGGCGGGCAGCGGACATTTTAGGCCGGTGAGGTCGAGTGTTGTCTGTGTCATGGGGCGAACATGGCGAAGCGAGGTCACATCGTCAACGGACAACGCCGGGCCAGCCGAGATTCAGATCAGGCTTGCATAACTGAGAAAGCCGACGGTCTGGCCCGGCTGAACCTGCGTGATCTCTTCGCCGAGTTCGACCAGTCCGTCGGTGTCGACCAGCGACGACAGCAGTCCCGCGCCTTCGCGCGGAAACTTTGCCGCTTCGAGCACGCCATTGTCGCCCTTGCGCAAGCTCACCCGGACATATTCACGGCGGCCGGCCTTCTTCTTGTAGGTGAAGGCGGCGCGCACCGGCATCGGAACCAGCGGCGCTTGCGCGGCGCCGGCCAGCGCCAGAATAGTCGGCCGCACCACATGGACGAAGGTGACGAAACTCGCCACCGGATTTCCCGGCAGCCCGATGAACGGCGTGCCGCCGATAATCCCCATCGCGACCGGACGGCCGGGCTTGATCGCCATCCGCCACAAGACCAGCGAGCCCGCGCTTTCGACGCTGGCCTTGACGTGATCCTCGTCGCCGGTCGAAACCCCGCCGGTGGTCAGGATCAGGTCGTGGGTGCCGGCCACCTTCTTCAGGCCGTCGGCCAGCGAGGCGCGATCGTCCCTGATGATGCCGAGATCGCCGACATCGCAGCCAAGCCGCGCCAGCATCGCCATCAGCATGAAGCGGTTGGAATCGAACAGCTGCGATGGCGCGCGCGGCATTCCCGGCGAAACGATTTCGTTGCCGGTCGAAAACACCGCGACGCGGATGCGCCTCATCACATCGATCTGGGTCAGGCCGAACGCAGCGGCGAGCGCGACATCCTGCGGCCGCAGCCGCCGGCCCGCCTTGAGCGCGGCAAAACCCAAAGCGATGTCTTCGCCGGCGGGGCGCACATTGGCGCCGGGTTTCAGGCCGGCCGGCAGCACCACCCTGCCCGCGTCGTCGATCCGCACATCTTCCTGCATGAACACGGTATCGGCGCCATCGGGCATCGGCGCGCCGGTGAAAATCCTGATGGCATGGCCCGGTGGAATCGCGTTCCCGGCGGAGGCGCCGGCCTGGATGCGGCCGGTCACGGCAAACGCCTGCTCCCCGGCTTGCGGCAGATCGCGGCCGCGCACCGCGTAGCCGTCGACGGCGGAGTTGGTGAACGGCGGCAGCGGCAGCGGCGCCGCAATGTCGCAAGCGAGTATCCGCCCGTCGGCTTGCGCGAGCGCAACGGTCTCGGTGTCGTGCACCGCCGTGACCCGCGCGGCGATGATCCCGACGGCCTCATCGACCGACATCATCGGCCCGCCGAAGGCAAAGCAATCGTCGGATAACTGCGCCATCTCGCCTTCTCAGGTTCTGCCGGCGCTGCGCGCCAGCACATCCTCGATCGGTATCGCGGACCCCTGCATCATAGCGGCAATGGCCGGGATGTCATCGAGATGGACTACCGGCAGCGTGGTTTCCACCGCCGCATCGGCGGCGATGCCGGCAATGCCGGGATCGTCGGGAAACAGCAACGGCTTGCCGTTGGCGGCGCGATGCACCTCGATCTTGCGATGCGGCTCGGACTTGAAACCCTCGACCACGACCAGATCGACCTGCGACAGTTTGGCTAGCAATTCCGGCAGCCGGGGCTCGGAGGCCCCCCGCAATTCATGCATCAGGGCCCAGCGCTTGCCGGAGGACACCAGCACTTCCGTCGCGCCCGACTGCCGGTGCACCCAGGAATCCTTGCCCGGAGTATCCACATCGAAACTGTGGTGGGCATGCTTGATGACGGAAACAAGCAGGCCCTGGCCGAGCAGATGGGGGATGACGCGGCTCAACAGCGTCGTCTTGCCGGCGCCGCTCCACCCGGCGAGCCCAATCACTTTCATCTTACTCTCCGGAACCCGCATCCCATCGTCATTGCGAGGAGCAAGGCGACGAAGCAATCCATACTTCCTTGGCTGGCTATGGATTGCTTCGCGGAGCCTGTCATCGGGCGCGCATTCGCGCGACCCGTTGGCTCGCAATGACGACATTGGCCGCATTTCGTTCATATCCTAAGATGCTTTATATCGGCTAGCAGCGAATGTCATGCTAGCCTCCCGGACCATGATGAAGATCGACAAGGCCCCTGTCCCCCTGATCGTCCCCGACCCGCACGACCCGCGGCTGACCGAGCGCGTCGCCGGGACCGACCAGACCGGGGCCGCGGTCGAGATCAACGTACCCGTCGAGCGGGCGCTGACGCTGTACCTGAACGCGCAGGAAATCGTCACCATGATGACGATCGGCGATTATCCGGAATATCTGGCGCTCGGCTATCTGCTCAATCAGAACATGCTGAAATACGACGACGTCGTCACCGAGGTCGAATATGACGACGACCTGCAGGTGGTGGTGGTGCGCACCGAGCATCACACCAATTTCGAACAGAAATTGAAGAAGCGCACGCAGACCTCGGGGTGCGCACAAGGAACGGCGTTCGGCGATCTGATGGAGGCGGTGGAAAGCGTCGCGCTGCCGCAAGCCGAACTGCGCACCTCCTGGCTCTACCAGATGACGCACGCGATCAACACCATGCCCTCGCTCTACCTCGAGGCCGGCGCGATCCATGGCTGCGTGCTTTGCAAGGAAGGCACGCCGGTCTGCTACACCGAGGATGTCGGCCGCCACAACGCGGTCGACAAGATCGCGGGCTGGATGTTCCGCCACGGCGTCGATCCCGCCGACAAGATCCTCTACACCACGGGCCGGCTGACTTCCGAAATGGTGATCAAGACGGTGCGGATGGGCATTCCGATCCTGGTCTCGCGTTCCGGCTTCACCGCCTGGGGCGTCGACCTGGCGCGGCAGGTCGGATTGACGCTGGTCGGCCGCGCGCGCGGCAAACGCTTCATCGCGCTGTCAGGCCAGGAGCGCATCGTCTACGACCAGAACCTCGCTTTCGTCGAGGAAGAGTCCGCGCGCCACAAGCGCAAGGGCGGCGAACGTGACGAGTAAGACCCCGGCGACGCCGGGCGTGCTGCTCGCCGGCGGGCTGGCGCGGCGGATGGGTGGCGGCGACAAGCCGATGCGCGAGATCGGCGGCCGCACCATTCTGGCGCGCGTGATCGCGCGATTGAAGCCGCAATGCGATGGCTTGATCCTCAACGCCAATGGCGATCCGGCACGGTTCGCCGGCTTCGGGCTGCCGGTCGTGCCCGACGGCGTTGCGGATTTTCCGGGACCGCTCGCCGGCATTTTGGCGGCGCTCGACTGGGCCGCGGCCAACCGGCCCGGGGTCGCGTGGGTGCTGAGCGCCGCCGCTGACTGCCCGTTCCTGCCGCGCGATTTGGTCGCGCGGTTGCATGCGGCGCGGATCGCGGGGAACGCGCAGCTCGCGGTCGCGGCCTCCGGCGGCCAGTCGCATCCGGTGATCGGCTTGTGGAGCGTCGACTTGCGCGAAGAGCTTCGCCACGCGCTGGTCGTCGAAGACATCCGCAAGATCGACCGCTGGACCGCGCGCTACAAACTCGCCACCGTGGAGTGGCCCATTGTGCCGCTCGATCCCTTCTTCAACGCCAATACCATGGACGACATCGCCGAAGCCGAGCGGCTGGCGGCGCTGGACGGGGGCTGATTCACCGCTGGCAGGGACCGAGATCATGACCATCAAGCCGGATTTGAACGGCCGCGTCGCGCTGGTGACGGGCGGATCGCGCGGCATCGGCGCGGCGATTGCGATGGCGCTTGCCGAAGCCGGCGCCGCGGTCGCGGTGAACTACCGGGAACGCGCGGCTGACGCCGACGCGGTGGCGGCCAGCATCAAGAGCAAGGGCGGCCGCGCGATCGCGGTCGCCGCCGACGTATCGCGGGCATCAGCCGTCGCCGAGATGGTCGATCACGCTGCCTTCGCGCTGGGCCCGATCGACATTCTCGTCAACAATGCCGGCATGGCGATCGTGCGCGGCATCGATGACCTGACCGAGGCCGACTTCGATGCGACCATCGCGGTCAACCTGAAGTCGGCGTTCCTCTGCACCCAGACCGTGCTGCCGGCGATGCGCGCGAAGAAATGGGGCCGCATCGTCAACATCTCGTCGGGGGCCGCGCGCGGCGCCGGCGCGATCGGGGTGCACTACAACGCCTCCAAGGCCGGCATGGAAGGGCTGACGCGCGGCTATGCGGCGCGGCTGGTCAAGGAAGGCATCACCGTCAATTCGGTGGCGCCGTCGCTGATCGAAACCGACATGATGAAGGGCCGCTCCGATCTCGCCGCCCGCATCCCGCTCGGCCGACTCGGGCAACCCGATGAAGTCGCGCAGGCGGTGCTGATGGTGCTCGGCAACGACTACATGACCGGACAGACGATTGTGCTGAACGGCGGCATGGCGTTTATTTGAGCGGGTTGTCAATTCTTCGTCGTCCCGGCCAAGCGAGCCTTGCGGGCGCGAGCCGGGATCCATACCGCGTGATCTATCGTTAGGGCGCTGCGTCAGACACCTTCCGCAACAACTACCGCCACGGCGTATGGGTCCCCGCGTTCGCGGGGACGACGTGTGTGGAGAGTGACGGCTAGGCCGGCCGGAATCCCGCGCGCACCAGCGCGGCGCGGCCTTCTTCCGACGCCAGCGCCTTCAGGAACGCCTGCACCGCCGGGCGCTGCTTGCGCGCCGTCACCAGCGCAAAATCATAATGCTCTTCGGAAAAGGGAATGAAGCCGAGGCCGGCGGCATGGGCGACCGGCGCAATCGTCATGCCCCAGTCGGCGCGATTCTGCGCCACCGCGGCGGCAACCGCGTTGTGCGAGCGCGGCTGGTTCCAGTAGCCGTCGGGCCTGATGTCACCGAGCAGCCGGTCGATCAGGATGCGCGTGCCCGCGCCCTGGTTGCGATTGACCATGATGCAGGCGGGGTCGACCAGCGCCGCGCGCACCGCGGCTTGCGCGCTCAGTTCCTCGAAGCGCTCGTCGCCCTTGCGGAACACGATGCCCTGCATCCGCCGCCAGCCCGGCACCAGTTCAAGGCCGTCGGCGAGATACGGCGTGTTGTAGCTCTCGGATTTTTCATCGAACAGATGAATGGGGGCAAAATCGCATTCGCCGCGCTTGGCCGCGGCGAGGCCGCCGAGGCTGCCGACCGCGATCGAACGCACGACGAGACCCGCGCGCGCCAGCGGCGCGGTGACGAGATCGAGCCCGGTGCAGTGGCTGCCGACGATGACGAGATCCGGCACCCGCACATGCGGCGTGAACAGCGTCACCTCGGCCTCGGTGCCGGCCGGCATCTGGTCGGCGAGCGCATCGATCTTCAGGAAACCGTCGGCCTGCGCGAACGAGGTGATCGCGCCGGAACCCTTGCCGGAGGGATAGGCGATCAGGCCGCTATCGCCCTCGACCAGCGACACCATGACGAATTCGGTACGGCCGAGTTCGGAGGCGATCCGCACCGGGACTTTGGCGGTGACCCTGGCATCGGAGCGCGGCGGCAGCCCCGCCATGCGGCGCAGTACCGGCACGATCATGTCGTGGAAGGTGAACATCGCCGAAGTCGGAAATCCCGGCAGGATCACCACCGGCTTGCCGTCGCAAACCGCGAGGCACAGCGGCTTGCCCGGTTTCAATGCGACGCCGTGCGCAATGATGCCAGGCTTGCCGAGCCGCGCGATAATGCGATGCGACAGATCGCCGGCGCCTTTCGAGGTGCCGCCGGAAAGCACCAGCATGTCGTTGGCCGCAAGCGCCTCGCGCATCGCGGCTTCGAGTTGTGCCTCGTCATCGGCGATGGCGCCGAGGAACACCGCCTCGCCGCCGTTCTCGTTCACCGCGGCCGTGACGATCGCGCCATTGGTGTCGTAGATCGCGGCCGGGCGCAGCGGCTTTCCCGGCTGCACCAGCTCGTCGCCGGTCGAGATCACAGCGACGCGAGGCGCCCGCGCGACCGACACCCGCGAAATCCCGCAGGCCGCCAGCATGCCGATCTCGCGCGAACCGATCAGGGTGCCGGCGCGCATCAAGGCTTCGCCGCGCGCGATGTCGGAGCCGGCATAGGACACGAATTGCCCGGGCGAAGCGGCGCGGCGGATCTCGATCGCGCGCGGGCCCGCGGGCTGGGTATGCTCGACCATGACGATGGCGTCGGCGCCGCGCGGCACCGGCCCGCCGGTCGCGATCGAGGTCGCGGTACCCGACAGCACCGGCCGCACAGGTACTGTGCCGCAGGCGATTGCTTCGTCATTCAGCATCAGGCGAACGGGAGTGGCTTCTCCCGCCAGCGCCAGATCGACAGAGCGAACCGCAAAACCGTCGACATTGGAACGGTCGAACGGCGGCACGTCGATCGGTGCCACGACATCCTCTGCCAGCGCACGGCCGAGCGCGTCCGCCAGCAGTTGTGATTCGGCAGGTACGGGGCGTGGAAACACCGCCGCCTCGAAACGAGCCAGCGCCTGTTCGCGCGACAGCACGGTCAGGAACTGGTCCTGATCGATCCCTTCGGGATTGTTCGGCAGCGGGGCCTTGGCGTTGCTCATACTGGGGCTCTTATCATTCCCGCAGCATATAAGCATCGACCGGCGCGCCCGCAGCAAAACCTTCGGCGCCGCCGGGCACCGCGAGCCAGGCTTCGGCGCGGGCGATGGCATCGAGCGACAGATCGCCCGCCGCCAGCGTCACCCAGACGCCCTGCTCTCGCCTTAGCAGCACGATTTCGGCGATGCCGACGCCGGAGGCGATCTTGCGCGCCAGCGGCAAATTGAACGTCTTGCGCGGCCGCCGCCCCGACAGCCGATCCAGCACGGGAAGCCCCAGCGTCCACCACGCCGCGAACGCCTGGTCCGGCGCACCGGGCAGCGCAACGACCGGCGTTTGGCCGATCCGGCCGACGGCGGAGGTGCGGCCGGGCTGCAGGGCGATGCCGTGCGCGATGAGTTTCCCGCGCTGCGCCAGCGCCGTCACGGTCGCATCGGTGCGGCCGACGCCGCTGCCGCCTGTCGTCAGCAGCAGATCGCAGCCTGCCTCGGCGGCGTCGAGCGCTTTGGCAATCGACCCCGCGTCGCGTCCCGCGGCCTCGACGGAGACGACATCGGCGCCGGCCTTGCGGGCGCTCTCCGCGATCAGTTGCGCCGTCACGGACCGGCCTGTCGCGGGAACATCGACGACGCGCAGGCGAGGCCGCCGCACCCTCAACTTCTCCATCCCGGCGGCGCGCGCGATCAGGAGATCGCGCGGCAGCACGCGCCGCCCGGCCTCGGCGACGGCGCTTCCTGCGGCGATGTCGCTGCCCGCCCTGCGCACCCCCTGCCCCGGTATCGCCTCCGAAAGCACCTGAACGAGCGGTCCCGCCTGATCTACCGAGTCGGAATCGAGCACACAGTCGCAAGCCTCAGGCAGAGAATCGCCGGCTTCGACCCAGACCGGCGGCGTCGCGAGCGGCAATGGCGAATAGGAGGACGCGCCGACGAGATCGCGGGCGCGCAAGGCCCAGCCGTCGCCGGCTGCGATGTCGTGCGGCGGCTGCGCTTGCAGCGGCGGCATGTCCGCGGCGATACAGCCGAGCGCATCGGCGAGCGGAAGATCGACAGGCGCAACCGGCGCAAGGCCATCGAGTAGCGCCGCGAGCGCGACGTCGAGCGGAGTGAGCGAGGCCGGCAGGCGCTGGGTCGGTATCATCAGGCGATGGTGGACCACTCATCGCCACCTTGGCAACCATCGCTCACCAAACTTGCGTCGTCCCGGCGTTCGCCGGGACGACATGATGGATTCGGCTCACTGTTGCGCTCAGCTCCCCTTCTTCTCCGCATTGGAGAAGAACAGTTGCTGGCCGTCGATCTTGTAGGCCGCGATCGCGGCCTGGCCTTCGGCCGAGACCAGCCAATCGACGAAGGCCTGGCCGAATTCCTTCTTTACCGAGGAAAATTTTTCGGGGTTCACCAGCATGACGCCATATTGGTTGAACAGCCGCCTGTCGCCTTCGACCGCGATCTCGAGCTCGCCGCGGTTCCTGAACGAGATCCAGGTGCCGCGGTCGGACAGCACATAGCCGTTCATGGCGCCGGCGGTATTGAGCGCCGGGCCCATGCCCTGCCCGATCTCGCGATACCAGGGGCCTTTGCTGGCCGCGATATCGATACCGGCCTGTTTCCAGAGCGCGAGTTCGGCGGAGTGGGTGCCGGATCTATCGCCGCGCGAAACGAACGGCGCGCTCTTGGCCTGGATCGCCTTCAGCCCTGCAACGATGTCCTTGGTGCCTTTGATTCCCGCCGGATCGCTCTTCGGGCCGATCAGCACGAAGTCGTTGTACATCACATCAAATCGCTTCACGCCGAAACCGTCGGCGATGAATTTCTCCTCCTGCGATTTGGCGTGGACGAACACCACGTCGGCATCGCCGCGCCGCGCGGTGTCGAGCGCCTGGCCGGTGCCCTGCGCGATCACCTTCACCTCGATGCCGGACTTGGCCTTGAAGATCGGCAGGAGATGGCCGAACAGCCCGGAATCCTGCGTCGACGTGGTCGAGGCCACCACGATCGAGCGATCCTGCGCCTGTGCCGGCGCGAGACTGGCGAGCGTGCCGAGCAAGATGGCCGAGGCGAATGAGGAAAAGCGAAACGTCATCGGGAACTCCTGTTGCGGAAAATCAGATCACGAGATCGCCGCGCAGGAATGCGGCGGCCTCCTGCGTCGTCGGGTGGTCGAGAAAGTCCGCGGCAGGGCCGCGCTCGCACAGCGCGCCGCGAACCATGAAAATCACCTCGCCGGCGAGCCGGCGCACCTGGCCGAGATCGTGCGACGCCATCACGATCTTGATGCCGGATTGCGCCGCCATCAGCACGATCTCCTCGACGCCGCGCGTCGCCGCCGGATCGAGGCTGGCGGTGGGCTCGTCGAGCAGCAGGATTTCGGGATCGCGCGCCAGGGCGCGGGCCAGCGCCAGCCGCTGCTGTTCGCCGCCGGAGAGCCGCCGCGCCGGGCGTTGCGCCAGATCGGCGAGCCCAACGCGTTCCAGCAATGCCGCGACACGCGCCGCGCGTTCCCTGCGTGGCGCGCCGGCCTGCGCCAGCGCATAGGCGACATTGGCCGCAGTGGTTCTGCGCAGCATGATCGGACGTTGAAACAGGATGGCGCGCCGCACCGGTTTGCTGTCGGTCCGGCCGCCCCAGGTGACGCGGCCTGCCGACGGCGCCGCCAGCCCCATACAGATCCGCAGCAGGGTGCTCTTGCCCGAGCCGTTCGGCCCGACGATCAGCGTCGGCGCGCCCGGCGTGATCGCGAGATTCAACCGGTCGAGGATGACGGTCGCGCCCGCCTGCAGCGTGACGCCATCGAGCACGAGGGGAAGATCGCTGGAGGGTGCGCGCATCGTCAGCCCACCTGCCGTTCCGACCAGACGCGCGTTCCCCAAGCGGCGGCGTTGATCGCCAGAACGATGGCGACCAGAACGAGCCCCAGTCCCATCGCCAGCGGCAGATTGCCCTTGGAAGTCTCCAACGCCACCGCCGTGGTCATGGTGCGGGTAAAGCCATCGATATTGCCGCCGACGATCATCACCGCGCCGACTTCGGCGGCGGCCCGGCCGAAACCCGCCAGCAGCGCCGTGAGCAGGCTGAATCGCGCATCCCACAACAAGGTCATCATGCGCCCCACAGGGCTGACGTCCATCGCCGTCAACTCGTCGCGATACTCGACCCAGAGATCCTCGATGGTCTGGCGCGCCAGCGCCGCGATGATCGGCACGATCAGGATGGTCTGGGCGATGATCATGGCGGTTGGCGTGAACAGGATGCCCATCGCCCCGAGCGGCCCGGAGCGCGACAGCAGCAGGTAAACCGCGAGCCCGACCACGACCGGCGGCAACCCCATCAGCGCATTGAGCAGCACCACCAGGACGGATCGTCCGGGAAAGCGGCTCAGGGCGAGCAGCGCGCCGAGCGGCATGCCGACGAGAGCGGCCAGCGCCACCGCGGACAGGCTGACGGCAAGCGAAAGCCTCACGATCGCGAACAGCGCGGCATCGCCGTTCAGGATCAGTTCCCAGGCGCTCAGCTGGTCGGACATCGCTCCCTCCACCCGCCTTGTTCCGCATCAATTCCGCTTATGTCAACTTATTGAGCAAAAGCAGAAATATGCATATAAATGCAGGATAGAGTTCTTGACCACCAGCGAGGCCGCCGACTATGTCCGGCTCGGAGAGCGCAAGCTTTACGAACTCGTGACTTCGGGCGCGATCCCCTGCAGCAAGGTGACCGGCAAGTGGCTGTTTCCGCGCCAGGAGCTGGATCTCTGGGTGCTTGCGGGACTGGCACGTCCCGCCGGCATGATCGCCGCGGACCCGCCGCCCATTGTCGGCGGCAGCCAGGACGATCTGCTGGGATGGACCTTGCGCGAATCCGGCTCCGGTCTGGCGTCGCTCACCGAGGGCACCGCGCGCGGCGTCGATCGCCTGCAGCGCGGCGAGGTGATCGCCGCGGCGGTGCATTTCCACAGCGATGACGTTACGGTCGAAGACGCCAATGTCGCGGCAGTGCGCGCAATGCCGGGGCTGCACGATGCCGTGCTGGTCGGACTGGCGCGGCGCGAACAGGGCCTGCTGGTTCCATCAGGTAATCCCAAACAACTGCACAGCCTGACGGACGTTGTTGCCGCGGGCGCGCAGATGGCCGTCCGGCAGCCCGGCGCGGGCGCGCAGATGCTGCTCGACGTGCTGCTGACGCGCGCCGGCGCCAGCCTCAAGGACCTGCGCCGGCTCGAGCCGCCATGTCTCACCGGCCCCGATCTCGCGGCCGCGATCCGCGCCGGCAGGGCCGACTGCGGCGTTGCCACCCGCGCCGCGGCGAAATCGGCGGGTCTCGATTTCGTCCCGCTGCTCTGGGAGAATTTCGACCTCCTGATGCGGCAACGCAGCTATTTCCGCCCCTCGATTCAGGCGCTGATCGATTTCATCAGGCAAAAGGGGCTGAAGCAGCGGGCCGCGGAACTCGGCGGATATGACCCTGCTCCCGCGGGCCAAATTCGCTTCGCCGCCTGAACTGCTGGTCGACGCGGACCTTCCAATAGTTGCAATTGCGACCAATTGGCGCTATCGAGCGCCGAAACAAGCAATGACGGCCAACGCGCCGAACGGTCATGGGAGGACCAGAGTGATTTCAGCCAGAACAATATCCATGCTCGGCGCATTCGCGACCGTGGTGCTGTCATCGGCACCGGCGGTGGCGCAGGTGTCGGACGACGTGGTCAAGATCGGCGTGCTCACCGACATGAACGGACCGGCATCGACGCCGACCGGCCAGGGCTCGGTGACCGCGGCGCAGATGGCGGTGGATGATTTCGGCGGCAAGGTGCTGGGCAAGCCGATCAGCGTGATCGTCGGCGACCATCAGCTCAAGCCGGATATCGGCGGCGCCATTGCGCGGCGCTGGT
The DNA here is from genome assembly GCF_018736085.1 of Bradyrhizobium sediminis. Classification (NCBI taxonomy): domain Bacteria; kingdom Pseudomonadati; phylum Pseudomonadota; class Alphaproteobacteria; order Hyphomicrobiales; family Nitrobacteraceae; genus Bradyrhizobium; species Bradyrhizobium sediminis. Next base: position 1,322,816 of record NZ_CP076134.1, on the reverse strand, counting down.
ACGATGTCGACCAGGTCGACCTGATCGTGGACGTGCCGGTGTCGGCGGTGGGGCTGGCGGTGCAGAACATCGCCACCGAAAAGAAGAAGCTGCTGATCGTTCACTCCACCGGCACCGCCGACTTCCACGGCAAATTCTGCTCGCCCTATGCGATGCAGTGGGTGTTCGACACCCGTGCGCTCGCGGTCGGCACCGCGCAGGCGGTGGTGAAGCGCGGCGGCGACAGCTGGTTCTTTATCACCGACGACTACGCGTTCGGGCATTCGCTGGAGCGTGACGCCGCCAGCGTCGTCACCAAGAGCGGCGGCAAGGTGCTGGGATCGGTGCGCCCGCCGCTGGCGACGCCGGACCTGTCGTCCTTCGTGCTGCAGGCCCAGGCCTCGAAAGCCAAGATCATCGGCATCGCCGGCGGGCCGCCGAACAACATGAACGAGATCAAGACCGGCGCCGAGTTCGGCGTCTTCAAGGGCGGCCAGCAGATGGCGGCCTTGCTGGCGCTGATCACCGACATCCATTCGCTCGGCCTGCCGGCGGCGCAGGGCCTGTTGCTGACGACGTCGTTCTACTGGGACATGGACGACAAGACCCGCGAATGGTCGAAGCGCTACTTCGCCAAGATGAACCGGATGCCGACGATGTGGCAGGCCGGCGTCTATTCATCCGTGATGTATTACCTCAACGCCATCAAGGAGAGCGGCACCGACGAACCGCTCAAGGTGGCGGCGAAGATGCGCGAGAAGCCGATCGAGGATTTCTTTTCCCGCAACGGCAAGCTGCGCGAGGACAATCTGATGGTTCACGACCTCATGCTGGTCGAGGTCAAGAAGCCGGAAGAGTCGAAATATCCGTGGGACTACTACAAGATCCTGGCGAAGATCTCCGGACAGGAAGCGTTCGGCCCGCCCGATCCGGCCTGTTCGCTGGTGAAGAAGTGAGGTAGGCGAGCGGCGAGCAGGAAGTTCCCCGATTCGCTGCTCGCCATTCGCTATTCGCCCCTTACTTCGCCACCCGGATCTCGCGGAAAGCTGCCCATCCAACCCGGCATTGCCGGATCGCCGCCGCCCCTGTAAACGGTGGCGGCACCGTTGCGTGCCGCCCGCGGCGGCACTCCTGCGGCGGGGCCTGTAGCTCAATGGTTAGAGCCGGCCGCTCATAACGGTCTGGTTGCAGGTTCGAGTCCTGCCGGGCCCACCAAAGAAATCAGGCCTTTGCGGCATCAGTCAAAGCAGCTTTTTTCGAACCGCCTCAGCTACCGCCACAGAAACGATGCCTATTTGTTCACATCAATAGCGTAGGGTTGCAGCGAGGTTTGCTTGTCGCCTGCTACCAGAACGCAATCGTCCCCGACGAGCTTGGTCAAGATATGCCAATAGACTTGTCCCTCCGGACGGCTCGTAGAGTTCATAGAAGGAATCAACGATTCGACAACGCCGAAAGGCACGGCCCAAACACGTCCTGTATCCAGCGCGCTCAACACGAGATAGCCGTCGCTAGCCTCACTTAAGTATGCGCGCTGGCTATCATAGTAGCCGTACCAGTAAGATTGGTAATCGCGATCATACCTCTTCGATACAGAGATGACTGCGCGAACCTTGTCGTCCGCAGATTCGAATAAGGATCTTCGCCTGCGCGTTAGACGTATCCCGAGCTTCTCGGACAACCTGCCGGCGGCAATCTGTCGGGCGTCTTCAATGCCTGCGCTTGGCGGCGATGAGGGTTCGCGAGTCGGCGCCTCCAATTCCGACTTTGCGGCTTCTGTTACGATAGATTCATCTATCGGCACTGGTTCATCTGTATCCGCTCTCACTTCGAACATGAGATCAACAATGCCATCGATGCGGGTATACTCGATCGGCCGAAGCAATGATTTTATTCTGGTCACTACAGTCAAGGATTCCGCATTGACCTTGACTTGAAGTAGTCGAACCAAACTGGCGGCACCAATCATACGCATCGTCCAGGCGTGTTTGGACCCGCGGATTTGCGCTTCAAGCGCACCTGTCTCGTCCCGTCCCACGACGAACAGGACGGTGCTAGATTCGGCAATACGGCCAGCTTCGATCAATTCGTGTCGATAACGCTCCACCTGGTCGAGTGCAATAGTGTAGGTGTCCGTTGTCTTCACCTCAATGACTAGGTCAGTTCCGGCCCCGTCCTGCCAGATTCCGTCATAGCCGGTCGCGCCCCTGCGTCCTTGGTAGAGTCCGTTGACAACGCTGAAATCAAGCCGTCGGCCAATCTCATTCACGACGTCCTGAAGAACGAAACCGCTGTCTGGAAATCCCTTTCGAGCGATTCCTCCGGGCTCCCGTTCAAGACACTCCGCGACAAAGCGCTCCAGATCGTCTGCCTCCACCTCGGACAATAAGGTGCGCAACTCAGTTGAGCAGGCGGTACTGTCGAGCACCCGGCCATCTCCAGCCAAATTGACAATCTGCCGGAGGCTGAGCTTACGAACTTCGTCTGGCCGGTCGCGCCAGAGCGCAAGAAGCGGTCCGGCGACGTCGGGTTTTGCTGAGATGTTCATCGTTTTCTGGCTCGCCGTTCTCGCCCGACTTTAGTGGCAACCGGTATATTGGAAAACAACTCCCCTAAACTAACACCGAGAGAACGAGCTACCGCAAAAAGCGTCGTCAAGCTGGCATTGCGCTCACCGCGCTCCAAGAGCCCCACGTAATTGCGATGCAAGCCCGCACGCTCGGCCAGTTGCTCCTGGCTGAGCCCTACGCCTCGCCTAAGGCGTCGGATTTCGCGGCCCACGGCCTGGAGGTCTTGATTCCCTTCCATGGGAACAGCCTTGCTCCGCACGGACCTTTTCGCTACACACTGTCAGTGTGCATACTGGGGTTCGAGAAAGGATGGCTCCTTCAGAGGTCAAGCGTCCACCGAATTCTGCTGGGCCTCAACGACACCATCTGGCTGCGTGAAACAGATGCCGCTATTGGTAGAATAGATGACGAATCATGATCCAAAACCACCGGCTATCGGCTCCCTGATGGGCCGAGTGGCTGCGGCTATCGCTAGCCGCGGTCTTCCGGTTGGAGTTGCGGCGAAAATCATCGGTGTTGGCCTGCAGACCCTTCAAAACCATCTGGCTGGCGAGCACGTTCGAAGCGATTCGGCTCAAAAATATGAAAATTGGCTCACGGGTCGGACCCGAAGCCGCAATATTTTTGTGGTGTCGAAGAGCCGTCCTGATGAGGACGTTTATCAAGAAGACGAGCCATTTGCTCCGCTCACGCCACCCGCAAACCCTTGGCTCGTTGTTGATATTTTTTCAGGCTGTGGCGGTCTGAGCCTGGGATTTGACCTCCAGGGTGGCCGACGCCAATTTCGCACAATTCTGGCTATCGACAATCAGGCTGCACCCATAGAGGTATTAAATCGCAATGCCCAGTTGATGGGAGCTGGCGACCACCCGATTGGCCGTCAAGTCGATCTTACCGAGTTCATGAATGAAGCAGAGTTTCTTGCCTTCTTTATTCAGCACACCGCAGTCGTTACCGATGACAAGAGCTTACTCACAAGTCTGACGTCGTTAAATAATAGAGCGCTTCCCACGTTCTTTGCCGCGGTCGCTGCAGTCGATCACTCACTCATTAAGGAACTTGATGAAATCCGAGATGGTCTGGCGTGGCGCAACGCCTACGAACATCTCGACCGACAGTCGCTCAATCAGACATCGGTAGCGAGCTTTCACGACAAACTTCGGCTCCCGCGCCCCTCTCTCAGAACGGCCGTTTTACCGCGGCTTCTTTGGGAGCAAAACAGTGATATCGCGCCGGCTCACTCCCCCATCAAACCTGATCCCCTTTTCGTGGCGCACGCTAAACGAGAATGGGACCAAGAAGTTGCGAATCTCTCAGCCAAACGCCAAGCGTCCGGGCGCGGTCAGCTAAGCGCCTCGGCGCGGCGCGTTGGTGCTTTTGTCGCTTTCCTCGCCAGTAAAGGAATGGTGCCCGTCCGGGACGCTTGGATTAGATGGCGAGCTCGGCGCTTGACCGTTCGGACCAAACTGTTCAGCGACGAGCGCTTTGCCATGTCATTGCGTCGGCTATATGCGACGCACTGCCAAGTCACTGTGCTGGTTGGCGGCCCTCCGTGTCAAGGTTTCAGCCGAATCGGTCGAGGTAAGATCCGGAGCTTGCGCGATGCCCGCGTGCAAGTTCACGGGGACGCCGAGGCTGGCGATGCGCGGAACCTATTGTTCCTCCAATACGTAATGGTGCTGGGCGCTTTACGACCGAGTGTTTTTCTATTCGAGAATGTTCAGCACTTCCAGTCGACGGTGAAGGCGGACGGCGTTGAGTTCCAAGCTACCGAAGTGCTGGCTGAAGCCATTGCTAATATGTCGAATGGTGAAGTTACCTACGAGGTTTCTTCGAAGGTTTTAGATGCCTCTCGGCACGGCATACCTCAGACGCGACAGCGCTACTTCATGGCGGGGGTAATTCAGACAGAGGGGGTCGACGCAGCGGCACGCTACGCCGAAAGCTGCCTTTCACTTCGACGCTTACCTGAGGCCACACTTGCCCTCGCCTTAGCCGGCCTCCCCGAGCCCGAAATGGTCGGTGGCGTCATGACCGGCGGTGAGGCCATGAACACGTCCGCACCTGTAACAGGCCCAAGTTCCGACGTTCATCCGTACACAGGATGGATTCGCCAATCGATACCCACAACATCAATGGCCCCCGATTGCGTTGATGGCCACGCCGCTCGGTCGGCCCGCACTGATGACGCAACCTTCTTCTCCCTCATGGGTCCCGGCAAACGATGGATGGATTATCGAGCCGACGAAGCGCAAACGATAGATGAACTCGGAGCAGTGCTCGACGGATTTCTTGCACTTCCGGCCGCAGCTCTCAATGCAGCTGCACGGGCGGCTCGGAAGGTTGGACAGAAAATTCCCGAACGCGATGCTATAGCAGAGCTACGGGGACGGTTGAACGGAAGTCTGCCATTGCGGCTGCTTTTAGAACAAGCGAGCAGTAAGCTTGGCGCGCCCCACCACTTGCTCACCGAAGGCTACCTCGCGAAAAAAGACGGACACCATGGCGATTGGGTGGCTCGAATGGATGCTTCGCGGCCGTCGAAAACAATAGTTAGTCATATGGGGAAGGACACCTACGCTTACATACACCCAGCTGCACCGAGAACGATCTCCGTGCGGGAGGCCGCGCGCATTCAAAGTTTTCCAGATTGGTTTACTTTGCAGGAAACTGCATTGACCGATGGGTTTAAGATGATCGGCAATGCCGTACCGCCGATGCTTAGCTATGGAATAGCCAACAGAGTGGCTCGCGTTTTAAGCGCCATTGAATTGGGGCGAAGACAACCAGCCGCAGTTAGAAGAGGATAGCGACGTGGACGGGATTAGGCCGCGAGCACAGAAGCGTGCTGCCCCTCTGCTATGAAGTCGCACACAAGCTTCCTCAGATCGACACCGTCTGGCCCGTCGGAAATGAGCACCGATAATCGAATTCCCAGGAAATCCAGTGGGCGCTTAAGGCCCGAGACTGCGAAAGTTGAGCGACAAAGGGTTTGTGGGAATGTCTCCAATAGCGGGCAAACGATAAAACCCGCCTTGGCTTGGAGTGCTGCCATGTAAGTGGTCACCTGATATACGTCAGCTTCGCTGAAATGCAGCAGCCCTGACCGATCGAATATCGATTTCCACTTAGCGTCGCCTATTATTGTAGCCTCGGTCGCACCTTTCTGGCCGATTCGGAAGTCAGGCCGTAATCCTAATGAGCCGCCTCCTCCACTGATCGGATACAATAATTGGCCGCTGTTGCGTTGGAGCAAAAGCCCATGAGCACCGAGGCCTTCCCGGAGTACACGCCGCAATGCTGCCTCAAAGAGATCGTGCAACGTAAACAATACTGCGACGGCAGGCAGACTGCCGCCTAGCGCCGGATCTGGCCTCTGTTGCGAAAGAAAAATTCGGGCCAACGCAATTAGCGGACGCCAGCGGGTCTCCATCGATTTTAAAGTCAGGCGTTCCAGGTCTGCTTTTGTCGGCGTTATCTGAGCAATATGAAGAAGTGACTGCAGCAATTTCAGACATAGCGCGCGTGTGCGTAAGCTTCGTGTTTGAGTACAAAGTCGTTCAACTAACCATCGCACCACGCGCCCGACTGGATTGTCTTCTCGTAACGGCGCGTGACGCACGGTCAACTCGAAAGCTCTGCCGGGCCTCTGACGAACAACGTGACGAAGCTCCACTCTTCCGCGAACGGCCGTGGAAACTTCCTCACACACTTCATACCGCCGCGGCACTCCATCGCGAAGGTTGTCGGCGATCGTACGTGCCGCCCACGCAAAGATTATTTCCAGCAACCCACCTTCGCCGGCAGCGATGCTCGCATCGGACAGCACGGGCGCTTCTTCTTTACCAGCAAACCTTAAGAGACGGCCGAGGAACGCCGCACCATCTGAGCGAACGTCACCATCTGCTGTCTTGGGCAAAATTTCTACAATAACGTCTCCGACATCGACGACGCCCACTATGCCCCTCGCATACAAGCGTCGATCACGTGTTTCAAATACCCGCAGCCCAGCGCGCAGTCCCGCTCCCTCAAGGCGTTCGCGAGTACGCGCTGTATCAAGACCGCGCGGCAGGATAACCGGACCAAACTCATGTGCCGAGACTATCGGTACAGGTCTTCGCATTGCCGTCAGCCTGCCGGATCAATAGTCGTCGAGATCGGAAATCGAGCTGCGAATCGAGATTGATTCCAGTCCACGTGCCTCGCGTTCCACCATGAAGCAGTCGTGACAATTGGCTTCGCGTCCAGCCGCCCGAGTGCCTGCAAAGCATCACTGAGATCATCCATGGCCTCTTCGTCGAATAGATCTGCACCTGCGACAAAACGGACTAAGTCTTGATCTCCACGAAAAAGATCGACAAGAAACGGTATGGTTTTATGACGTAGCGTGTGAGCTACGGCTGAAAGTTGGCCGCCAGCATCGGCGACATAATTCTCTCGATCCCGAAGCTCTTCCAATTTGTTGGACATATAATCAGCATGCCCAATTTGATTTTCATCCCCGTTCAACGCGACGAGCCTGCGATTCATGGTCTTGAACATAGCGCGCACGTTCGTACCGCCATACTCTTCAGGGATAAGGAGTGGATCGGGCGGAACTAGCACAAACTCGAATCTGCGGCGCAATGCCAAGTCGACCGTAGAAAGAGATTTGTCGGCGGTATTCATGGTGCCAATTACGGACAATGTTTTCGGCACAGACAACGGCTTTCCTGAGTAAGTCAAAGTAACTCTACGCTCCTCGGCAGCTCCCTGACGCTTGTCGAACTCCAAAAGCGTAATCAGTTCGCCGAACACCCGACTGAGATCCGCCCGGTTAATCTCATCAATGACAAGGACAACTTCTGTGGGTTCAATAATATCGCCTTCGGTCTGAAGGGCCTCATATACAGCCGCGTGCCGACTAGAGTTTGGAAAGAAGGTAGTAGGCACGCCGGTCAGTCGCGAGACTTCCTGTCGGCGAGCATTCTGTGTTCCGGGCAGCCTTAGGTCAGACACCGGCAGATTATGATCCGCGAATCTCTTCAGCGTCCAGAAATCAACAAATGCCTGTGCTGGCTCATCGCCCTCGCCTGCCACTGCATCGCCGCGCCTGTTCGCCACTGTCGTTAGAACAAGGCCACCCGCTTCCACATGCGTCACGCGATATCGCCCGCCCGGCCCAAGGAGCTGCCCAACACTGAAGCGATTCGCGCTCACTGCTGCACTCGCAGTACGACAGGCCTGAAGGAATGGACCTGGGACAATCGAGTAGACCACGTTGCCCGTCGGCGTCTCTTCTGGGCGAAACCCCTCAACGAAATCTTCATAAGAATAGCTAGGGTGGAAGGTCACCCAGACGATACGTCCCTCCTCGACCAGCTGTTCATGAACGCGTTGGACGTCGGAAGCAGCCGTACCCGGTCGCAGCAATTCGACTGCGGCGCGAGCCGCGCTCCAGGTTTTGCCAGTGCCGGGCGATCCGGCGAACACCTTCATAACTGCCATGGAGCCCCCGAATGTAAGACTACCGCAATAGTGGCGATTCGACAGGCAGAGTCACCCCAGTAAGGGACAGATCTGGCGGAGAAGATATTTTGCTCAGAGATTCCGTCTGTTACCAATGCGCGTGTAAGGTGGAGCAAGAAATGAATCGCGATCCAAAGCGTAGAGCGACACTACCGGATCCACTCACTTCGCAGCAGCGAAGCTACAACATGTCGCGTATTCAGGGGCGCGATACTGGGCCGGAATTGATATTAAGGAAGGCGCTTCACGCGCGTGGCCTCCGCTATCGTCTGCACGTGAAAACTCTGCGAGGTACCCCGGATATCGTATTCCCCGCGCACCGAGCTATTATTTTCGTCCACGGCTGCTTCTGGCACGGCCACGATTGTCCCAAGGGGGTGATGCCAAAGACGAACGCCGTTTTTTGGAACGCAAAAATTCTGCGAAATCGCGATCGCGACATCGCTGCCGAAATTGAGCTGGAGCGCGATGGTTGGAGAATCCTCAAGGTTTGGGAATGCGCATTGCGAGGTCGAGCCAGATTGAACCTAAACGAGCTAACGGACCGCGTCTCTGATTGGCTAACAACTACGTCGCCCAAACAGGATATTACCGGAGCTTGGAACGTGTAACGCTTCAGCAAGCTTCAGTATTAGCCGTCACATTGAGCGTGCATCGCGGTGGGGATAACCGGCGGCAGGTGGAGGGCTGCCGGTTATCATCAAACCATGGAAGACGATCAGAAGCGACAGGACGCGACAAGTCGCGACCGTTCGCCCAACGAGCTCTATTCCCTGTCGATCGATGAGGTCGCGGACATGTACGAGGAGGCGGGCTTTCCCCGCACCCCGCGCGCTATCCAGCGCTATTGCGCCCTCGATAAACTCGACTGCCATAAGGCGGAGACGCCAACCGGCGAGAGATATCTTGTCGCGCCCTACTCTGTTGAGCGGCACATAAAATACATTAAAGAAGTGTCGCGACCGGGCGCGACTAGTCGCGACAATTCGCGACCGGACGCGACCATTCGGCCGTTGGGAAATAAGGTCCAGGAAGAGCCGCGACAAGCGACGACAAGTCCCGACCAGACGCGACAAGTCGCGACTGTTCGTGAAGAAGATTCGCGATATGTCGCAGCTCTGGAACGCGAGAACGATTTCTTGCGCGGCGAGATTTCGGTAAAGAACACCCAGATACACGAGCTTACGGAGCGATCAAAGGAAACGAACACTCTGATCCACCGCCTTCAATCAATGCTCGCACCGTTGCTGATTGCTCCGGAGAACCGAAATGGGGGAGAGATACAGTAGCAGGCCGCTCTCCACACGGTAGCAAAGGACCCGCGCCAACATTCGGGATATAATTTAGCTGCCGATTTATGGCAGCAAGCGAAACGAAAACGACGAGCCAGGCAGCGCCTACCCCAGTCGAAAAGCTGTACATGGAGAACACGCTCTTGCGTGTTTCCGGTGCATTGTTTTGTCACGATCCGAAGCGCGCTTCGACACGAACACGAGAGATTGCGCTCAATTCGAACGTTAAAGATAGAGCCGTTTATATTCGCCCCGATCCAGCGCTTGGCCAGCCCGGACCACTTGCGCACAAAATCTTTGTGGCGCTGATAAAAAAGCACTCAAATTACGGCCGGCCGATCCAGAGTGATATCTCTTTCACGAAACGCGAACTCGTCCGCCTAATCGGACGCAAGCAGTGGGGTGGTCGCGACAGCGAGGAATTGACGCGAGCACTTCACGAAATTCAATACGCCTTTGTCCGTACCGCTTTTAAAACGAGTGGAGGTCATTTCGCCGAGCACACATTCAATATCTTTCCGGAAGTGTATCTCGAACGAAGGGAGTCCGAGCATGATCCTGTTGAGCGATGCACGGTAACGCTGGCTCGCCCGATAATTTCGTCACTGAACGATGAGCATTTTACGTGTCTGAATCATACGCTCATGGCTGAACTCGGTACGATTGGTCAAGCGCTCTACATGCGCCTCTTCTTCCACTTCGCAAACTTGTACACGGACAATCCGCGCAAACGACCGACATTCAGAAAGCGCTACGAGGACATCTGCACCGAATGGCTCGGCGGCATCACCGTGCACACCCAGCCATCTGTCATTGAGCGAGATCAGTTAGGGTCGCATCTTCGCAAATTGCGCGAAGTGGGCTTTCTGGCTTCCTACAGCATTGCAGCCGCCGCAGACGGCAAGGGCCTTATCCTGACCTTCCGTCCGGGTATTGCGTTTATTCATGATTACGATCGCTTTTATCGTGGTCGACATCAGCCAGAAATGCAGTTCGAATTCCAAAGCGACAAACAGGAAACAGCCGAGCCGCTCAAGGTTGCGTACATGTTTCTAGAAAAGAGGACCGGCCAGCCGACCTCCGCCATACCTTATGTTCCGTCTAAGGACGTGGAGACGGCCAAATTTCTACTGACTGAGGTCTCATTCGATGAGATGCCCCAATTCCTCTCCTACGCGCTTTCGGAGGCCAAGAAGACAAGTTTTGACGTGAAGACGCTTGGAGGCCTTAAGCAGTATCTAACCAGCTATATCAACCGCCAGGAACGCCGACGGAGCGATGCTAAGACCGCCGAGCGGGCTGCCGCCGAGAAGCGCGCCGAAGATGACCGCATCGAGTACAGCACGTACCGGCGAAGAGCCGCAGACGCGTTGTTTGCGTCCCTGCCGCTCAACGAACAGCAGGCAATATTGGCTCTCGTTCAGAGTGAACTGGGGGAGAAGGGAAGTGGTCCGATGAAATCCTATCTGGCTGACATGGCGCGGGCTCGCATCACGGCCGAACGGTATCCTGACAAGATCGATGACTTAGCCACCTGGGATGCTAGCCGCCGAGGCGGCAGCGATAGGCCGAATGTGGTATAATAGGGAAATGAGCAAAAAGGCCGATAAAATACTCAATCAGATAAACGAAAGGGTAGCCTCATGGTCTGAGGATGACCTTGAGATGCTCGATAATGCGGCCCGACAGATTGATGAGTGGCGCTCGGGAGAATACCACGCGAGCGAGGAGGAATTGCGCGTATTGGACACTGCGCTAGCGGAAATTGATAGGGGACAGTTCGCGTCAGAGAAGGCCGTCGAGGCCGCATTCGCCAAATTCAGGAGTCATGAGGGTTAGGTACTCCGAGCAGGCCCTCGCCGACATTGACGCAATCGCAGGCTATTACGGCAGAGTAGCCTCTCCAGAAATCGCTGGCGTCGTCGAAGCCCGCTTACGCCTCGCCATTCGACGGATTTCACTCGCTCCAGATATCGCACCGAAGCTAGTTGATCGTGACTTCTGGGCCGCAGCGGTGCCCGGGCTGCCGTACCGAATTTTCTACCGATCGCACGGGATGGAGCTGCAGGTGATCCACATTCGCCACACGTCGCGTCGACCGTTTTGAAAAATGGCTCAGCAGAGCCACAAAATAAGGCGTCGCCAAAATATGGCTCAACAGAGCCATATATAAGCGTCGGACAATATCTGTTTTCCGACACACAAATTGAAATCCGTCAACGAGCCACCTCTCATAAGACTGGTTGAATAACGGGCTGCGTCCGGTGTGGATATCGTTGCTCAGACCCGGGGGGTCTGACCCAAGACATTGGGGGGTTTGACCCAACGTCCTGGGGGGTTTGACCCAACGATTTTCGATGTACATCGGCAAAATACGTTGCAAGCAAAAGCTATTGTGAAATCATCGCTCCGCTCTAATAGAATCTAATATATTCAATACACAGGGTGTGTTCTCTTTGAATAAGGAAAGGCGCGATCGTTGAGGTACAAACAGGGGTACATCTATGTTTGTACCCTCGCGTCCTTACTCCGCACCCGCAAATCCTTGCAGGTGCTCACTCTTTCCCCCCGCATTTGTCGGGCTTTCCGCCCGACCCCGTGCCCCCACTCAGCCTGCAAACACGGCGCTGTAGCGTGCGTTTGCCAAAGCTAGGCTGAGCTGGGGGCTCTCCGCGAATTTTGCCCGTGGACGGGCAAAATCGCCGACCTCCGCGCGATAGAGCACGCGGAGGCTGCGCTCCGCAGCCGTGAGGCTTTGCGGTGCTCGGCTGGGCGCACGGGGTCGGGCGGCTTCGCCGCCGACCGCACACCCGCTGGGGCGGGTGCCCTTGGGCGCTGGGGCGCCCTACGGTGTGCGGTCTGCCGACAAATGCGGGGGGTAAAGCTCGGCCGATCCCAACCTGAAGGCACAATTTCTCACGCGGATCGCTGGCGCTCCTCGGTACTCACATCGGCGATGTGCTAACCATGGCTATCCACACCCTACCAACTTCGACGCAGCCGTATACTTCATAGAGCGGCGGTCCCGCTCACGGCTCGGGACAGCCCCTGCGTACCGCGCCGGCAACGCTCCTCCACAAGCACGCCCGGCGGGCCTCTCCCCTTCTCCATTTGGCCCATGGTGGGCCTACTCCACAACACGAGCTCTTGGGATCTCAGGCCGACACATCGCATCCGCGGGTGTTTCGCACGAGGGGCTGTCCCGGATTTATGGAGCGCCAACCCCCAATCATCGCCAGATCGTCGACCGGCGGCGGCATTGCTCTCTCGCCCGAAGAGCGCGAGCGGCATGTATACATTGTCGGGAAGTCCGGCTCGGGCAAAAGCACTGCGCTGTTTAACCTAGCAATGCACGACATCTGTTCGGGCGAAGGTGTCGCCGTGCTCGACCCCCACGGCGACCTGGCTCAAGCAATATTGGATGCTTTGCCCCCGAGCCGGACAAACGATGTCTGTTACCTAAATGTGGCTGACACCGACTTTCCGGTTGGATTTAATCCGCTCGCGGGCGTACCGCCAGAGCGGCACGCGCTCGCCGCCGCCGGCATCGTTTCAACATTCAAACACTTGTGGAGCGACAGCTGGGGACCGCGGCTCGAATATTTTCTATTTCAGGGCATTTCCGCATTGCTCGCCGGCCCCCGGCCGGTGCTGACCGACCTATCGCGCGTATTTGTTGACCAGGAGTTTCGCGACCGACTCGTCCGGAAAGTCACGGACCCCATCGTCGCCCGGTTCTGGCAGCAGGAATTTCCAAGCTACGATCAACGGCTTTTAGCCGAGGCAACAGCGCCGATTTTGAACAAGGTTGGACAGTTTACCGCCTCCCCTCCCGTGCGAAATATCCTGGGGCAATACGCTCCGAAATTTGACCTCGCCTACGCGATGGACCATCACCGAATACTCATTGCCAACCTGGCCAAAGGACAAATTGGTGAGCAGGCTGCCAACCTTCTCGGGTCACTCTTCATCTCTCATTTGCAGCTAACCGCTATGGCCCGCTCCCAGATACCCGAGCAAGAGCGTGTTCCCTTTTACTGCCACATCGATGAGGTCCAATCGTTCGCGACCGATGCGCTCGCCTCCCTCCTCTCAGAGTCTCGCAAATTCAAAACCAGATTCTGCCTCGTCGGCCAATACACCGAGCAGCTCTCCCCCACGGTGCGTGCGTCAGTGCTTGGCAACGTTGGCACGCTCATGGCGTTCCGCGTCTCTGCGGCGGACGCCGAGGTGCTGGCACCCGAATTTCATCCACTGCCGGCACCAGAACTCGTTGACCAACCACCATTCCGGGCTTGGCTGCGTCGCTTGGAAGACAACAACCGGGTCGCGTTTATCGAGCCGCGGCTATTTCTTCCGCTCAACCGAAAAGAGCTAACGGTCGCTCAAAGCCGCAGAAATTTCGGCCGCTCTCTCAGAGCCCACAATCAACGTCGGCCGAAGTGACCGGCGCATTCCTTCCATCTATGAGATGATTGGGATCTTTTGCATGTGGACCCAATGCCTCCAATAAATTTGCAATCTTGAGCAATATTGACGCCACCACCGTGGGTGGTACCATTATCAGGAGGCTCTTGGTTTAACTATTCAGCAGCAAACTTTGAAAGCTCCTCTGGGCGGGCTCCCGTTCTTTAGCAGGCGCCACGCGAATTCCCCTATTGCAGACCGTATGGAGGCCTAAGCTGACGCTCTCTGGACAGAATTTTGAAAAAGATGTTCGACGAATAGCCCGGCTACTCTGGTCCGAGGCTCAATTCGGCGGCGCTCAAATCGTTGATGACCGCGAGCGCGACGGCGTGTTCGAAACACGTGATGCTGTTCACGTAGTTGAGTGCACGATTTCGCGTTCGCGTGACAAAGCTGTCGAGGATGCGAAGAAAACCGCTGAGCTAGTCCAAAAGTACCGAAAAACGAGCCGGAAGCACGTCAACGGATGGCTCGTTACGAGAGACGAACCGACGGCAGACCAGCGAACGGCGATCCAGAGGTTTGAACACAGCGTAAGAATCCTTGGCTTTGAACAATTTCGTAGTCAGCTGTTTAATGGCGCCGAATACTTGAGATGCCGTGTGCCATATCGGTTTGGAAGTGTGGCCGATCCGATCACCAAGGCCGCCATTACGGACGCAAAGATCATTCCAATTGATCTCTTCAACGAAGCCGCGCAAACCGCAATCAATCAGGACTCCTACATCCAGGGCCTCATCACTGGGAGTGTCACGCGAACTGTCCTTCTGGGTGAGTATGGCTCCGGAAAGAGCATGACGCTCCGTAATTTTTTCTTCAGATGCAACGACGCATACCTTCGTAACACCTCACATGTCGTGCCCGTTTATTTGAATCTCAGAGATCATACGGGTCAGTCCGAGCCAGTTGAAGCGCTTGAGCGCCACGCCAGAATTATTGGCTATCCCGGTAGCTCGAGCGACCTTGTCAGGGCATGGCGTGGTGGGTTGGTCAACTTGCTGCTAGACGGTTTCGACGAAATGGCCACGACGGGTTGGGGAGGATCTTTACAAAAAGTTCAAGCTCATCGTTTCAGTGGAATGACTTTAGTTAGGCGATTTGTGTCCGAATCACCTTCAAACACCTCAATCATAGTTGCCGGTCGCCACAACTTCTTCGATAGCACGAAGGAAATGGCAAAATCGCTGGGGGTGGAGCGTGGCTTCCAGATTCTGTACACCCAAGATTTCTCGGAGGCCCAAGCAAGAGAGTTTCTGAGCTTATTGGGAATTGCGAGCCCCCTCCCAGACTGGATGCCACGTCGCCCGCTATTGCTAGCCTATTTGGCGGGAAGAGGATTTTTGCAAGCGTCTGCCGCTAAACAGTCGGTCGATCTCGGGCCTGCAGAAGGTTGGGATCATCTACTGGCTATGATCTGCGAGCGAGAAGCACAGCAAGATAGTCGGCTTGACCCGACGACTGTTAGATTGATCATCGAGAGACTTGCGACGATTGCACGCTCAACGGAGGATGGAAGAGGCCGAATCGATATCCTAACAATACAAAATACCTTTCGGGATGTAGCAGGTTTTCCTCCTGATGACGCCGCACAGCAATTTATTCTGAGACTTCCCGCGCTAGGTCCCTCCTCGCTTGAAGACAGCTCTCGGGAATTTGTGGATCCGCAAATTGCGGATGCTGCTCGCGCGGGCGATGTCATTCGTTATGTGGAGCATCCCTACGCTTCTGCGGCAAACGCCTTCGAGTCAGTCGTCTGTCCGTTAGGCGAAATCGCAATCAATATTGTCTCTAACAAGATATCCGCTCAAACCATCAAGCCAGCAATCTTTCTGAACGCGCTCAACGTCGCCTGTAACCCAGACATAAATTCTCAGCTCGCGATGGATCTGGCAAATATCCTAACCCGCTCTCCTGAGGTCGCACTGGTAGATAAGGCCATTATTAGAGCCGCGGTTTGTGACTATCTCTTGATCGACGATTTCTCCCGCAAGTTCTCAAATTTGATTTTTCAGGATTGTCTATTTAATACTTGCGAGATTTCGCGAGATGTGCACCCAGACAACCTTCCTCAGTTCGAGAAATGTGTCTTCGGCACACTCGACGGCTTCTTTGGGGGGAGTGATCTTCCCATGAATTTCAGAGACTGTGATGTTTCATCATTCGTTCTTGGAGGAAATACAGCTGCTCAGATACTTCACTTGGATATTCCAGAAGGCTTGAAGATACTCCTAACCGTGCTGAGAAAGCTCTTTCTTCAGCCGGGCTCTGGACGACAAGAAGCAGCGTTCTACCGCGGCGCACTTGATTCACGAGCGGAGCGCATCGTTCCTGAGGTCCTCAACCTAATTGCGAGGTTTTCTATTGCCGAGAAATCAAGATACCGGGGCTTAGATTTGTGGAGGCCAAATAGAACCGAAACATTTCGAGTCCGTCAAATACTGGCAGCCCCAATGACCTCTCCCGACCCATTGGTCAAGGCGGCCAGGGAACTTTGAATCTTCTAGTACCACGCTCAGGAAGTCCTAGGCCGCGAGATTGAGTAACTCGCCTTTTCCATTCACCCACTCAAGGTCAAGCGGATTGGATGACCGCAAATGGTCATTGTCCGCGAACAAGAAAAATGCAGATCCATTTCCGCCCGCAACGTCGCGCTGGAGTTCGAGCATGTGTTCAAGGCGGGTCTGCGAGCTCGTCACCCAGACAACGCGCAGCTGCTTTACGCCAAACTGCTTCATGTGGCGGTCCGCCCGCCACCCTTCGTAGTAGGTTCGGAATTTGTATTCGATATTCTTTCGCCATGCCGCCGTCCCATACGTGTCCGTGCGGCGGAGAGGAATGGTACCCCGATCGATCTCCAGCAGAAAATACGACGCGGTTTCGTCAGGAAATGACAAGCCAAATAGGCCGTCTGGTACCACCGAGAATATCTCCTTTCGGCCGCGTTCGAGACGCTCAACTACCCAGCGCAGTGGCTCGCGTGCGCGTCGCGTAGGTTCGGGGGCTTGTGCAATAATTGCTGATGCGTCCAACAACTCAATACCGGGCTTTTCCCG